>JAHJAM010000020.1 GCA_018814025.1 Patescibacteria group bacterium | reverse complement strand
CTTCCGGCTCCGCTCCCATCTTTGAAGGCCAAGCCCAAATCCGCGTGGCCGCTTCCATCTCTTCCACCACCCCGGCCCACGATGATTACGCGGATACTTTAACTTTCATTGCTACGGCGACGTATTAGAGGAGAAAGGAAGAAAGTAGATAGTAGAAAGAAAACCCCCTAGATTTTTCCTAGGGGGTTTGTTATTACACTCGTCCACTTTCTACTCTCTACTTTCTACAGCGAGCAACGCGAGCGATTCTACTTTCTCCTATCTCCTACCCCCCCTTTATCTCAACAGCCCTTTCGCCCACACGCCCTTTTCTTCACCCACTTGTCCATAAAAATACACGGCCCGGCCGCGCGGATCCACCAGTAAATCATTGAAATCCGAACCGGCAACCAAGGCGGTTAAACTGTAGCCCTGGCGTCGGTCTAAATCCACGGCCGTCACTTGATTGTCTTGGCAAAATATCACGCTCTGCGCCGGCGGATACCAGGCCAGGCCCGTGATCGGTTGAGAAAGCCGGGTCAGAGTTTCATCCAAATAATCGTTCAAAAAATAAATATGCAAATCAAACCCATCGCTATAAAGCAAACGGCGTCCGTCCGGCGACCATTGCCACAAAACCGCCACGCTATTTAACAGAATTGGCTGTTCCGAAGACCGGGTGTCAATCAAAAAGATCCGTTGTCGTTTTTTATCTTCGAGCAGTAGTAAATCCTGATTCGGACTGGGCTGGAAAGAATAATCGCCCAAAGGCAAGTATGCTAGAATATTGGCTGTTTCGCCTTGCCGGCGCGCCACCACCACTCGGTTATCAATTTTTTGAGCCATGATCAAATCATTGCCCGAGCTTTTAACCGCGGCCTCAACTAATTTGATTTGCGCTGTTTCCTCGCCCGGCAGGCGCACGGACTTCAATATGTTATTTTGGTAAAAATAATAAGTGTCGCCGTGCTCCGCGTCCCACCAGCCCGGCGCGGCATTGGATAAGTCGTAATTCTTTGCGGTTTCCGTATTGATCAAAGATAGGGAAGCGCCCTGCAAGCTTAAATATGATCCGTCCGCGGACCAGGCAACCGTTAATTCCTGAGCCGCTCCCAGCGGCAGGCGAGCTAATAATTGATCATCCGAAGTATTGGTATGGTAAATCCACAGCTCATTCCAGCTATCCTGGACTGATAGATAGGCAAAAATTTTGCCCGCCGGACCCGGATAAATGCGCAGCGCTTCATCGCCCACCAGCCGCTCCGGCACTTGATCGGCGAACAGTGCGACCTGATTCACAAAAGTGGTTTCTTTGGCCTGAATCGTTAATTTTTTGCCCCACGGCAAATAACCGTCCTTTTCCAAGCGGATTTCATGCTCGCCCGGAAACACATTATCAATCACGGCCGGGGATTTGCTGCGTTGTTTTTCATTATCAATAAAAATATCCGCGCCCTTGGGTTCACTGGTCACGGATAACACGCCGGTTTGGACAATTTTTCCCGAACCGAAATTATAGCGGTAGCCGGCCGTATACAAAACCACCAGTGGCGCGCTGATGAAAAAAGCCGCCAGAAAAGTGAAGTATAGAATTTTTCGCGTTTTGATGCCCATAGAATATTCAGTAATTGGCTAGTTTAACAGAATTTTAGCATCAGTCAAGCCGTGTCCGGCCATATTTTGACTTTCGCTATTTTCTTGTGTATTCTTAGAGATACTTATGATGGACAATCAGTCCAACCAATCCGTTGTAAAAATGCCTTGGACAGTCGTGATCTTGGTCACGATCCTTTTTGTTGTTATCGCTTTTGCCAGCGGAATTTTTCTCGGCCGCCAGCAAGGCATTCGTTCCGCAATGCCAGCCGGCGAAGGGCGGGTTTTGTCTCAGGGTGATGTTCCGGATTTTCTGGCCGATGATGTTGATTTCCGCATGTTCTGGGATGTTTGGCATTTGGTTAAAGAAATTTATTACGAACAGCCGGTTTCGGACAAAGATCTTTATTACGGCGCGGTCAAAGGCATGGTCGCGGCCACCGACGATCCATATACCGTGTTTTTTGAGCCCCAAGAAGCCGAATCATTCAAATCCAACCTCGATGGTTCATTTGAAGGCATTGGCGCGGAAATCGGCCTGCGCGACGATCAATTGCAAATCATTGCTCCTTTACCGGGTACACCCGCCGAAAAGGCCGGACTCATGCCAGGCGACCGCATTCTGTTGATTGATGAAACCGAAACCGCGGGCATGACCATTGAAGAAGCGGTGATGCTGATTCGCGGCGAAGCCGACACCACCGTGGTCTTAACCATTACTCGCGACGGCTTAGACGATGTTTTGGCAGTGCCGATCGTGCGCGGCAAAATCACCATCGATAGTTTGAAATGGGAAATTGATGATGAACTCCAGATTGCCACCATCAGCATCTACACTTTTAACGGCGACACCAACCGCCTGTTCATTGATGCGATTAATGAAATCTCAGCCGGTGATGTTCAAGGTTTGATTCTTGATCTGCGTTCCAATCCCGGCGGTTTGCTGACCACGGCCGTGAATGTGGCTTCGGCTTGGACCGGTTATGAACCCGTGGTCATTGAAAAAGGCATGGGCGAAGAACAGGTGTTTAAAGGCACGATCGCCCCGCGCTTAGCCTCTCTTCCCACCGTGGTTTTAGTCAACGGCGGCAGCGCCTCCGGCTCGGAAATTGTAGCCGGCGCCCTGCAGGATTACGGCTTGGCCACCGTGGTTGGCACGCAAACTTTTGGCAAAGGTTCGGTCCAAGATTATCGGGAATTGACTGACGGTTCAGCCGTCAAAATCACTATTGCCCAATGGCTCACGCCTCTAGGCCGCGGCATCAATAAAACCGGCATCACCCCGGATATCATCGTTGATTACACTTTAGAAGACTTTAATGCCCAACTCGACCCGCAGAAAGACAAAGCCATCGAAGTCATCCAGCACCCCGAAATCATCCCGGCCGCCGGCTCCGCCGAAGAAACCGTCGAATAAAGAAAGAGCGGAGCGCGAAGTTTCCGCCGGCGGTTTGGTTTTTCGCCGCACGCCTCGCGGTCTGCAATTCGCGGTCATGCTGGATTCCTACGATAAATGGACCTTTCCCAAAGGCCGAGTTGAGGCTGGCGAAGCCGTGGCTGAAGCCGCGGCCCGCGAAACTCTGGAAGAACTTGGTTTGGAACAAATTCGCTTGCTCGAACCCTTGGGAAAAATCGACATCTGGTTTCGCGATCGGTTTGAGAAAAACGGCCGGTTAGTGCACAAGGATGTATATTATTTTCTCTTTCAGACCAAATCCGATGCTGTGTTAGATCCGGATCCGGGCCAGCATTCCTATCAAGCCAAATGGGTTTCCGCCCAGCAATTGCTCAAATCATCCGATTATTCAGACATGATCCCGATCATTAAACGAGCTTTAACCCTTGTCGTACAAGCCAAATAACGCTTGGCAAACTCGGTGAAATTTGGTATGCAGAAAATAGGAGTCGCGATTTATCAATATGCAAGAATTAGTATTTATCGGCAAAGTTGAAAAAGGAGCGGGGATTGCTACCAGCCTGGGTTGTCCCACGGCTAATGTTAGTATTGAACAAGGCGGAATTATTCCCGGTTTAGGCATCTATACCGGTATGACCGAGTTTGAGGGCAAGAATTACCCCTCGCTGATTGTGATCACTGACGGCCGCACCGGGGCCCGGTTGCGCCTGGAAGTGCACTTAATTGATCAACATTTCGATAATCTGGAAGGCCGGACCTTGGAAGTGCATGTTTACGATAAATTGCGCGATAGCGTGCCTTGGGAAAGCGATGCTAAAATCCAAGTCATGTTTGCTGAGGATTTGCGCCAAGCGCGGGCTTGGTTTGCCGAACATCCGGATAAGCAGTGATGCTTTATTTAGTCAATAGGGATTTATCCACTCGCTCAAAACTGGGGATAGCCAAAAATCCTTATATTTGCTAGGATATTTGCAATAATTAATGTCTAAAAAATATTTACACGTTTTATGGCTAAAATGACCAAGAGCCAGATGATGGCTAAACTCGCCGAGGAAGTCGCTATGTCTAAGAAAGATGTTCAAGATTTCCTTGATAAGCTCACTGAACTCGCCTATCGCGAAGTTAAGAGCAACGTAGAATTTGTTCTCCCGGGCTTCGGAAAGTTCGTCAAAGTTCACCGTAAAGAACGCATGGGCCGCAATCCGGCTACTGGCGAATCCATCAAGATTCCAGCCAAGACCGTGGTCAAGTTCCGCGTGGCCAAGGCTGCCAAGGATGCCGTTCTCTAAGAAACACGAATTAACTCCTCCCGCCCAGGCGGGAGGAGTTTTGTATGAATCAACCGATTGCCAAAACTAAAGCCATCCTCATTGATCTCATCCACCCGCGCATGCTGGCCCGGCATTCTTTGGAGCGTCTGGAAGAATTGGAAAACCTGGTCAACACCTATGGCGGCATTGTGATTGTCAAAAAATATCAAAAGCGTTTTGCTCCGCATCCCAAAACCTACATCGGTACCGGCAAGGTTAAGGAACTCGCCCAAGAGGGCAAGGAACTCGGCGCCAAACTCCTCATTGTCAATGATGCACTCAAGCCTCGGCAAAGTTATGATATTCAAGAGGTGATCGGCAAATCCGGCCTGCAGGTTTGGGATCGTTTAGATTTAATTTTAAAAATTTTCGCCAAACACGCCAGCACCACCGAGGCGCGTTTGGAAATTGAATTAGCCAGCCTGCGCCACATGGGGCCGCGCATTTTCGGTATGGGCATGGAATTGTCCCGCCAGGCCGGCGGCATTGGCACGGTTGGGGTGGGGGAGACGAATATCGAAATCATGAAGCGCCACTTGAAAGAGAAAGAACGCAAGATCAAAGAGAAGCTTGAAAAGTATCAGCGCGTGCGCGCCACCCAGCGGCAGAGTCGAAAGCGCCAAGGCCTGAAAACTATTGCCATTGTCGGTTACACCAACGCGGGCAAAACCACCCTGCTCAATGTTCTAACTGGCCGCCAAGAATACGCGGCCAACGAGCTGTTCGCCACCCTGGACACGCGCGTGGGCCAGCTGTATTTGCCGGATCGGCAAGAATCAGTTTTGCTTTCCGATACCATTGGCTTTATCAAACATTTGCCTCCCGAACTTTTAAATGCTTTTGCCTCAACTTTATCCGAGGCCGTGGACGCGGACGCCTTGCTCCATGTGATTGACGTTGCGGATCCGCACGTGCTGCAACAAATCCAAGTCGTGGAAGATATTTTGATCCGCCTGAAAATCCAGAACACCCCGCGCTTGCTGGTTTTCAACAAAGCGGATCAAATCTCCCGCGTTCAGTTGAATGAATTGTTGGCTCGCTTCAGCCACCATCTGCCGCATGTAGTCGTTTCCTGCCAGAGCCGGCAAGGACTGTCGGACCTGATTCAACGGCTCGAATCATTAATTCAGAACTAAAAAACACCCCGCCGGGGGTGTTTTTTGATTTTACTGCAGGGCTTCTTTGGACATTTTGGCTAAGTCGTATTTCTTGCCTTCTTGATCCCATTTCTTCAGGGTCCGCATGCCGCGGGT
>JAHJAM010000062.1 GCA_018814025.1 Patescibacteria group bacterium | reverse complement strand
CGTCGAATCATCCACCGGGACGTCAGTGTCCTGATCGTCTTCGTCATCACCACCAGAATCGTTATCATCGCTATCCTCCTTGTCGTCCTGCGAGTCATCGAGTTCCGTGTACAGATCTGCGAAATCGTATCCGCAGTCAAGAACATTTGACCTAGTAATGCACCACTTCCCAGTAGTGCAGTCACCCACACGCATGAAAACCGACTCGACCACGCCAGGCTGAACCTGAATGATTTCGTGGTTCCACAAACCCATCAGAAGGTACGTATCCCAGTCAACGATTGGCATCGCGACCTTGCCCGAGACGAAGTAAACGTCACTTTTGCCAACTTCGGTCAGCAAAGTTCCGTCGCGGAACACTGCGTATTCGTCTACCATGTCGAAGGTGGACAAACTAGCGCCTTCTGAATCCAGCTTCGCGATGTAGTCGAGGCCAAAACCCCAGCTTTGCAGAATTTCACTCCACGCCTGTTGCGGAACCATGCGCCTTTCGCGCACACCGTCGGTTCGATTTTCGTACAGCAACCAGACATTGTCATCTTGGTCAATCCTTGCACCGACGAATTCGTCCTTGAGCTGAGTACCAATGCTGTAACAGCTGAATTCCTCACCGGAAATCAGAATCACATCATCGTAATCCTGCCCCGACATCAACATGTGATCTTCGCTGTAGAATCGGCGCAATGCGCCACGTTCCTTGCGATAGATATTTCCGTCGTATGGAGTCGTCAGCAAAGCGCCGTCAGGGTGCCACATCGCGACTTGAAGTTGCGACTCGTACCTGTGTCCCCAGGCCAAATCGCACCACATTTCGTAGGTCAACAAATCTTCCTGCTGAATCCCAGACGTATCGCGAACATGCAGTCCTAGACCCATGACCGAGGTTCCACTTCCACCACCCAAAGAGGCATCACCCAAGTGGCGACCCATGTGAACATGGTCACCCGTGGAATATCCAGTGGTTCCCTCGAACGCCAGAATCTCTCCGGCAGTAACCTGCTGGCCACTACTGACGAACACATAATCCAGATGTCCAAGGATTATGTAAGTGCCGTCACCCAAGTCCAGATTGATGTGCAACCCAAACCCAGACGTCAGACTTTCACTGTGGACGTACACGGTTCCGCTTGCCGGAGCGAACACCAAGTCGTCCCTGTCGTTTGGCGTGTCCATGTCGATGTCGTAAAGCGTGCACTCGAGCATGTGCGAGTACTCGCCTCCCACGCCCTGCACGCACTGCGACTGATATCCAGCAGCAAATGGCAAGTCCACGTAGACGACGTCCTGTCCGCCGTACGGATCGTAGTGGCTGGAGTAATCCCGAGTCTGGAAACACCCAGCCAAGAACACCAATGCCAGAAAAAAGAACCAATATGTGCTGTCCATTTCGCACCTTTTTGTGATGCGAGGCAGTGAAATCTGCCCCCTGCCGGGTGGGAATCCTATTTAATATTCCCGCCAAGGGACAGATGACTAAAGGCCAAAGATCTCCACTCCCCTTAGAGACCTGCAGCCAGTAATCCAGCGCTCCGCACTCAAAAATGATTCGTACCCTCCCAGTTCACTTTCTGTGCGCAATGGCCAGACATGTGTCATCTGCGTCTATTTCCACCGTATTAATTATTCATCGACGTTGCAATGTTAAAAACTCAAAAACCTGTCCGTGGTCGTGGACAGGTTTATAATTTTGAAAATTTTGATAACTGATACTGCGCCTGATTCCGCTGTCCAAATTTTTGAACAAAAGGTGTGGATTATTTTTTTCGTAATTCATCACAATCCCAATTTGCAGGATTGCATTGTATGTATTCTACGAGTCTTAGATAATCGTCCTCGTCGCGAATGATATGTTCATAATAATTTCGTTGCCAAAATCGTGTTTCGAATGGTGGCCATAATTTTGCATGCACACAATAAATGTATTGATTGGTTGTTTTTGTTTTAAACCATTGTATTATCGTCGATAACGTAGGGGCGGACCCATGTGTCCGCCCATTTATTTGATGATCACGATTAATTTCAATTATGCCATGAATGTGGTCTGGCATAACAATAAAATCATGCAATTTAATAAATTGAAAATGATTTTGTATTTTATTCCAATATTCATGAACCATATTACCGACATTATTTAAACGAACCGTTTTTTTACATTCCCATGGTTGGACACATGGGTTTTGTGCGTTCATAGGGCGGACACATGGGTCCGCCCCTACGGAACCGAAACGATGTACGCGATTTTGTGTCACAATCGTTATAAAATAAAAACCTGGCCT
>JAHJAM010000019.1 GCA_018814025.1 Patescibacteria group bacterium | reverse complement strand
CCGGCCCTTGACAAGCCGTTTTTTTTGGTACAGTTGCCTGCCTGCAAGACGCAGGAAGGAGTGTCCAATGAACAAGCTGTACGCGCTTCTCATGGCTCTTTTCATCTTCATACCAACCCCATCCCGAAGCCAGTCATCGGATGTCCCGGAGTCATCTAGCCGTGTCATCGACATCACCGGCCAAGTCCAGGCCATGATCGAGGCCGGATACCATCAGGTGACCGATCACGGCCAAGGGATGTCGGCCCAGGAGTATCGAGCCATCTGGGGCGAAACTGTCGAACAGCCGTCCGAGTATGCAGGCCGTTTCGACAGCGTGTTGCTAGTCGATCGGACGATCGATCTGCACAGACTTCTTGCTCTTACCAAGGGCCTACTCAACAAGTCCACTGAAACCGATTATTATCTCATATCCGCTAAAGTCAAAGGGGAAGAACGGCTTTGTTTCGCCTTTCAGCGTCGTGGCGGATGTAATCAGGAATGGTTGAAGGATTTTGTTTCTCCCCCTTACACAAATCTTTCCAAAGATATTCCCAAGAGATACGTTGTCTATTTCCAAGACGGTCAGCGTTATTTGAGCCAAACTGTCAGGCAGGTACAGTCAGGTATGCCAGATGATGAAGTTGGCCTCACTGCTCTGGAAGGACTGCATCTCGTCGTGCAGTATTCACCCCAACCCCAATTTCGGAAGGGTTCAGAGCATCTTCGAGCCATGATTTTGGCTGGTACTCATATATTCTCTGGAAACAGAGAGAGTGCTGGAGGCCATGTTTTTACTGGTCCGGATGCGGACAGATATTTGGACAACGACTTTACAGCTCAAGTTCCTGTTCTTGTATGGTTCGATGCTAGAGATAGTCGACAGGTCATAATGCACACTGATTTTACCACTCACGAAAAGAAACAATTCGCCGCGGTGGCGACTCGTGGCGGGTTGATCAAGACTGTAAAGTAGCTTTCCACTCTCCTCCAAGTCCCTGGCTCTCGCCCGGGACTTTTTGTTTTTTTCGCCCATTTTTGCTAAGGTCGAATCACTATGAATATCGTTATCATCGGCACCGGCTACGTCGGTCTGGTCAGCGGCCTGGGCTTGGCCAAGCTCGGCCACCGCGTGGCTTGCGTGGACACGGACGAATCAAAAATCCAGCGCCTGGACATGGGCGAGCCGCCTTTTTTCGAACCCGGCCTGTCCGAGTTGCTGCATGACATGCAGAACACCGGCCATGTTGTTTTTACGTCAAATATCGCCGAGGTTTTAGCGGACGCGGAAATCATCATCCTGGCCGTGGGCACGCCGCCGGGCCGGAATGGCGAAGCCGACTTGTCCTATCTGTTCACGGCCGCGGAATCCATCGGTCAAAATTTGGAGCACGAGGCCATCGTGGTGGTCAAAAGCACCGTGCCCGTGGGCACCAACCGCCAAGTGATTGATCGTATCCGTTCGGTCATGAAAGAGCGAGGCCGCGATGATTTATCGCCGCTGGTGCAAATCGCTTCCGTGCCCGAGTTTTTGCGCGAAGGCAGTGCGCTCCAGGATTTTATGAACCCGGACCGGGTGGTTATTGGCTGTGACGATGAGATCATCTTCATGATTCTCGATCGTTTGCACGACGGCATTAATGGCCCGCGCTTGATGATGTCCGTCGAATCCGCGGAACTGAGCAAATACGCGGCCAATGCTTTTCTGGCCACCAAAATTTCTTTCATCAACGAAATCGCCAACATTGCCGAGCGCACCGGCGGCAATGTTTTAGATGTCGCCAAATCAATTGGCTTGGACAAACGCATTGGTCCACATTTTCTAAAAGCTGGTCTGGGTTATGGTGGTTCTTGTTTTCCCAAAGACGTTTCCGCGCTGCGCCAATTGGCCGGGGTCAAAGGTTATGATTTTAAACTGCTTTCAGCCGTGATCGAAGCCAACAATCGTCAACGAGAAAACTTTTTTAAAAAAGTTGAGTCTAACCTAGTAAATCTTAAAGGGCGCAAACTCGCGGTTTGGGGTTTAGCTTTTAAAAACAACACCGACGACATTCGCGACTCCGCGGCCATTGATTTAGTCCAAAGGTTATATGCGCGCGGCGCCGAGTTAGTCGTCTACGATCCCGAGGCCATGGCTAACGCTCGCCGAGTTTTGCCTGACGGCATCGAATTTGTGGCCACGCCCATTGATGCGGCTCGGGGCGCTGAAGCTTTGTTGATTTTAACCGAGTGGCCCGAGTTCCGCGGAGTTTCATGGCCCACGCTTTTGGATTCCATGGTTGAGCCTAAAATATTCGACGGCCGGAATTTGTTGGCTGATTTAGATTTGGCCAAGTGGGGATTCGAGTATCACGGCGTGGGGATATGATTTCCCGGCGCGTCCTCACCGCCTCGCCCTCTAAAACCTTCGCCGCCCTGGCCGGCGCTTTTTGTTTCGGAATTCTCCTTGGCCCGCTTTTTTTATCCCTACCCTGGCATTACTTATTAGTTGCCATAATCATTCTGGCCGGCGCGGTTTGCCTCTCTCAAACCCGTCATGATCGAGTCATTTTTTTGATCTTGCTGGCTCTGGTCTTTGGCATCTTTCGTTTCACCCAAACCGCGCCGCCGCCGGACATGCCAACCGTGATCGAACAGCCGGATCGAGCGATTCGCGTGACCGGCACGGTCAGCGGGGAAGTTGAACCGCGTTCATCCGGCCAGCGCGCCGTGCTCAAAGACGTCTCCTTAGCCGACCAGCCCAAATACGGCCGCGTCTTAGTCTATTTGCCCCAGTATCCGGAATATCACCCGACCGACCGGCTGACTTTCAGCTGCCGTTTGGCCAAACCCGAACCCATCCAGTCTTTTCGCTACGATCGCTATCTGGCCAGCAAAGATATCTTGGCCATTTGCTACTATCCCGAGTCCATCGAACGCCGACCGGATCCGGCTTTTAGCCTGGTGGCCGGCATTCTCTCCGTTAAACAATATTTGATTGGCCGTCTGCATTTGATTATTGCCGAGCCGCACGCTTCTTTCTTGTCCGGCTTACTATTCGGCGGCAGCTCATCATTATCACGAGACCTGCAGGAGGATTTTTCTCGCACCGGCACCTCTCACATCCTGGCCGCCTCGGGTTTTAACGTGTCGCTCATCTCCTTTGTCTTCCTGTCTTGGATTTTGACCACGCGTTTGGGCCGGCGCAAAAGCCTGATCCTGACCGCCCTGCTCATTGGCGTTTATGTCATCATGGCCGGCGCCACCCCGGCCGTCCTGCGCGCCGCCCTGATGGCCGGCCTGGTCTTAGTCAGCCTGGGTATTCGCCGGAAACCATATTTGCCCAATATGTTTTTGCTCGTGTTGGCCGTGCTGCTCATGGCCAACCCGAAAATCCTCTTATCCGACCCCGGTTTTCAACTTTCCTTCGTGGCCACGTTCGCCATCCTGGCCCTGACGCCCAAATGGCAGCCGTATTTTACTTTCCTGCCCGAGCGCTTCGGCTTGCGCGACAGTTTCGTGGCCAGCTTGGCCGCCATCACCCTGACCTTGCCCATCGTCTTGTGGCACTTCGGTGCCGTTTCTTTAGTCGCGCCCTTAGTCAATTTCCTGATCTTACCCGCCCTCCCGTATCTAATGGCCTTGACCCTAGCTGCCATTATCGCCAGTTTCATCCACCTTAACCTGGCGATCATCATCAGCGTGCCGGCTTGGATCATTTCGTCCCTGATCCTCCATCTCATCGTCTGGTACGGCGCCTTGCCCTACGCCAGCTTGCATCCTCTAGCTTCTTCTTTCTTCGCCGCGGCCGCGGCCGCTTTCATCGCTTATTTCTTATGGCTCTCCAAACTTCTCGGCAGCAAAAAAAGTCGCGCTTAACCAAAGCGCGGCCGTCCCTCCAGCCAGCGGTCTTGGCTTTGGCTTTGCTGTCCTTGGCTTTTACGATATTTTTTCTCGAGTCCTATCAGTCTTTGGGCCAGAGCCGCGAACTCAAAGTTTGGTTTTTTGATGTCGGGCAAGGGGACGCCATTTTCATTGAGACCCCCAATCATCAGCAAATCTTAATTGATGGCGGGCCGGGCTCAAGCGTCCTGTCAAAACTGGGCGGGGTCATGTTGCCCTGGGATAAATCAATCGACGCCATCTTTTTCACTCATCCGGACGCGGACCATATCACGGGCCTGATTCCGGTTTTAGAAAGATATGAGGTCGCGGCCATTTACGAAACCGGCTTGGATGGCCCGACCCAGACCATGCAGACTTTAGAAGCCGCGATCGTGGCCGAGGGCGCGGCGCATGAGATAATTGCCGCGCCCCAGACTTTCCAAATTGACGGACTCACGATTCGTGTGCTCTCGCCCGCGCCCGGCTTTGACGGTCAAATGATCAAAGACACCAACGCCGCTTCCGTGGTCTGCGAGTTAATCTTCAAAGACACCTCAATTCTTCTGGCCGGGGACGCGACCGCGGATCAAGAACCTGACTATGGGCCGTTGGCCGGCGACGTGGACGTGCTTAAAGTCGGCCACCACGGCAGTCTGACGTCCACCGGCGTTGCCCTGTTAAATGCCGTGACGCCGGAAATCGCCATCATCTCGGTCGGCGTCGATAATCGTTACGGCCATCCGCATCCGGCTGTGCTTGAGCGCCTGAACCAGCGGGGGATTACCGTGTTCCGCACGGATCAAGACGGGGATATTCTCCTCATCTCCCGCGGGGGCGAACCCGAAGTTTTCCCGGCCCCATTGCCATTTTAGGAAAAAACTGGTAGTTTCCAATCAGCTATAAGGAATAAAACACATCTATGTCTGAAGTCCAAAAAACGCTTGTCTTAATCAAACCTGATGCCATGCAGCGCGATTTGCTCGGCGAAGTGCTTGGCCGTTTTGAGCGCAAAGGGTTAAAAATTGTCGGTTTGAAATTCATCCACTTGACCGATGCCTTGCTCGAAGAGCACTACGCCCACTTAACGGAAAAACCATTTTTTGCGGATTTGAAAAAGTTCATGCAGCAAACTCCGGTGGCGGCCATGGTTTTGGAAGGCTGGGATTGTATCGATGAGGTTCGCAAGCTCGTTGGCTCCACCAATCCGCGCGCGGCCGATGCCGGCACTATCCGCGCTGACCTTTCCATGAACATGCCCTCCAATATCGTGCATGCTTCCGACTCGCCCGAGAATGCCGCCATTGAAATCAAACGCTTCTTCCAGGATGATGAAATCTACAGTTACGAAAAAATCACGGACCGCTATATTTTCGGCGAAGGGGTTTAGGCGATAAAAGAAAACAGGGTTCCTTGACCCTGTTTTTTGTTTTTGATACATTACCGGCCTGCTCTTTGCCTAAACCATGGAGGCTGCCTTGCGCACGATCCATCTTTGGTCGCGTTTTGTTAATTTTCAACAGGACTGGTCGGGCCCGGACTTTCAGCAGCGCCTGCGGGAAGGGGAGCCGGCATTTCGTTTGTCGGCTGAAGCCTTGAGCCGGCGCTTGGTCATGTCCGAGGAAATGAGCCCGGAAGACCGCACGAAATTTTCAACCTCTTTAAATTTCCTCCAGCTGCACCGGCAAGCGTTAATTAAGGAGTACGCCACCGGCCATCTCGATGTGTTGGAGCTGCGCGCTGAAGTTCAGAGCACTTTGAGCATCAGCAAGCTGATTGAATTAATCAACTCAGGCAGCGATTCGCATTTTGACGGCCGCCGCCGCTTTGAAGCCGTGAGCATGCTGGATATCGCCACTTTCATGTTGGCGATTGACCAGGACGACAGCAATAAGAATGTGGGTCGGGATCTCAATCGCTTGCTCGAGCTGCTTGATGCCCATCTTTTCGCTTCGGAAAGCCGAACCGTCACGGTCTGGACCCGGCACGACCCGGCTGACCACTACCGCGTCAAGGAGGTCTCCGCCATTGACGTGGGCTTTACCGGCAGCCAGCAGAATGTGCGGCGCAACGGAATTACCTGCCGCCAGCTCAACACTGGCGGCTTGGTCCTGGTCCACGAACGAAGCAAATACAGTTTCGATACCTGGCGCAAGATCCAGCGGCAGCTGGTTGAGAATCAATCGGACCCGTTTCTGGTCGGGGATCGTTGCGGCATCAAGTTCGTGGTGCCCAGCAAGTCCGATGCCCATGCCTTGGCTGAACGGATTCAAGAAATCGGGGCCCGGATTGGCGCCGAAGTCGGGCCTTTCCAAGGCAATCTTTCCGGCAACGGGCGCATGGACAACGGCAACAAGCTGTCCTCGCCGTTTTTCCGGGCCATCAAGTCCCAAGTCGTCTGGGGGCCGCACTCTTACCGCCGCCATTACGAAATCCAAATCGTTCCTTTCCTCGACTACTTTTCCTCGCGCTTTGCCTTGAACGAGGAAAACCACGACCTCTATAAGCTGCGCCAATGCATTGAAGTCTTCTTTCCCTTGCTCTTTCCTTTGCGGATTTACGGAATCAATTGGCGCAACCATAAAGTGCGCGAGCCGCTGTTTCGCGCCAAGACCCAGCAACTGGGTTGGTCCGTCAAAAAGTAAGCGTCTCTGTCCTGCCGTCTGGCGGGACTTTTTGTTGAGTCAGTGTATAAGCTGTGGAAAAACATGTGCATCAAACGGGGACATTAAGCCGATCCAACGCTTTGTTTTAATGGCTCCGCGTGATAGGCTATGAGAGTCATAGTATCGGGTATCAATCTTTACGCTTTTTGGCACTGGCCTGGTGGGTCCGACAAGCACTCATCATCGCCACCGACCGATCCGCGTTTCGACATGTTCACAGTGTCATGTCCACGGTGTCCGCGACTTTGACCAAAAAACGACCGTTCCTCGGTCGTTTTTTGTTAGCGATATCTTGAAAAGCGCTTCTTCATATGCTAGCATGCCATCAATCGGGCTGTAGCTCAGTAGGTAGAGCGCATGGCTGGGGGTCATGAGGCCGCAGGTTCGAGCCCTGTCAGCCCGACCAAAAATCCGCTGGTTCAACCAGCGGATTTTTGATAAAATATACGCACTTATGAAATCTCTCATCATCACTGCTCACCCCAGTGCCGAGGGGTTCACTCATCAAATCGCCCGGGCTTATAAAAAGGCCAAGGGGCAAACCGGAGGAACCGCGGACATCATTAATCTCTATTCAAAAAAATGGCAGCAGCCGTTTTTGTCTTTCCAGGACCACGCGCATTTTTCTGATTGGCCAAAGACTAAAACTCTAGAAAATTTTCAAGCCAAAATCAAAGCCGCTGACGAATTGGTATTTTGTTTTCCGGTCTGGTGGTTTGGCGCGCCCGCCATCCTCAAAAATTTTCTGGACGTTAACCTGACCGCTCATTTCGCCTATTATTATGATCAGCACGGCCGCCCGCACGGTTTGCTCAAGGGTAAAACCGCAAAAATCTTCGTCACGGCCGGCGGCCCGGCCTGGATGTATCTGATAAAGATTGAACCTCTGGCCAAAGACCTGACTGCCGCATTACAATTCTGTGGTATCAAGACCGTGCAAAAATTAATTTGCGGTAACCGAGAGGAAGCCACCCACCAAAGCGAACAGGCCTTTCTTGATAAAGTCATCAATAGTGCTGGGAAATAATCAGCTGGTCGAGACAGCTGATTATTGCTAGGCTTGAGTAGTTGGAATAGCTCCTCTAGCTCCCATATCATAAGTATTAGCTCCTCTAGCTCCTATGGACTTCAACGAATACCAAACCGAATCCCGCAAAACCGCTAAGTACACCGAAGGTGAAGCCGCCAATTTTAAAGGTTTGCCGATTTATCCGGTCTTGGGCCTGGTGGGCGAAGCCGGGGAAGTGGCGGAAAAGATGAAAAAAATTATTCGCGATAACAACGGCGTCATCGATCAAGAGCGCAAAGATTTGCTTATCAAGGAGATTGGCGATGTGCTTTGGTATACCGCTCAACTTTGCACTGACCTGGACTTGTCCATGGATGATGTCGCTCAAACCAATCTTGATAAACTCTTTTCTCGTCTGGAGCGCGGCAAAATTCAGGGTGATGGCGACAACCGCTAACGGATTGACAAAGCCGTTCTTTTTGCTAGACTACCTGCGATTCAATTTATTCTTCACCTAAAGCGTATGGATGCCTTTCGCATCACCGGTGGAGTGCCTTTACACGGCACTGTTGTGCTTTCCGGAGCCAAAAACGCGGCTTCGAAGATGATCATTGCCAGTCTTTTAACCGATGAGCCGGTTATTCTTAAAAATGTCCCGCGCCAGCGCGAAACTGAAATTACCTGCGAGATTGCCGAGAATGTAGGCGCCAAAATTGAATGGCTCGATGCCCACACGCTCAAGATCCATACCCCCACCATTGCTCAGACGCAAGTCAAAAAGCAGTCCCGCAAGAATCGCATCAGTATTTTGACCCTGCCTCCGCTTTTGCACCGCGCCGGCCAGGCTTTTATGCCTTCGGTCGGCGGCGATCAGATCGGCCCGCGGCCGGTCAATTGGCACTTGATGGTTTTGAAAAAAATGGGTGCCAGAGTCAAAGAGAATGCCGATGGCTACCAAGCCAGTGTGGACGGCCGCCTCAAAGGCGCGCTCATTGAATTGCCTTATCCTTCCGTGGGCGCGACCGAATCCGCGATTTTATCGTCGGTCTTGGCCGACGGCCGCACGGTCATCAGAAACGCGGCCAGTGAGCCGGAAATCATGGAGCTCATCATGCTTCTGCAAAAAATGGGCGCCATCATTCAAATCAATTCCGGCCGCTCTTACGAAATTATCGGCGTGTCCAAACTTCGCGGCTGCGAAGCCACGGTCATGCCCGATCGCATTGAAGCCGCTTCCTTCGCTTGCATGGCCTTGGGCACCAAGGGCGATATCTTCATTAAAAATGCCGAACATCGGCACTTGATGACTTTCCTCAACATGGTGCGCCGCATCGGTGGGGAATACGAGGTCAAAGAAGACGGGATTCGCGTCTGGGCGCCCAATGGTTTTCAAGGCATTGAATTGGAAACCGACGCCCATCCCGGTTTCGCCACGGACTGGCAGCAGCCGTTCGTAGTTTTGCTGACTCAAGCCGTGGGTACTTCCGTGGTTCATGAAACCGTTTACGAAGGCCGTTTCGGCTACGCCAAAGAGTTGATGCAAATGGGCGCGGAAATTGCCCTGTTCAGCAACTGTCTGGGTGAAGTGGATTGCCGCTTCAAAGGCCATAACTACAAACACTCGGCCGTGATCAACGGGCCCACGCCGCTCAAAGCCATCGATATGGTGGTTCCCGATATTCGGGCCGGCCTGGCCTTGGTGGTGGCCGCTTTAACCGCCAAGGGCACTTCCACCCTGACCGGCATCGAGCACTTGGCTCGCGGCTACGAAAATCTGGAAGCCAAATTGAAATACGTGGGCGCGCAAATTGAGAAAATTCAAGTTCCGGACCCGCCGAAAAAATAAAGGCCTGTGCCAATTTCCCGTCTAACAATTCTGTTTTTATTATTTGCCACCCTGCTCATCTCGGGTGCTTTTTATCTTGGCCGATTATTCAGCACCCAACCCGCTCCGGCCGTGAGGGCTCTGGTTGATCAGGTCATCGCTGTCGCCACTCAAGACACGATTGATCCGGATCGGGCCGTCTTCTCCAGCGGCGCTGATGATCAAGCTTTTTTTGATCGCGCCTATGCTAAAGCCGGCCAAGTAAAATCCGTCTCCGCTCAATCCGCCATTTCCGCCCATCATCTTTTGGTCGCGGACAAAATCGCCGCTCTGTTTTCATCGATTGGTAACGATTCTGCCAAACAAGTCATCATTCTCTCGCCCAATCATTTTTCCATGGGCCTTTCGCCGGCCCAAATCAGCGATGGAGTTTGGGAGACTCCATATGGAATCTTAGAAACAGAGGAATCAGCCGTGCGGGAGCTCAACCGCACTTTGCCCTTAATCCGCATCGAAGAAATCGCTTTTGAACGCGAGCATGGCATCGGCGCGCTCACGCCGTTTATCAAAAAATCTTTTCCCACGGCGAAACTCATTCCACTTGTCTTGGCTGAGTCACTCACCGATGAACAAATTAATTCCATCGCCGACACTATTGCTGATCAATTTCCCAACGCCTTAATCATCGGCAGCATGGACATGTCCCATTATTTGCCCGCGTCCGCGTCCGAGTTTCACGATGCCACCACTTTATCCGCCTTGACCGCCGGCCAAGCCGACCTTGATCTGGAAATCGATTCCAATGCGGTCATGCAAATTTTGCTGGCCGTCAATCGCCAGCGAGGGGATGGAGTCTGGCACCAAACTCATCACGGAAACTCTTTAACGATGATGGGTGGATTGAAAAATGAAGACAACACCAGCCACATCATCGGCTATTTCACACAAGGCGATTCCCAAACCGATTCCCTTGTCTCCTTGCATTTTGTCGGCGATATTATGCTCGACCGCGGCGTGCGCCAGTGGATGGGGGATGATTATCAGTACCCATGGAAAAATATGGAACGATTTCTCTCTGGCGCCGATTTAGTTATTGGTAACCTTGAAGGATCAGTCACGGATCAACCCAGCATTGCCAGAAGTATCGAACCTCCATTCCAATTCCGTTTCGCGCCAGAAGCCGTGTCTGCCCTGGCTCAATACGTGGATCTGGTCAGCCTTGGCAACAACCACGCTTTTGATTTCGGCACCGCTGGCCTCAACCAAACCCATCAATATTTAAATGAAATCGGTTTGCCTTATTTTGGCGACCCGCACGATCCCGCTCAAGTTTGGAAACAAAACATCAACGGACAGAACATTTGCCTCATCGGTTTCAACAGTTTCACCACCAGCCAATCCGCCATCCTCGACACCGTTCGTGCTCACGCCGATAACTGTTTTGTCATCGCCTTGCCGCACTGGGGTGAGGAATACCAAACCGCGGCCACTTCCGGCCAGCGCGCGCTGGCCCAAAAATTAATTGAGGCCGGCGCGGACGCCATTATTGGCACACATCCGCACGTGGCCCAGAACATCGAGATCATCAACAATCGCATCGTCATTTACTCCTTGGGCAATTTTATTTTTGACCAAAACCTACCCGCGACCTGGCCCGCGCTCACCGCTGGCCTGACAATCAGTCCCGAAGCTGTTAAGATTTACTTAATTCCTATCAATACGAAAAACGGGCAACCGATTCCTCTGAATCGACTGGAGAGTCGAACCCTTCTCAATCAAATTGCCAATTCTTCGTCCGATTTAACTCAACAAATTCAACAAGGCCTAATCACCATTCCTTATGAGCACCCAACCCAAGAAGCCCGGCTTCAATTTTAAAGACCGCAACACCATCATCATCGGCGCCGCCATTTTGGTTTTAGTGGCTTTCTTGTCATTCATCATCGGGCGCCAGTGGCCATATTTATCTTCGTTGTTTAGCTCTGATCAAGATCAACAAGTCGCAGTGACACCAGTTACTCCTGAACCAGTTTTAGATTCATCTTCTGTACCAGAGATTATCCCGGATGAACCCAAAGAATCTCAGTCAGCAGATTTACCCACGAATTATCAGACGCTTCATGTTGACTGGCAAAATTCTTTAAAGCCGGCATCAGTTGCCTTCAACCAAGAACTCAAAAATACATATTTTGACATGTATGAATGGGTCAAAGATCATTATGTCGAAAATAACGATTATATCAGTTTCGAAGCCCGTACTTTGGGTGTCGTCCGCGATGGTGAATACAAAGGTTACTTGTTGAATTTACACATATTTACGTTATCTGAAATGGGGAGTTCCCATTATTATAATTATCTTCTTGAAGCCCCATCCGGCGACCCAACTCTGCCAGCAGTTTTCCTGGATCGTTACAGCGAGACAGTCTTCAGTTTTTTTACGAGCTATACCAATGAACCTCCAAAATTGGGTGATGAGTTATTTGAGTCAGGATTTATCAACCCGGAAGTTATTATCCGAAATACCAAGTTCGTCATCCCTGAATTGGAAGACCAGGTTCAACTTTCTCAAAATCAGGCTCCTTGGCCAAATTTGAATTTATTAGGTCGGGGCCTTTACATCGGCTCGTATCTTGAACCTCTCGACTTGGGCGAATACCAAAAGGCCGGTTTGGCCCCAGACAATCAACAGATATATTTCGTTGATTCAACAGAACAGTATTTTCTTATTCGTGAGGACGGACGACGAATTTGGTATCTTGCTGAATCGCCTTTCTTCATCGGTGTTTCTTCCGAAGTCACCCCATCAATTTATTGGTATATTGATGATCAGAAAAATACAATTTTAAACACCCAGTCATACTTGCGAGGCCAGCTCGGTGGTTGCGGCTTAATGAGATATGATGAGGTTGTGACCACAGAAGAAATTGGCCCGATTACAATCACCGGTGAATTTCATGACTCCAATGGCAATCTGATAAATATTTACGAGCCGGTTGATTATGGTTCAGAGTATTTCACCTATTATTTTCAGTCCTGGCAGTATGTCCACGGTGAAGATAAAACTATTGAAGAGTTTGCTCAAACACACCCGGCGTTCATCTGGCGTGATTCCCAAGGCCGACTCATTCTATCTCACAGCACCGACGCTCGACCCATGGCCGAATGCGGCAAGCCGGTTATCTATTTGTATCCGGAAGAAACCACGGAAATTTCTGTCGAGCTTGAACCTCAAGGTGGATTCTCCATCACCGAACCTGAATATTACGATGGTTGGCAGGTAATTGCTCATCCCGACGGCACTTTGTTTAACAAAGTTGATGGTCAAGAATATCCCTATCTATTTTGGGAGGGGATCGGCGGACTTTATTCTTCACCTGAACAGAATTGGGTTGTAGCCAAGAATGATGTTGAGAGTTTCTTAAACGAAAAACTCGCCGTCCTCGGTTTGAATCAAAAAGAAACCGCGGACTTTATGGAATTCTGGTATCCGCGCATGCAGGCCGCGCCTTATTATCGCATCGGCTTCCACGGCACGCACGTCATGGATCAAATCGCGCCCCTGTCGCTGTCCGTCAAACCCGATATGACCCTGCGCATCCTCATGGATTACCAAGAGCTAGATGCTCCGGAACCAGCTAACCCGCCAATCTTGCCGCCGACCCCCAAGCACCATGGCTTTAGTGTGATCGAATGGGGCGGCGTCCTGCGTTAACTATGTTTATTCAACTCCTTCTTGCTTCACCCGCCATGGCCCTGGCTTGGGCTTTAGCCATTTTCTTTTCGCTGACCGTTCACGAGTTCAGCCATGCTTTGGTTGCCAAATGGCGCGGGGACCGAACCGCGGAAAGGGAAGGACGCTTAACCTTAAATCCTCTGGCTCATATCGACCCGGTTGGTCTGATTATGTTATTTGTCGTGGGCTTTGGCTGGGCCAAACCAGTGCCTTACAATCCCTACAATCTCAAAGACCCAAAGTGGGACAGTGTGAAGATCGCTTTGGCCGGTCCGGCGTCGAACCTAATTATGGCCAGCGCCTGCGGTCTGGCTTTGCGGCTTTTGCTTGGCAACGGCGTTATCGATGGCTTGAATCTCCTCGCTATTTTCCTTTTCTTAATGATCTTGTTGAATCTTTTCCTGCTCTTCTTCAACATCATTCCCATTCACCCCTTGGACGGCTCCAAACTCTTCTTCGCTCTGTTTGACCACCCTAAATATGCGGAGCTTCGTAACTTCGTGGCCTTGCGCGGCCCGCAAATCTTATTGCTCCTGATCGTCATTTCCTTCCTAACACCTTTTAATGTTTTCTTTTTCGTCACTGCCCCTTCATTCTTTGTCTGCGACACCATACTTGGCGGCTCCTGCCTGAACTTTTTTAGCCTGATTTTTTCGTTGATCTAAAAACCTAGGATTCGGGACCAAACCGACCTTCCGGGGTCGGTTTTGGGTTAGTATTTTTGCTAATTTTAGCCAAAGAGGGTTGACAAACCGCGAAAATGTGGTATAAATAAGCGTTATTTCGTCGCGATTTGGCGACGGAAACCCGTGTATGGCGGACCCATACGTACTGTATCTTGGGCAATTTGGCGCCGAAAAGTCGCCGCCAAAATACCAAGATTCGGAGGATTCGATGACCAAGAAGCTCATTACTTTCGACCAGATGGTGTCCCTGCGCGAGCTCGAGCGGGCCAATGTCAAGAACGGCGGAAACGGTTACCGCGATGAGCTGCAGGAGCTCATCAACCGACTCAAGTCCGGTGGTGTGGCCGGCGGAGTCGAGGATGACATCCGGACTATTCAGGCCAAACGGTTCTTCGACAAGGGCTTCGGCCGCGAGCTCGGCTTCGACAAGTTTGAAGGCTACCTCGCGACCATTCCCGAAGTGCCCGAGCACCTCAAGGCCGACGATCCGGACAAGCCCCTGTTGGTTCTCCTCGAGCCACGTCTGAACAGCATCGTCAAAACCTGCCGGCTCATCGGCATCAAGTTTGTCTACGATGACCAGACCCTCGAGCCATACGACGAGCGCCACGCCGCTCCCCAGGCGCCCAAGTGGGTGCGCATGCACGACGGGCGCCATAACCACCTGCGTAAGCCCAGTACCTGTCGCGATGAACTCAAGAACGGCGAGTTCTCGGGCACGGATCTCGTGGGCGTCTGTTGCTACTTGCACTATCCGGATTGCGTGCGCGAGGGCGAGCATGTTATGGATCTGCCAGGTTCGGTCGGCGCCCTGTACCGCGGCGACTCTGCCTGCCTCGGGGTGTGGGACGGCCAGGCCAAACTCAGCTCGTTCTTCGGCGTCAGTTCCTACCCGGACTGTGGCGCTTCCTCCTGCCGGGAGTGAACTCCTCAACCCTCTGCCCTTTTTCCCTCTTTATTCCCCTCTACCTTTAAGCGGCCAGTCTACGACTGGCCGCTTTTCCGTTATAATGAAAGTGAGAGTAGGGTAATGTGCGGCCGACCAAGGTTTGCCGTCCCCGAAATCCCCAAAAGGGCTATCGCCAGATTTTAGTTGGATTATCCAACCAAAGAGCGCGATCCAACGGGACACTCCTTGGTTTGCTTGAACATTGTTCCGCACGCCAGCTTGAAAAATCAATCATTCATTTGTCCGCAAACCGCTGGGTTGACGAAAAAAAAGCCCCGTGATAGTCTTTCGACACAAAAACATTTATGCCTACAGTCAATCAATTGGTCCGTAAAGGACGAACTTTCAAGACCACCAAGAGCAAGTCGCCGGCCATGCAGTACACTCACGACTCTCTGCACCGCCAGCGAACCGAGTTGCAAAAAGGCAGCGCTTTCAAGCGCGGTGTTTGTGTTAAAGTGACCACCGCCACTCCGAAAAAACCGAACTCAGCTATTCGAAAAATTGCTCGTGTTCGTTTGAGCAATGGTACTGAAGTTACCGCTTACATTCCGGGTGAAGGTCATAACTTGCAAGAGCACTCCATCGTGATGATTCGCGGCGGCCGGGTAAAAGATTTGCCAGGTGTCCGCTATCACATCGTCCGCGGTGTTTACGATACCCAGGGTGTGGATGGCCGCAAGCGCAGCCGTTCCAAATACGGCACCAAACGGCCGAAAGCAAAAAAGTAATCAATCCAATTAATTAATTTCTGCTGGAGTACCCCAAGACGCAGGGGGAAGGGAAACCACAGAAATAACTCATAAAATATGCGTGGAAAAAGAGCCCCGAAACGGCAGATTCTGCCGGATCCTAAATTTGGCAATATCCATGTTGCCAAATTTATTAATTATATAATGCAAGACGGCAAAAAAACTACCGCTCAAAAAGTGGTTTACGACGCTTTTGATATTATTAGCGAAACCACCAAACAAGACGCTTTGGAGATTTTTGATAAAGCTTTGAAAAACGTCATGCCGTCTTTAGAAATTAAAAGTAAGCGGGTCGGCGGAGCCAACTATCAAGTTCCAATGCCCGTGCGCGGCGACCGTCGCTATGTTTTGGCTTTCCGCTGGATCATTGCCGCCTCGCGCGCCAAAAAAGGCAAGCCCATGGCTCAAAAACTCTCGGCCGAACTCATGGCCGCTGCCCAAGGTGAAGGTGAATCTGTTCGCAAGCGACAAGACGTGCAAAAGATGGCCGAAGCCAATCGCGCTTTTGCCCACTTCGCCCGCTAAATTATTATTATTTGAAAATTTGAACCTTGACTCTTATGCCTCGAGAATATTCCCTTGAGAAAACTCGCAACTTCGGTGTGATCGCTCACATCGACGCTGGCAAAACCACCGTTTCCGAACGCATTCTTTTCTATACCGGTAAAAAACATAAAATTGGCGAAGTGCACGAAGGTGAAGCCACCATGGACTGGATGGAACAAGAGCAGGAGCGCGGCATCACCATTACCGCCGCTGCTACCACTTGTTTTTGGAAGGAGCACCGCATGAACTTGATTGACACTCCCGGACACATTGACTTTACCGTTGAGGTTAAGCGCTCTTTGCGCGTCCTCGATGGTGCGGTTGTGGTTTTTGACGGTGTGGCCGGTGTGGAACCGCAATCCGAAACTAACTGGCGCTACGCCGACGACTACAACGTGCCTCGCATTTGCTTTATCAATAAGCTCGATCGTACGGGTGCGGATTTCTTTTATGATTTAAAAACCATCCACGATCGTCTGACCAAAAAAGCCCACCCCATTCAACTGCCGATCGGTACGGAGTCAAATTTTATCGGTATCATCGATTTGATCGCCATGAAGGCTCGCATCTATAAAGATGAATTGGGACAACAAATTGAAGATATTGAAATTCCGGATGAATATAAAGCCATGGCTGATGAATGGCACGGCAAGTTGGTTGAAGCCATCGCGGAAAACGACGAGGCTTTAATGGAAAAATATTTAGGCGGTGAAGAGCCGACTCCAGAAGAATTGAAGGCTGTTTTACACAAAGCGACGATTGCTGTTGAGATTATCCCGGTTATGTGCGGCTCAGCTTTGAAGAATAAAGGGGTGCAAATGTTGCTCGACGCCATTATTGATTATCTCCCGAACCCCTTAGAAGTTCCCCCAATCAAAGGCCAAGATATTGATGATCCAGAAAAAGAAATTGAATGTCCGACTGATGATTCCGCCCCCTTTGCGGCTCTCGCTTTCAAAATCGCGGCTGATCCCTTTGTGGGAAAACTGGCTTTCTTTCGCGTGTATTCCGGAACCTTAACCGCCGGTTCTTATGTTATGAATGCGACTACTGGCGATCGCGAACGCGTCGGCCGCATTGTGCGTTTGCATGCCAATTCACGCGAAGATGTCGATCAAGTTTATGCCGGTGATATCGCCGCGGCCGTGGGCTTGAAGCAGACTTTCACTGGTAACACTATTTGTGATCCAGATCACCCGCTGATTCTTGAATCAATCACTTTCCCAGAACCGGTTATTTCTATCGCCATTGAACCCAAAACCAAAGCTGACCAAGAAAAAATGGGCGTGGCTTTACAAAAGCTGGCTGAAGAAGATCCGACTTTCCGCGTGCGGACCGATGAAGAAACCAACCAGGTTATTATCTCCGGTATGGGCGAGTTGCACTTGGATGTGATTGTCGAACGTTTGAGGCGTGAATTTGCCGTGGAAGCTAACGTGGGCCAACCCCAAGTTTCTTTCCGCGAAACCATTAAAGGCAACTCCGAGGGCGAAGGAAAATTCATTCGTCAGTCCGGTGGTCGTGGACAGTATGGTCACTGCTTAATTCGGTTGGAAAGACTTGAACCGGGTGCGGGTGTGGAATTTGTCGAAGAAATTAAAGGTGGCGCCATCCCGCGCGAATACATCAACCCAATAGAAAAGGGTATTCGCGAGGCCGCGGATCGCGGTGTTTTGGCTGGCTATCCTTTGCTTGATTTCAGAGCCACGGTTTACGACGGTTCCTATCACGATGTTGACTCTTCCGAAGCCGCCTTTAAAATCGCCGGTTCCATGGCTTTCCAAGATGCGGCCAGAAAAGCCGGTTTGATCTTGCTTGAACCTATGATGAAAGTTGAGGTGGTTATGCCCGAAGATTATATGGGCACCGTGGTTGGGGACATCAATGCTCGCCGCGGCCAAGTTCAAGAAATGAACGATCGCACCGGTGCGAAAGTCGTGGATGCTTTCATCCCGCTGGCCCAAATGTTTGGTTACGCCACCGAATTGCGTTCCATGACTCAAGGCCGGGCGTCCTACTCGATGGAGTTTGATCACTACGAAGAGGTGCCATCCAACGTGGCTAAAGAAATTGTTGAATCACGTGCCGGCGGCTCTAAACGTGTTACTTAATGTATCGTTAGTTAAAAAACCACCCCGTCCGGGGTGGTTTTTGATTTTATCCTCGATAAACGAAAACCGAATCTTCTCTTGCTTCCGGCTCCCAATCAGGGAATTCAAAACAATTTGATACTAATCGCGCTTCTTTTGGTAATTCTCGACGCATGTTTTTCTGTATGAACCGCATGGTGTAGGGGAGTTGGAACATGAATACCGCTTTCACGCCAGACAGGTCTGCTCGGCTGCCAGAGCCGGCAAGAAATTCTGCTTGATCACTCCAACCCAGCTCTTTTGAACGTCGGAGCGATTTCTTGAACAAGTTCGGCCGAATCTCATAACTAATAACACGACTGTTTTCGATCGCATAGCATTTTTCCGTTTCGTCATTGATTTGACACTTTACCGTGTTGAGTTAAAATGCCAGCACTTGAAACCCCCTAACACTTAAAGCCACTTTTATTAATATGGACCATCAATTTAAGAGGGTTCTCGACCTGGTCCGCCGCACTGGCGACCGTCTGATCGTCACTGATCCCGACGGGCATAATGCTTACGTGGTCATGGATCTTGATCAGTATGAAAGTTTAATCGATCTTGAGAGTGATTATTTTGAAGATGAGTTATCAGCCTATTCTACTGATAATTCGGGTTTATTTCCTGATGAGGAAGCAATCTCTCTTGATTCCGAACCAGACTTTCATACGGAAAAGATCGACATGATGCCACCGAAGGATCATTCTCATGAATCGCCCAGCAATATCTGGCAAGCTATGAAGCCAGCCCAGAGTGCAGCCGAGACATGGGATATCAGTAGGATGGATTCTCAAACCCATCAGGAACTGGAAAATCAGTATAAAACCTATCAAGAACAAGTAACAAATCCACCAATTTCTCCTGATCCATCTAAAAAAGCAGTCAATGATGAAGAATTTGGCGAAGATCAGTTCTATTTAGAGCCCATTGACTAGCAAAATTACCCCCAGGCTTGCACTTGCAGATTTTATTGGGTTCTGATATACTTCGCATCATCCTAAAATATCACTTAATTTAATCTAATTTTAGCTAAGTATTGCGCTTCTCCTCCGATCAAAAGGGGGCATTGAGCGTCAATCTTTCTTTGAGAATATGGCTGAAGCTTTCCAACGCAACAAACCGCACGTTAACGTGGGTACCATTGGTCACGTCGACCATGGCAAAACTACGCTAACAGCAGCTATCCTTGCGGTTTTGAGTGCCAAGGGCATGATTGCCCAATCCAAAGGGGTCGATGACCTCGATAAAGCTCCTGAATCCAAGGAGCGCGGTATTAC
The DNA here is from genome assembly GCA_018814025.1 of Patescibacteria group bacterium. GTDB lineage: Bacteria > Patescibacteriota > Patescibacteriia > UBA9934 > GWF2-40-263 > JAHJAM01. Next base: position 28,035 of record JAHJAM010000019.1, on the reverse strand, counting down.
TATTGCCACCGCTCACTGTGAGTATGAGTCTGACAAGCGTCACTATGCGCACGTCGACTGTCCTGGGCACGCCGACTATATTAAGAACATGATCACTGGTGCCGCCCAAATGGATGGTGCTATTTTGGTGGTTTCCGCCGCTGATGGTCCAATGCCTCAAACTCGTGAGCACATCTTGCTCGCGCATCAAATCGGTGTTCCGGCGATCGTGGTTTTCTTAAACAAAGTCGATCAAGTTGATGATCCGGAACTTATCGATTTGGTTGAAGAAGAAGTTCGCGATCTCTTGAAGCAGTATAATTACCCGGGTGATGAAACTCCAATCATTCGCGGTTCTGCATTGAAAGCTCTTGAAAACCCCTCCGATGAGGCTGTTTCCAAACCAATCATGGATTTGATTGAAACTTTGGATAGCTACATTCCAGAGCCGGTTCGCGATACCGAAAAGCCTTTCCTGATGCCGATTGAAGACGTCTTTTCAATTGAAGGACGCGGTACTGTGGTAACTGGACGCATTGAGCGCGGTATCATCAAGGTCAACCAAGATGTTGAAATTGTTGGTATGCGTGAAGAAACCTCCAAAACCGTTGTTACCGGTATTGAAATGTTCAACAAGCAGTTGGATGAAGGCCGAGCTGGTGATAACGCCGGTGTTTTGCTTCGCGGAACCAAGAAAGAAGATGTTGAGCGCGGTATGGTTTTGGCTGCTCCTGGTTCCATCACTCCTCACACTGAAATCGAAGCTGAAGTTTACGCTTTGACCAAGGAAGAAGGTGGACGTCATAAGCCTTTCTTCAAAGGCTACAAACCACAGTTCTATATCCGAACCACTGACGTTACCGGTGCGGTTGAATTACCTGAAGGTACAGAAATGGTCATGCAAGGCGACACCATCAACGGTATGAAGATCACCCTCATTATGCCAGTTGCTTTGGAAGAAAAGAGTAAATTCGCCATTCGCGAAGGCGGTCGAACTGTCGGCGCTGGTATTGTGACAAAAATCATTAAGTAATTAAGGGTAGGGGCAAGCAATTGCCCCTACTTTCCGTTCTTTCTCTACGCTTGTGCCTAAAGCCAATATCACAACCGAAGAAGCCAAGCCGCGAATTCGCATCAAGATTCGGGCTTACGACCACAAAATCATTGACCAGGCCACTCAAACCATCATCAAGACGGCTGAGCGGACCGGCGCCAAAGTGTTGGGCCCGGTGCCACTTCCTACCGAAAAAAGAAAGTACACCGTCAATCGATCAACCTTCGTACATAAAGATTCTCGCGAACAGTACGAAATGCGCGTTCATAAGCGCTTAATCGATATCACTGAACCCTCCGAACGAACCATCGACTCATTAATGAGTTTGAACTTGCCGGCCGGCGTGGATGTCGAAATCAAAACCTAAATTATTCCACGGAGGCGCAGACTTGCGAATCCAGTTCGCAGCTCTGCGCCTCCGTGATCCTCGATCATGGAACTTGGAAGAAAGATCCCCTGAACTCAGAAGCCTATTCGGGAAAACCTTCCAACCGCTTTCAGCGAATCGAATCAGGAGATAGTTATTCAAAAAAATAATCAGTAAAACCTTCCCGCTTTGTTTTCGACAAAGTTTTCAAGAAGGTCAGAAGCCGACATTGATCACTTTATGATGAATTTCGACTTCTGGCTTTTCTGTTAGCCGGAGTAAGTCCTATTCGGACCAATGCGAATATGCCATTTATCATCGGAAGAAAAATTGAAATGACCCAAGTCTTTCAGGAGGATGGACGAGTCGTGCCTGTAACCTTGGTTAAAGTTGAACCCAACGTTGTTACCCAGGTTCGTCATTATGAACCTCAAGGTTTCGTTGGGGTTCAGTTGGGTACTGACATAACCAAAAAGACCATGCCTCAAGCGCAAATCGGCCATCTTAAAGATTTAGCCGCTTGCCGCACGCTGCGCGAATTTCGGGTAGATTCTACAGAACTGGAACGCGGTCAAACCATCGATGTGATGATTTTTGAACCGGGCATGCAAGTTGATGTTGTCGGCACCTCCAAAGGAAGAGGGTTTGCTGGTGTGGTTAAACGACATGGTTTTCATGGATCGCCAGCCTCACATGGTCACAAAGACCAGTTGCGCATGCCCGGTTCCCTTGGTTCTCGTATGCAGGCCCCGGTTGCCAAAGGTAAACGCATGGGCGGACATATGGGTGATGCCCGTGTGACGGTTAAAAATCTGAAAATCGCGGCCGTCAATCCCGAACAACACGTTATTGCGATCAAAGGCGCCGTACCTGGTGCCCGTGGCAGTTTAGTCACTATTGTTTCCCGCGAAGGAAAGAAGATATGGCAAATGTAAAAGTCTACAATTTGGAAGGCCAAGCCGTCGGCGATTTATCTCTCGTTGACTCGCTTTTTGGCGTGGAAGTCAATCGGGCTTTAGTGCATGAAGCCGTGGTTGCTCAAGAAGCAAATTCTCGGGTTGCCATTGCTCACACCAAAGACCGCAGCGATGTTGTCGGTTCTGGTAAAAAGCCTTGGAAACAAAAAGGGACTGGCCGGGCTCGTCACGGAACCAAGAAATCGCCAATTTGGAAAGGCGGGGGAGTGACTTTCGGTCCTCGCAATATTCGTAATTTCTTCAAAAAGTTAAACAAGCCAGCTCGTCGCAAGGCACTCGCCATGGTTTTGTCTGATAAAGTCGCCAACGATCGATTGGTGGTTGTCGAAGATCTAATCCTGACTGAAGCTAAGACAAAAATTTTGACTCAAACTTTAACCAAATTGCCAGTCAATGGTAAAAAAACTTTGATTGTTTTGGAAGCCGATAATATTCCTGTAGCTCGTGCCGCTCGCAATATTCCCAATGTGGAAACCATTTCCAGCAAAAGTTTGAATGTTGTAGATTTAATCAATTATGATTATTTGCTGGCCGGTAAACAGAGTATCGCTACTATCACCGAAACTTATCAAAGATAAATATGGGATTCCTAGATCGCTTCAAATCTGACCGAGAAAAAGAACTCAAAGACAAGAGCTTGGTTAAAGGTACAACGAAAGAAAACGTGGCAAAAGAACAACCGGCTATTGAAGAGCTGAAAAAGCAAGGGTCAACCAAACCTAAAAAAGTTTCAGATAAATCAAGCAAAAAAGAGATTGCTAAAAAAACTAAAATCTTGCCTGAAGCTCTGGGACATGTGATATTGCATCCTTTGGTAACTGAAAAAGCCGCTATCCTTGCTTCCCAGGGTACATATGCTTTTGTGGTTTCAACCAAAGCAAATCGGATTCAGGTACGTGATGCGGTTAGGGCCTTGTACGGTATTACTCCGGTCAATGTGAATATTCAAAACGTTCGTGGTAAAAAAGTCCGTTTTGGCCGTCTGGGCGGGCAACGCAATTCCTGGAAAAAAGCCTTTGTTACTCTACCGGAAGGAAAAACCATCGACGTTTACGAAGGAGCTTAAATCATTTCAAGATTTGGGCCTTAAGCCATAGGAGATAGTCAACAACTATTACCTAACGCCTAAGGCCTAAAGCCTTATACTAATTATGCCAGTTCGAAAGTACAATCCCACTACTCCCGGTCGACGCATCTCCAGTGTGGATGCTTTTGCTGATATCACCCAGTCTACTCCAGCCAAGAAACTTACTAAGTTTCGAAAACAATGGGCTGGTCGAACCAACGGGAAAATTACCGTTCGCCATCGTGGTGGTGGTGCTCGTCGACGTATTCGTTTGGTTGATTCCAAACGAACCAAGTTTGACGTCCCGGCCAAAGTCGCTACGATTGAATACGATCCAAACCGCGGTGCTCGTCTTGCTCTTCTGCATTACGCAGATGGCGACAAGCGCTATATGTTGGCCCCGCAAGGTTTGAAAGTTGGATCCCAAGTGATCAGCTCACCCAAGCGCGGTGAAATCAAAGCTGGCAACCGTTATCCTTTAGAGTTCATTCCGATCGGCATTCCGGTTCATGATATTGAATTGCAGCCTGGCAAAGGTGGTCAGATGGCCCGCGGCGCTGGTGCTTCTGTTCAAATCATGGCTGTCGAAGGTTCTTTTGCCACTCTGAAGCTACCTTCCGGTGAAATTCGCCAAGTACCAAAGCAATGTTATGCCACCATCGGCCATGTCTCCAACCCGGATTATCGTTTGATCCGCTGGGGCAAGGCTGGTCGTTCGCGACATCGCGGTATTAAGCCCACCGTACGTGGAAAAGCAATGAATCCTTGCGATCACCCGCATGGTGGTGGTGAAGGTTCTAACCCGATTGGTTTGAAGCGACCCAAGACGCCTACTGGTAAGCCGGCTCTCGGAGTGAAAACCCGTCGCAAACAAGCCTCGGACAAATTAATTCTTCAACGCCGAAAGAAAGGACGCTTTGTCGGTGGCGGCAAATAAATATGTCACGAAGTTCAAAAAAAGGTCCTTACGTGGACGCCAAATTAATGAAGAAGGTCGGTAAACTCAAGGTTGGTGACAAAACCGTCATCAAAACTTGGGCTCGAGCTTCAACGATCTCACCGGAAATGGTTGGATTTAGCTTTGGTGTGCACAACGGTCGAGAACATATTGTCGTGCGCGTTGTGGAAAATATGGTTGGTCATAAGCTGGGTGAATTTTCACCGACCCGTAAATTTGTGCGTCACGGCGGCAAGCTCCAAAAAGAAGTTGAAGTTAGCAAGCCGGTAACTAGTTAACCATCAATATGGAAGTCAAAGCAAAAGTTAGATTCATCCGCATGTCGCCGCGAAAGATCCGCTTGGTGGTTGATCTTATTCGTGGTTTGCCGGTTTTACAGGCTCAAACTCAACTTCAGTTTACGAACAAGGCCGCGGCTTTACCTGTGCGCAAATTGCTCGAATCTGCCATGGCCAATGCCGAGCACAATTTTAATTTGAAAACCGAAAGTCTGTTCATCAAAAAGATTTCCGTGGACGGTGGTCCGATTGTTCATCGCTGGCGCCCTCGTGCTTTTGGCCGAGCCGGAGCTATTCGAAAGCGTACCAGCCACATCAACTTAATCTTAGATGAGATAGCGACAAAATCAGTTCAACCAGCTCCCGTTGCTAAACCAATCAAGTCTAAGGCCCCAAAAGCTCCGGCCACCAAGACGGCCAAGCCCAAGGCTGCTTCAACTAAAAAGGCTTCAACTAAAACTGATAAGTAAATCATATGGGACACAAAGTACATCCAAAATCATTTCGTCTTGGTGTGACCCGATCTTGGGACGGTATTTGGTTTGCTAAAAGCAACTACGCCAGTCAGTTGAAAGAAGATGTCCAAATCCGAGAATTTTTACTAAATAAATTGAAAGAGGCTTTAGTTGATCGTATTGAAATTGAGCGTTCACGCGGCAATGTCACGGTTTCCATTCACTCTGCCAAGCCCGGTATCATCATCGGACGTGCCGGCGCTGGCATTGAAGAATTGAATAAAGAACTGAAAAAGAAGTTCTACCGTGGACGTCGGGTGAATCTCAATATCAATGTTAAAGAAGTGCAAAAGCCTTCACTGTCTGCCAGAATTGTGGCTCAGCAAATTGCCTTCGATCTTGAGAAACGTATGCCTTTTCGCCGAGTCATGAAAATGGCTATTGAGCGAGTCCTGAAAGCCAACGCTGAAGGAGTCAAGGTTACGGTCAAGGGTCGCCTTAATGGCGCAGAAATTGCTCGTTCGGAAACTATTGCCCAAGGAAAAATTCCGCTTCACAATCTGCGGGCTGATATCGATTTTGTTGCGCTTCGAGCCTGGACCACCTATGGCACTATTGGTGTCAGAGTCTGGATTAATCGAGGTGAAGTTTTCGAAAAAGTAGATAAACTTTCGGAATAATATGTTGATGCCCAAGAAAGTCAAACATCGAAAATGGCATAAAGGCCGCGCCCGCGGCAAGCGGATTGCGACTAGCAAAACTCAGCTTGCTTTCGGTTCAGTCGGTCTCAAAGCCATGACTGATTGCTGGATTACTTCCCGTCAGATTGAGGCTGCTCGTCGTGCGATGACCCGTTCGATTAAACGCGGCGGCAAGGTTTGGATCAGGATTTTCCCAGACAAGCCAGTAACCTCTAAAGGTTCGGAAATGCCCATGGGTAAAGGTAAAGGTGCAGTCGATCATTATGTGGCTCCGGTTCGTCCCGGCACCATGATGTTTGAAATGGATGGGGTTACTGCCGATTTGGCCAAGGAAGCTCTGACATTGGCGGCCCATAAACTGCCAGTGAAGTGCAAGATAATTTATCGCCAAGACTAATATGGACATCAAGAACTTGAGAAAGCAACCGTCAGAAGCTCTGAAGCGCAATCTGCAAGAGGCTCGCAGCCATCTTCATGAATTGCGTTTCAAAGTTTCAGCTAATCAGTTAAAAGATGTTCGGGAGATTCGCGAAACTAAGCAGGCGATCGCTCAAATTCTGACCATTCTTAAAGAGCAGTCAACTCAAAAATAATATGACTCAATCAGATCAGACCAAAAACCGACGAACCCTCACCGGGGTGGTAGTATCCGATAAGACTGATCAGACAGTCGTGGTTCGAGTTGATCGCACCGTTGTTCATCCCAAGTATGGTAAGCGTTATCAACGTTCCAAAAAATACCATGTTCAGGATACGGGCAACACTTCTAAGATTGGTGATCAGGTCGTTTTTGTTGAAACCCGCCCGCTTTCCTCTAAGAAACGCTGGCGTTTAGTAAAATAAATATATGGTTCAAGCTCAATCAATGCTAAAAGTTGCCGACAACACTGGCGCGAAAAAACTTATGGTCATTCGTGTCTTGGGTGGTTATCAAAAAAGATATGCCATGCTTGGTGATGTGGTAACTGCCGTTGTCAAGGAAGCTGTACCTCATGGCACAGTCAAAAAGAGCGATATCGTCAGTGTTGTTTTAGTTCGCACCAAAAAGGAAATTCGCCGTCCGGATGGAACATATATTCGTTTTGATGAAAATGCTGGTGTCATTATTGATAAAGCCAACAAAGAACCCAAAGGCACCCGTATTTTTGGACCGGTCGCTCGCGAATTGCGCCCTTTAGGTTTTAATAAGATCATTTCTTTGGCCCCCGAAGTCCTATGAAGATAAAAACCGGCGACAAAGTCCGCGTCATTGCGGGCAAAGATAAAGGTAAAGAAGGAAACGTTCTTCAGGTTTTCCCAAAATTAGAGCGCGTGGTAGTCGAAAAGGTGAATTTGAATAAACGGCATCTGCGTTCACAGGGACGTGGACAAAAAGGACAGATAGTTGAATTTCCAGCCCCGATTCATATCTCCAACCTAAAATTGATCTCGGTCAAATCCGGCCAAACCGGTCGGGTGGGTTATAAAACTATCACCCGGGATAACCAAAAAACTAAAATCCGAACCCTTCGCTCAAAAGGTAAGTCCGAAGACGTTGAATAAAACATATGAGTTTGCAAGAAACCTACAAAAAGAAGATTGCGCCGGAACTGCAAAAAGAGTTTGATATCAAGAATATCAACGCGGTTCCTGCCATCAAGCAAATTACCGTCAATGTCGGACTGGGTATTGGTTTGAAAGAAGCCAAATATTTGGAAACCGCTGAAAATACTTTGCGCCGTATCACCGGTCAGCAACCTGTTAAAACCAAGGCTCGCAAATCAATTGCGAATTTTAAAATTCGTCAGGGTAACGTTGTTGGTATGAAAGTCACTTTGCGCGGACCGCGCATGTGGGACTTTTTAGATAAATTGATTAATGTCACTTTTGCCCGCATCCGAGATTTCCGCGGTTTATCACCCAAGAGTTTTGATGCTCAGGGTAATTATTCAGTTGGTTTCAGCGAGCACATTGCTTTTCCGGAAATCCGAAGTGATGAAATTGAAGTGATTCACGGCCTGCAGGTTAATATCGAAACCACGGCGAAAAATTCTGAACAAGCCAAGAGCCTTCTAACTCACTTAGGTTTCCCTTTCAAGAAAGCATAATATGTCTACCGAAAACCAGAAAGCTAAATCTAATCGCCAACCAAAGTACGCCGTTCGTCACATGAATCGTTGCTGGCGTTGTGGTCGTCGTCACGGTTACATGCGTCAGTTTGAACTTTGTCGGATTTGTTTCCGAGAGCTGGCCAATCGCGGTGAGCTGCCCGGTGTTAAAAAAGCCAGTTGGTAAGATTCAAGTTGAAATAATATGATCACAGACCCCATTTCAGACATGTTAACTCGAATTCGTAACGCGCAAGCTGTTCAAAAGCGCGAAGTTGTCATGCCTTATTCCAAGGTCAAATTTGCGATTGCCAAAATTTTGGAAAAGGAAGGCTTCGTGCAAGATGTTCGGCGGGTGGAAGAAGGTAAATTCCCAGCCTTGCGAATTGGCTTGAAGTATCGGGATCGTTCCCCTGTTATTCAAAACCTGCGTCGAGTTAGTACGCCTGGACAACGGGTCTATACTAAGTCAATTGAATTGCCAAAAATCTTGTCCGATTTAGGCATCGCCATCATCTCAACCCCCAACGGTTTGATGACCAACAAAGAAGCTCGCGCCCGTCATTTGGGCGGTGAAATAATCTGCGAAATTTACTAATATGTCACGTATCGGTCGAAAACCTATTGTTATTCCCGCTGGTGTTGAAATAACCATTCAAAAACAGTTAATCACCGCCAAAGGACCTAAAGGAGAATTGAAATATCAAGTTAATCCTTTGGTTGCGGTTGCCCAAGTTACTGCCGAGGATAATGCGCAAATTCTAGAACTTACGATTAAGAACTCGGATGATAAAAATGAGCGTGCCCAGTGGGGGACGGCTCGGGCGAATTTAGCTAATGTCATTACCGGTGTGAGCGAAGGTTTTACCAGAAAATTGGAATTGAACGGTGTTGGTTATCGAGTCAATGTTGCCGGTCGAACTATCGTTTTAAACGTCGGCTATTCGCATGAAGTGAAATATGAATTGCCTGCCAGTATGGAAGCGGTGGTTGAAGGCAATGTCATTACCTTGACCGGCGTCGATAAACAAGTCTTGGGCGAAGTGGCTTCTGGACTTCGAAAAATCCGAAAACCCGAACCATACAAAGGGAAAGGTATTAAATACATCGAAGAAGTTATCCGCCGCAAGGCCGGAAAAGCCGCTAAAGCTTCTGAATAAATTTTATGTCAATTTCAACTAAACATAAGAACAAATTGCGTCAGCGTCGCGCCCATCGGGTACGCGCCAGACTTCACGGCACTGCTGAGAAGCCGCGGTTTTCGGTTTTCCGTTCTCTGAAACACATTTCCGTGCAAATTATCAATGATGACACCGGAGTCACTTTAGTTTCCGCCTCAGATCTCGAAGTCAAAGATCAAAAAGGTCAAAAGCCCATGGCTGTAGCCGCTGAGGTAGGTGCGATTGTGGCGGCTAAAGCGCAAAAATCAAATATTAAGAAAGTGGTTTTTGATCGCGGTGCTTATCGTTATCATGGCCGTCTTAAGGCCTTGGCCGACAGTGCCCGCGAAGGCGGATTAGAATTCTAAACATATGTCAGACGAACCGAAAACAACTCAACCCGCAGCCCCGGACTCAACCAATAACGAAAAGCCCAAGAGAGAGTTTAAGGGTAAGCGCGGCGCTCGCCGCGGCGGTAAACGGCCACCGCAGGAGGCTCGCGAATATGAGCAGAAGATTCTTGATTTGGCTCGCGTGACTCGCGTGACTGCCGGCGGTAAACGCATGTCTTTCCGCTGTGCTTTAGTGATTGGCGACAAAAAAGGCCGCGTGGCTTTAGGTGTGGCCAAGGGCGCCGATGTTCAAATTTCCATTGAGAAAGCATTTCGCAAGGCGAAAAAGCATCTGATCACCATCCCCATGGTTCACCAGACAATCCCTCATCCTGTTCTCGTAAAGTTCGGTTCAGCTCAAGTTTTGCTCAAGCCCGCTCCCAAAGGAACCGGTCTCAAATCCGGCGGGGCCGTGCGGGTTATTCTGGAACTCGGCGGTTTGCCCAACGCTGTTTCCAAAATTTTAAATTCATCCAACAAGTTGAATATCGCCAAAGCCACTTTGAAAGCGATTGAAATGTTGCGGCTGCCTGCCGAGCCCGTGGCCAAGCCAGTTGTTAAAAAAGATGATAAAATTGAAAGTGATAAAACCCAAGCCGTCTCGGCCAAATAATATTTATGTCTCTTACCTTGCATACCATCAAACCCAAAGCTGGATCTAAAAAGTCGCGCAAACGCATCGGCCGTGGTTTGGGTAGCACCGGTAGTTATTCCGGTCGCGGGGTAAAAGGCCAGCGCGCCCGCTCTGGCGGTCGTTCCGGTTTGCAGCTCAAGGGTCTGCGCAAGATCATGTTGTCCATCCCCAAGGAACGCGGTTTTAAGAGCCAAAAACCCAAGCCCGAAACCGTGAGTTTGGCTGTCTTAAATAAGGTTTTCAAAGAGGGGTCGAAAATCACCCCCAAGCATTTATTGGATAAAGAACTAATCCCAACCATGGCTCATGGAGTCAAGATTTTAGGCAAAGGTCCGATCAGCATTAAAGTCGTGATCGAAGGCTGTCAAATGTCTCAACCGGCCCGAGCCCTAATTGAAAAGGCCGGCGGCACTATTATCGAAGAACCGGCCACCAAGACCAAAACCGCCAAGTCCCAAGCCAAGAAATAATCATTTCATCATCAATAATTTATGTTCTCTTTGCGTCGCGTTTGGAAAACCAAAGAAGTTCGCAATAGCCTTATTTTCGTTTTGCTCATGCTGGTTGTTTTCCGCGCGGCCGCTCACATTCCTGTCCCGGGCATTGATACCAGTGCCTTAAGTTCGATTTTTGAAGGCAATCAACTCTTTGGATTAATGAATATTTTCTCCGGCGGCACGTTGGAGAATTTTTCCATCGTGGCCTTGGGTGTGGCACCTTATATTACCGCATCCATCATTTTCCAGTTGCTCGGCATGATCGTGCCCCAGCTCGAGGAAATGCAAAAAGAAGAATCCGGCCGTCAAAGAATTAACCAATGGACCCGCATGTTGTGCGTGCCTTTGGCGGTTTTACAGGCTTATGGTCTAATCGTGATTCTCCAGCAGCAAGGCGGTTCCGCCAGCTTATTTTCCAACAACTCCGCCGCTACTTTAGCGATTGCCATCATTAGCATGGTCGCGGGCACGGTTTTCTTGATGTGGCTGGGCGAACTGATTTCCGAAAAGAATATTGGTAATGGGATCTCCATTTTAATTTTCGCCGGCATTATTTCCGGTTTGCCAACTTTCTTAGGTCGTTCGCTTTCCATTGTTGATCAAACTCAAATAATTGCCGTAGTCTTGTTTGTAATATTTATTTTGGTGACCATCGTGGCTGTGGTCGTAATGAACGAAGCTCAGCGGAATATTCCCGTCCAATACGCCCGCCAAGTGCGCGGTTCGCGCTTAACCGGCGCGGTCAGCTCGCACATCCCGTTGCGCTTAAACATGGGCGGCGTGATTCCGATCATCTTCGCTATCTCAATTATATTGGTGCCCAGCATGCTGGCTCAATTTTTCCTCAGCGCGCGAACCGACTTTTTGCGCATTGCCGCGGAGAAAACTATCGCCTTATTTCAAAATCAAGCCTTTTACGGAATTATTTATTTTGTCTTAGTGTTTGTCTTTGCTTATTTCTACACGGCCGTGGTTTTTCATCCGGATCGGGTGGCTGAAAACCTGCAAAAGCAAGGCGGCTTTATCCCGGGAATTCGTCCCGGCGCGAATACCGCTGATTACTTGGGCTGGGTGACCAACCGTTTGCTTTTCGCCGGCGCTTCTTTCTTGGCTATCATCGCGGTTTTGCCACTCATAGTTCAACAGATGACCGGCAACGCCAGTTTGGTGATCGGTGGCACTTCATTGTTGATCGTAGTCTCAGTGGCCGTGGAAACCGTCAAGCAAATTGAAGCTCAATTAACCATGCGCGAATACGAATTATAAATCGTTTGAATAAAGATTATTACAATGATAAAGTGGCTGAGTAATTCAACTCAACCACTTTTTATTTTCTATGGATCAGCCTTACCGGCTAATATTCATGGGCCCGCAAGGCTCAGGCAAAGGCACTCAAGCGCAATGTGTTTCCCGTACTTTGCATATCCCTTCCTTCAGCATGGGCCAACTCTTGCGCGATGAGGTTGCCCGCCAGAGCCCGATTGGCCAGCAAGTCGCGCCCTTGTTGAATGCTGGCGAATTGGTGCCCGCGTCTTTGGCTGTGGAAGTTCTACGCAGCCGCTTGTCCGCATCCGACGCCCAGAACGGTTTTATCCTCGACGGCTTCCCCCGCAATCAAGAACAGTACGATGCCTTCCAGTTTATGGTACCCACCCATGTTGTCGTGCTTGAGCTTTCCGATGCCGCGGCGACCGAACGCCTGTCCCGCCGCTTGACTTGCAACCAGTGCGGCCAGATTTACAGCATGGATGACCGCCAAGAGGGTGATGCTTGTTCCTGCGGCGGCCGGTTAATCCATCGCAAGGATGATCGAGCCGAGGCCATTTCCCGCCGTTTAGAAATTTATCACCAAAAGACCAAGCCCATCATTGAAAGTTATGACAAACAAGGTCTTGTACATCGCGTAAGCGCCCAGGGTTCGGTTCAAGAAGTCCACGATCGCATCATTGCCGCGCTTGGTCTTCGACCTGGTTCATCCGCCTGTCCCATCTGATATCCTTACATTTATTCTATGGCTCTCATAAAAACACCGGAAGAAATCATCAAGCTGAAAGCGGGCGGTCAATTGCTCTCTCAAGCCCTCAAAGCCGCGGTTGAGGCCGTGCGGCCGGGTGTTAAAATTTCCAAACTCAATGCCATCGCCGAAAAAGTGATCATCGACGGGGGCGGCCGGCCGTCCTTTAAAGGATTTAAAACCTCGCCCGAGGACACGCCTTTCCCCAGCACCGTTTGTATCTCCGTGAATGAAGAAATCGTGCATGGTCTGGGCAATCGCGATCGCCAACTGAAAGCCGGGGATATTGTCGGTTTGGATGTGGGTTGCTGGTATCAAGATCTGTGCACGGATATGTCCGTCACTGTTCCGGTGGGCCCGATTGCTCCTGAGGTTCGGCGCTTGCTGGACGTAACCAAGCAAGCTTTGCTTGAAGGCGTGGCCGCGGCCAAAGTCGGCGCTACCATCGCTGATATCAGCGCCGCGATTCAAGCACCGGCCGATCAGCAAGGCTACGGCATCATTCGCTCGCTTTCCGGACACGGAGTTGGCCATGCCGTTCACGAGGCCCCGGCGGTTCCGAATTTTACCGATCCTTCCCAGCCCAACATTGAAATCAAAGACGGTATGATTTTAGCCCTGGAACCCATGTTTGCTTTGGGCGATTATCGCGTCAGAACCGGCGATGACGGCTGGGCCGTGATTATGGCCGATGACAGCTTATCCGCCCATTTTGAGGTCACCATTGCTTGTTTAAAAAATGGCCCGGAAATAATTACGCCATTGCCAGTTTAACCCTTTTACCCTACCTACTTTTCCCCTACCTCCTATGCGTATCCTCGGCATCGACTATGGTGATAAAAAAATCGGCTTGGCTTTCGGTGATTCTGAGGCCAAAGTGGCCGTACCTTTAGATGTCGTGCCAAATGCCGGCGACCGGACCATTCAAGCTTTTGCCGATCGGGTTAAAGCCGAGGATCTTGATTTGATTGTGGTTGGCGTACCTCTCAAAACCGGCGGCCATCATGGTCCGGAACAGTTGGAAAAAACCAAAGCTTTTATCAATCGACTCGAGGCCGCGGTAACCATTCCCGTGGTGGAAGAAGACGAATCATTTACTACGGCTGAAAGTCTCCGTCTCCAGCGCGAAGAGGGCTCAGAGGCCGCTGAAGACGCCTTAGCCGCCATGTTAATCACTCAAGCCTATCTCAATCGCCTGAGCCCGTAGCTATGGCTTCCTTGCATCAGGTCTCCGGGATCATTTTGTCCCGCCGAGACCATAAAGAAGTGGATCGTTGGTATAGCGCTTTCACGCGCGAGCGCGGGAAAATCGAATTCCTGGCCCGCGGCGCGCACAAGCCTTTAGCCAAATTGTCGCCTCATTTGGAAAGTTTCTGTGAGGCGGATTTTTTATTGGTCGATGGCCGGCATTATCACACCATTGCCGGCGTGGAACGCCGGCGTGCTTTCCCCAACATCCGCACGGACTTGTCGCGCCTGCTTTTGGCCAAAAACGGTTTGCACCTGGTAGACATTGGCACCAAACAATTCGAGGCGGATCCGTTTCTTTACAAATCAACTCTATATTGGCTGAAATTTTTGGATCAAGCCCCGAGCATCTCACCGGAACGGTCAGGTTTTCTCCTGGCTTCTTTTGCCCTCAAGCTCCTCGCCATTACCGGGTATCGTCCGGAACTAAATCGTTGTCTGGCCTGCAAGGCGCCGGTTGAATCCAAATCTTTTCGGTGGCACGCGCTCAAAGGCGGAGTGGTGTGCCAAAAATGTGTTCAAGCCGATGAAGAACAATGGTTTGCCTCCCGGCCCATGGACGATGACACCTTGAAGCTGATTCGCTTTGCCCTGGCCGAGGCCTATCCGGACCAGCTCAAGCCGCATCTTCCCGGTCAAACCCTGGCCGCTTTCCACGAAGCCGTGGAATCCTTGATTGTCAGCCATTTTCCCACCATTCCGGCCAATTCCCTGCGCGGCGCTTGTTTGGTTTGCTAAACACGAATATTTTCGCTAAACTAAGGTTCATATTGATAAAGTAGAAAGGAAGAAAGTAGAGAGTAGAAAGTGAATTCACTTTCTACAGCGAGCAAAGCGAGCGATTCTACTCTCTACCATAAATCACATTCCTATGGAAACCACCACCGTCTCCCAAATCTCCCAACACTCCGGCCAAGAAATCACCCTCCAAGGCTGGTGCTACAACTTCCGCTCAAGCGGCAAGATTTTCTTTTTACAATTCCGCGACGGCTCCGGCCGCGTGCAAGTGGTTTTTTCTAAAGCTGATTTATCCGATGAGCAATGGGAAGCTTTGCAATCGCTGCGCATTGAGTCGTCCGTCAAAGTCACGGGTTTGGTGAAAGCCGACACTCGCGCCCCCTCCGGTTTTGAATTAGAGGGCAAGGGTATTGAAGTCGTACAAGTCGCGCCCGAGGATTATCCCATTGGCAAAAAAGAACACGGTCCGGATTTTCTTTTGGATAATCGCCACCTCTGGCTGCGCTCCGAAAAGCAATGGGCGATTTTGCGCGTGCGCGACACCATCATCCGCGCCACTTACGATTATTTTCATGAAAATAGCTTCATCAAATTTGATTCGCCGATTTTGACTCCGAGCGCTTGCGAAGGCACCACCGAATTGTTTGCCATGGATTATTTTGATCTGGGCCAAGCTTATCTCACCCAGTCCGGCCAGCTTTATTTGGAAGCCGGCATCATGAGCCTGGGCAAGTGTTTTGATTTTGGGCCGGTCTTTCGGGCGGAAAAATCCAAAACCCGCCGCCACCTCACCGAGTTTTGGATGATGGATGCCGAGGCCGCTTATGCCACTCATGAAGATAACCTTAAGACCCAAGAGGAATTGGTAGTTCGCATCGTGTCCGAAGTGCTGAAGCAAAACCAATCCGAACTGAAAATTTTGGAGCGCGATGTTTCTGTTTTGGAAAAAATTCAAGCTCCGTTTGTCCGAATGACCCACGCCGAGGCCATCGCCAAATTACGCGAACTCGGCAGCGATATCGGCGATCTGGACGACTTGGGCGGGGATGATGAAACTATTTTGACCAAGCAGTACGACCGACCGATTTTTATTGAGAAATATCCGGCCGCGGTCAAAGCTTTTTACATGAAGCGCGACCCGGCCGATCCGACTCGGGTTTTAAATAATGATCTGTTAGCGCCCGAGGGCTACGGCGAAATTATCGGCGGATCGCAGCGCGAAGATGATTATGATGAACTGTTGAAGCGCATCAATGAACACCATTTAGATCCAAAGGATTTTGACTGGTATTTAGACCTGCGCCGATACGGCAGCGTCCCGCATTCCGGCTTCGGCTACGGTTTAGAGCGTTTAGTGGCCTGGATCTGCGGTTTGGAGCATGTGCGCGAAACCATCCCGTTCCCGCGCCTGATCAACCGCAAGAGCCCTTGACCAAAACCTCAAAATCAGTTATATTTTCAGAGCAAAAAGCGTTGGCAAAAACTGGCGTTTTTTGCTTTTTTCCGCCCAGAACGCGTCTGGCGGAAAAATGGTAAAAGTCGAAAACGCGCCCGCTCTATTCATAATTCAAGAAGCCATTATGTTTATCTTTTTTGTTGGGATCTTGGAAATGGTGGTGATTGCCACCTGGACCAAATTCGTAAGCGAAACCCAAATAGTGGCTGGCGGGATCATGACGGTTATCAACATCATGATCTGGTACTACGTGCTGGAAAATGTGGTCGAACAAATCCACAACCTCAGCTTTGTAGCTCTGTACGCGGCCGGTTGCGCTTTGGGCACCATGGCCAGTACCGCTTATTTCCGTCACGCGAAGCGGCTTCAAGACAAGTCCGTTTCCCACCCAGCTTCATAATATGAAGAAAGATGACGATCCGCTGCCGGATCCTCTTCCGGACAGCGCCTGAAAAACCGTCCTGTTGTTTATCGACCGGGCGGTTTTTCATTTCTTTTGACTCAACACCGCCCGATTATCTTGACAGAAACTCATTTTCATGATTATCTAAACCGTTATCTGGCCAGCCCGGCCGGAACCCGTTCGCGACGGAATCGCGGAATCTGTCCTTGGGTAGCCAAAGCAATGGCGCCAGCTGTTGTGAGGACGCCAAGGGATGGAGGAGCATATGTCCGATCTTTTCACTGTGGCCCACATCGCGCAATTGCATGAGATTCAAAAAGCGCGCCTCAGGCGCAACCAGCCCGGCCTCGGCTCCGAGGTCGAAGAGCTGATCCGCCGCCTGACCGACGGGGGAGTGGCCGGCCAGAAGGCAGCTCGCAAGAAAGGCGCCCGGAAGTCCGGCCAGTCCGACGACCTCCGCGTCATCCAGGCCAAGCGGTTCTGGGACAAGGGCTTCGGCCGCGAGCTCGGATACGAGAAGTTCGAGAACTACCTCGCCACCATCCCCGAAGTGCCCGAGCACCTCAAGGCCGACGATCCGGACAAGCCTATGCTCGTGCTCACAGAGCCTCGCTTGCAGAGCATCGTCAAGACTTGCCGATTGATTGGCGTGGTTTTCAACGCTGACGATCAGACCCTCGAGCCCTACGACGAGCGCCACGCCACTTCCCAGGCGCCCAAGTGGGTGCGCATGCACGACGGACGCCGCAACCACAAGCGCAAACCCAGCACCTGTCGCGACGAACTCAAGAACGGCGAGTTCTCGGGCACGGACCTCGCGGGCATCTGTTGCTACCTGCACTTCCCGGACTGTGCGCGCGAGGACGAGCACGTTATGGATCTACCAGGTTCGGTTCTCGCCGAGTACCGTGACGGCTGTGCCTCCCTCGAGGTCTGGGACGGCCGGGCCGGGCTCTGCTGGCGCCACGACGATGTTGCCATCTCGTTCTGCGGTGCCGCTTCCTGCCGGGAGTGAACCCCTCAACCCTTTGATCCTTTTCTCTTTTTGATCCCTCTTCTCTCCGCCGCCCGGCTTTGCCAGGCGGCTTTTTATTTATATGCAGTGCCCTTACGGAAAACATACGATCGGATATTTTCTCGTTTGCGGATATTTACAAATTATGAAAAAACACAATGAAATCATCATTTATCAATTACGCTCGCCTTACGAGGTTTTGTACGATCGTAAGAAACCTCGTAAGGGGGTCTCATTGCGCAAACCCCTAATTCTTAGTAAGATTTACGCACTATTAACCTCATCTTTATGGAAAGAACTTGGATTAAAGAAACCCCTAACAAAGCTGGCGAAACGGTTCGCTTGAACGGCTGGGCCAAAACCATCCGCACCATGGGCGATAAGCTCGTGTTTATCGATCTGCGCGACGGCACCGGCGTGGTCCAGGTGGTCTGTTACAAGCCGGACTTGGATGAAGAAACCATCAAAGCCGTGGATGCGCTCAAGCCTGAGTATGTGGTTCAGATCGAAGGCGCGGTGCAAAAACGCGGCGCCAAGCAAGTTAATCCGGACATGGCCACGGGTGAAATCGAAGTCGGCATCCAAAAGCTCACCATCTTAAACAGCTCAGAAACCCCGCCGTTTGAAGTTGATAAAGACACCAGTCCGATCAATGAGGAATTGCGCCTGAAATATCGCTATTTGGATTTGCGCTCCGATCGGGTGCAAAAAAACATTCGCTACCGCGACCAAATTGTCGCTTTCTTGCGCGGCTATTTGCGCACCCGCGATTTCGTGGAAGTGGAAACGCCTTGTCTCACTAAAGATACGCCCGAAGGCGCGCGCGAGTACCTGGTTCCGTCTCGTTTGCATGCAGGTAAATTCTACGTCCTACCCCAATCCCCCCAGCAGTTTAAACAGCTTTTAATGGTGGCCGGCCTGGAGCGCTATTTCCAAATCGCGCGCTGTTTTCGCGATGAGGATCAAAGAGGGGATCGCCAGCCCGAATTCACGCAAATGGATTTGGAAATGAGCTTCGTCGAGCGCGAGGATGTGATGGCCCTGATTGAGGCTTTGCTGATCGAACTGGTCAAGACTTTAGCTCCGGCCAAGACCATTCAAGAAACCCCTTTCCCGCGCCTGTCCTACAAGGAAGCCATGGAGAAATACGGCACGGACCGTCCGGATTTGCGCCAGGATCCCAACGATCCCAACGTGCTCGCTTTCTGTTGGGTGATTGATTTCCCGTTTTTTTAAAAGACCCAAGACGGCGGTTGGACTTTCACGCACAATCCATTTTCCCGCGCCGTGCCCGAACATCATGACAAGTTGATGGCCAAAGAGGGGATTGATGAAATCCTTACTTCCCAATACGACATTGTCTTGAACGGTTTTGAAATCGGCGGCGGCTCAATCCGCAACCACGAGCCCGAGGCTTTGCGCCGCGTCTTTGAAATCATGGGTTTGTCCGAAGATGATATCAATGAAAAATTCGGGCACATGTTCGAAGCTTTTTCCTTCGGCGCTCCGCCCCACGGCGGCATCGCTTTCGGCTTAGATCGGTTGGTGGCCATCTTGTGCGGAGAAAAGAATATTCGCGAAGTCATCGCTTTTCCCAAAACCGGAGACGGCCGAGACCTGATGATGGGCGCGCCCAGCCCGGTTCCGGACAAAGCATTAAATGACGTTCACATCCAAGTGAAAAAATAAGCCCAACTTAGCCAAAAACCCCCGGCCAAAGGCCAGGGGTTTTAAAATTGCCCGCGTCCTCAATTTCTTGTACAATAACTTTATCTATGGCCAATGACTTCGCGATCAAACAAGAGCGCTTCTCCGGGCCTCTTCATTTGCTTTTAGAACTGATCCAAAAGCAGGAGCTGCCGATCACGGAAATCTCCCTGGCCCAAGTCACTGAAGAATTTTTGGCCTACGTGGAAAAGCAGGATGTCCCTCCAGAAGAACTGGCGGATTTTCTCATCATCGCTACGCGTTTGCTCTATATCAAATCCAAAGCCATTTTGCCTTTGCCTCAAGAGGAAGATGAAGAAGTTTCCCTGCTGGCTGATCAGTTGAAAATGTATCAGGAATTTGTGGCCGCCACCAAGCATTTGGAAGAACTTTACGCGGCCCCGACCTATTTGTTTGCTCGAGAGAAAGCCGAAGCCCAGCCCAGCACGGAATTTGCCCCGCCCGAGAACGCCGGCACTTTAGAATTGCACGATGCTTTCCGTCGTTTGTTGAAAAGACTCGAACCCTTCTTCCTGCTTCAGCAGGAGTCCATGCGGCGGGTGATCTCGGTTCAACAGCGCATCAATCAAATTCACCAAGTCATCCAACAGCGAGCCAATTTAGCTTTTTCCGATTTGATCAAAGGCAGCAAATCAAAAATCGAAGTGGTGGTCAGTTTCCTGGCTCTGCTTGAACTGGTCAAAAGCCGCTTGGTCAAAGCCGTGCAAAAAGACGGTTTCTCTGATATTCAGATCACGCATGTCGATTAGTTCCCTCAACCACCCACATCGTCAGTTTAACCACCTGTATTAAATTGTTTCCAACCTGTATCGTAAGTTTCTAACTTCCTATGCTCACCACCTCAATTGAATCAATGCTGTTCGCTTCCGCCAAACCCACGCCTCTGTCTTTAATCAAAAAGACCCTGGATGTTTCGGATGAAGTTTTGCAGGAAGCCGTGGCGGATATTCGAACTCGTTTTAATACCGAAGAGTCCGGCATTCATTTGGTTGAGCATGATCGCAAACTCCAATTTGTTTCCAATCCCAACCAAAGCGAAGTCTTATCAAATTTTCTCAAACAAGAAGTCTCCGGCGAATTAACTCGTCCACAATTGGAAACCTTGACCATCATCGCTTATCGCGGTCCCATCACCAAACCGGAAATCGAACAAATCCGCGGCATTAATTGTTCTATTATCATTCGCAATCTTTTAATGCGCGCCTTGGTGGAGGAACGGGAAGATCAAGCCAAGCTTCAGCCGGTTTACACCATTTCCACCCGGCTTTTGCGCCATTTGGGCTTAACCGATATCAGCCAGCTGCCTGATTATCAAACCCTACATGACAATGAAAAAATTACGGCCATGATTCAAGAATTAGCCGCTAAAAACGCCGAGGAATAATTATGGTTTTTCGTTTAGTCGCTCAATTAGTTTTAGCCACCAGCCTCTTGCAGATGTTTCCGCCAGACACGGCTTTGATTGAAATGGCCGCCACCTTGCCCGAAGCCGGGGAGCGGGTGCAAACCGCGGCCGTGTTTGAAGCCATGGATTTATTGGGTCGGGATTTTCCCGAATCCAAAGACGCAGCTCTGGAGCCGGTGAAACTCGATCCCAATAGCATCGGCGTAGTGACCAGCGCGGTCAGCGCCACCGTGGTGGATCGAGCCACGGGCAAAATTCTGTTTGAGAAAAATTCCGCGGAACCGCGTTCGATCGGCAGCCTGGTTAAGCTCATGACCGCGCTGGTATTTCTCGATGGCAATCCGGATTTGGCCGCCCGGGCCAGCCTTCAATCCGAAGACCTCCGCTCCGGCGCCACGCAGCATATTCAAGTCGCTGACGAGATCACGATTCGCGATTTGCTGCACGCCAGCCTGATCGGTTCTGACAACTCCGCTACCGCGGCTCTGGTTCGGCTTTCCGGCTTGAGCTTGGGTGATTTTGTGGCTCGCATGAATGAAAAAGCCGCGGCCCTGGGCATGCAGAACACCACTTTCGTGGATTCCACGGGCTTGTCTTCGGAAAACCGTTCCGTGGTTCACGACATCGTCAAACTCATTGATTGGGCCATGGCCAACGAAATCATCCGCACCGCCACCCAGCTGCCCGCGGCCGTGTTCACGGGCTCATCCGGCCGCGCCTATTATATCGCCAGCACCGATGAACTTCTCGGCTCTTTCTTGAATCAAGACCCGTACAAGATTGTGGGCGGCAAAACCGGTTTTTTGCCCGAGGCCGGCTACTGCTTCGGTTCGTTGATTTCCGAAAACAACGTGCATGAAATTATCGTGGTCGTCCTGGGTTCTTACACGAAAGACGGGCGTTTCCAAGACGCCAAGGCCTTAGCCGCTTGGACCTTTAAAACCTTTGATTGGCCGGACGAATTAGCCAGTCAAGAATTATAATATGGTTGCTTGGATTACTTCATTAGTCTCCGGACTTTCACCGGAAATGGCCACGGTCTTGCTGGCCATGCTGCCGGTGGGGGAGCTGCGCCTTTCCATGCCCATTGCTCTAACGGTTTTTGATTTGTCCCCGGCCGCGGCTTTCGCTTATTCTTATCTCGGCAACACCATTCCTTTAATAATCGTTTATCTCTTTCTGCCTTCGCTCCTGAAATTCGCCACCACCCACTCGCCCTGGCTCAAGCACGTTATGGATGATTATTTTCTGAGTCTGGAACGCCAGCACAAAGAAAAATACGACCGTTACGGCCGGATTTTAATCATGTTATTTGTGGCCGTGCCCATTCCCGGTTCCGGGGTTTGGACCGGCGCGATTTTATCCATCTTGTTCGGCATTGAAAAATCTTACGCCATCCCCGCGATTTTAGTCGGCCTGGCCATTGCCGGTGTGATTGTTTTACTGATCACTCAAGGCACGCTCGGCGCCCTTAATTTCCTGTTAGCCACTTAATATGCGAATCGGGATTGATGCCCAGACAATCTGCGACCCGGAGGGCAAGCGCGGGGCCGGCATCGAGCACTATACGTGGTCGATTATTTATTCCCTGCTGCGCCAAGCTCCGGACCATGAATTTGTCATCTTTGTCCCCAAAGTATTTTCTGCTCGTCTGGCCGAGGATTTATTAGCCGGGGTGGATAACGCGCGTCTGGTCAAGCCTTTCTTGCCCCGAGTTCCTTTGGTTTCCCAGCACTTGTTATTACCATTGCGCTGCCTGCTCTCCAAAATCAAGGTCTTGTTTTCGCCCACCGGTTCCGCGCCTTTGGGCTGGGGCGGACGCTCCGTCATCACCATCCATGATCTGGCCATTTACGATCATCCCGAATGGTTTAATCACACCAAGCAGCAATGGTTTGCCACTCGGATTGTTGTTCCATATTCCATCAAGTGCGCGGACCGCATCATGGCCGTGTCCGAAGCCACGCAAAAACAACTTCATAAAAAATTTCCTTTTTCTCAAAGCAAAACCGCCGTGGTATACGAAGGGGTGAATCTGCCGGCTAAAATTGAGAATGCCAATGTCGCCGAGGGGATCGAAGACATTGTTTTGTTCTTGGGCACGATTGAGCCGCGCAAGAACCTCATCACCACCCTCACGGCCTTCAATCAGTTCTTGGACATGCGTCCGGATCGCGCGCCCATGACTCGTTTGTTTTTGGCCGGAAAAATCGGTTGGAATTCTCAAGAGACTTTAGAAGCCATTGAAAAATTGAATCGCAAATGGGCCGAGCAAGTCCCCGGCGGCATTGTTCAAACTCTGGGTTATGTCACCGAGCAGGAAAAATGGGCCTTATTGCAAGAGGCTTCTGTTCTGTTTTTTCCTTCTCTGGACGAAGGTTTCGGCCTGCCCGTGCTCGAAGCCATGGCCGTGGGCATTCCGGTGATTGCTTCTGATCGCGGCTCGCTGCCCGAGATTGCCGGCGACACTGTTTATCTCATTGATCCCGATGATTTGGAAAAGCTCAGCCTGACTCTGGCCCAAACTCTGCTCGTCCCCCAAGGTTTATATGAAATGGTCATCGCGGCTCAGCACCGCGCCAAAGAATTCACTTGGGCCCGCGCCGCCGATCAAACTTTGAAAATTATCACTTCACTTTAAATAAAAATCCGGCTCAAGCCGGTTAATGTGATAGCTCCTTTAGCTCTCATATCTCTTGTTTAGCTCTTCTAGCTCCTACATCTTGCTCTGCAAATAAGCCACTATCACCACCTGGGCGATCAATGCATACTTCAGCGGCACATCACCGCGTTTTTTTACGAAATAATCATGAAAAAAGAAGTGGATTTCGTTGAAGTGTTTGAGCCATCCCACTTTCGTGACCACATAAAATCCCACCAGCAAATCCGGCAAAGCCGAACCGATAATGCCCCAAGTGTACAGTTGCATATTGCCGATGTCTTTCATGTTGGCTAAAAGCAAGACGAAAAATAAAGCGAAAACCCCATCAATCACCGAATAGGCCACGGCTTGTTTCCTTTTTCGTTTAAATACTCGGAAGTTGTCGGATAATCCCGTGTCGCCATGCGGAATCATGTCCACAATAAAGTGGGAAAAAAACCCGAATAGAAAAGCTAGAATTGGGTTTCCGGAAATTCGGCCAATCACCGCCCCGATTGCCGCGTGTGTCGTTATGGTCATAAGCCTGAACATTATATCACGAAATCTGGTATCAAAAAACCTCAGCCATCCTGAGGTTTTTTGGTGCCGGGAGAGGGACTCGAACCCTCAAGTCCTTGCGAACAATGGATTTTGAGTCCATCGCGTATACCAATTCCGCCATCCCGGCAAGGTAGGAAAATTGTATCCGGACATTCGGAGTATGTCAAGTTTTAATTATGATATTTTTGGCTAACTCTTGACGAAAATAACAATATCTGTTAAATAATTATGCACCGTTTCCGTCCGATGGGAGAAAAATGAAACGCATTAGCAAGAAACAGGCCGAACATAAAAAACGACCTAACTGGGGTGATTTGATCAAAGAAGTTAAAGCCGCCGGTGGCATCTTCGTTCGTCAGAATTCAACCTCCCATCAAATTTGGCGCCTGCCAAATGGTCGAATCGTTATTTTGCTTACAAAGCATCTTAAAGAACAAGTCAACCTTCGCACCTGCGAAAGAATTCGCCAGCGCATCCGCCAACCAAGAACCGAATGACTCTCTCGCCGCCCCTTTACTCGGGCGGCTTGTTTCTTAAACAAAAACATCCGTCTGACGACGGATGTTTTTGGTTGCGGGGGTGGGATTTGAACCCACGACCTTCGGGTTATGAGCCCGACGAGCTGCCTGGCTGCTCTACCCCGCTTCGAGTGGTAGCTGGGGTGGGTTTCGAACCCACGACCTCGGGCTTATGAGTCCCACGCTCTAACCAACTGAGCTACCCAGCCTTGTTGAATTGTGGTGAGAGCATAACCCAAATTGGGATTTTTTGCAATAGACAGGCGCTATTTCATATTTCATCCACTTCCGCGGCGGATATTTTTCCTGTATAATTATACCCGTTATTATGGCGCATATTATTGCTGTTGCTAACCAAAAAGGCGGGGTGGGGAAAACCACCACGGCTTTAAATTTGGCCGCCTACTTAGCGGCCGCCGGCAAGTTTGTGTTGCTGGTTGATATGGATCCGCAAGCCAACGCCACTTCCGGTTTAGGTATCGATCATGAGGCTTTGGCAGCCGGCATTTATGAAGTTCTCTCCGGCACTCACGAACCGCATCAGGTGACTTATTCCACGGCTCATGAAGGTTTAAGTATTATGCCGGCCACGGCCGCGCTTTCCGGCGCCGCGGTTGAATTGGTGAATGCTGAAGAGCGCGAGCATTTTCTGCGCAAGGCCTTAATGAGCGTGCGCAATAATTACGATTACATTCTGATCGATTTGCCGCCTTCTCTGGGTCTCATCACCTTGAACGGCTTCGTGGCCGCGGATTCCGTTCTCATTCCCGTCCAAGCCGAATATTTCGCTTTGGAGGGCTTGGGCCAGCTCATGAACACCATCAATCTGATCAAAGAAAACATTAAGCCGGATTTGGAGATTATGGGCGCGGTCATCACTATGTACGATTCGCGCACCAAGCTTTCGCGTGAAATCCTTGAAGAGCTCTATCGCTATTTTCCGGATAAAATTTTCCGTTCGGTCATTCCGCGCAGTGTGCGCTTGGCTGAAGCCCCGTCTTTCGGCAAAACCATTTTAGGCTATGATCCTTCATCCAAAGCCGCTCGAAGCTACGAACGCTTGGCGACTGAATTTTTAATGCGCGAAGAAGGCCGTTTATAAAATATGCCCAGTAGTACAACTTCGATGAAGTTGCTCTTTTTACACACACTGGGATGAGATAAAATGTGTCAAACTAAACCATAAGTTTATTCAGTCTAATCTGAATGCAACTTCATCTGCCAAACGAAAGTAAAAAGATCGAAGTTGTACTACTGGGTATGAGCAAGTCAGCTTTAGGTCGGGGATTGGGTTCCCTGATCCCGCAGAAACAATCGCTCACCGAACAAGTCATTCCGGCCGCGCGTACTCGGGTTTTGGAAATCGACCCCAATGACATCATGGAAAACCCGCGCCAGCCGCGCCGGGATTTTGCGGCTAAAGATCTGGAGGATTTAGTCGCTTCCATCAAAGAGCACGGCATCATCCAGCCGCTGGTGGTGACCCAAATCAGCGGCGATAAATTCGAATTGATTGCCGGCGAGCGCCGCTGGCGCGCCTCCAAAGAAGCCGGTCTCAAAGAAGTACCGGTGATTGTGCGCAAGGCTTCGGATCAAGAAAAACTCGAATTGGCTTTAATTGAAAACATCCAACGCCAAGATCTTAATGCTTACGAAGAAGCTTTGGCTTACCGCGCTTTGATAGATGAGTTTAACCTCACTCAAGAAGATGCAGCTAAGCGAGTGGGCAAGTCCCGCTCGGCCGTGGCCAACATTTTGCGCTTGCTGGAATTGCCAGAGGAAATGATTCAGGCTCTGCGCGAGGGTAAAATCACCAAGAGCCACGCCCGCACTTTATTGTCCGAAGCCGATCCAAAAAAACAGCGCGCGCTTTTTGCCGCCATGCTCAAAGGCGATGTTTCCGTGCGTGAAGCCGAGTCCCGCATTATGAGCCCCAAAGGCAAGCCGCACGCGTCCGCGGCCAAGGATCCCAATCTGGCCGCGCATGAGAAAAAACTCCGCGAAATCCTCGGCACCAAAGTCACGATTCAAGAGAAAAAAGGCAAAGGCAAAATCATCATCGAATTTTACAGCAAGGAGGAACTGCTGGACTTGCTGGATCAGTTAACTGGTTAAACCGCAAACCAAAAACCGCCCGAATGGGCGGTTTTTGGTTTGGAATTCTTATTTAAAGATAACTGTTTTTTCCCACACTCGGTTGTTGTTGTCATCAAACCACTCAATTTGGATAGTGTTGTCATCAAGCCACTCCATATTAATTTGAGTTAAGTAGCCGTTTTCAATATCAACACCAACATCAGCTGCCATTAGAAGCGGAGTGGTGGTATCCGTTTGCAGATCATATCCATACAAATATTCATCAGGACAAGTTCCTTCACCGCATCCAGCTGTCCAAAACGCCTTTGTGCCCGATTCATTCCACATAAGTTCATCAGGGCGTATTATCGATGGCAATATTTGTCCCGATAGTTTCTGAACTTCTCGATCGTCAACTGATATCAGATACGATAATCCGTTTCTCCAGTGACAATCAGCATTGATAATACATATATCATTTGTGAAGAAAACTGCCAGTCGATCATCAGGCCGGTTACTCTCGCGCTTTGCCGCATCTGTGCCAAACTGAAATGCAATTTGCGCAATACGTTTTATTTCATCTGGTTTGTCGATCATGAATTTATCGAGAACATACCTTTCCCCATCCATGTCTAACACCAGACTATTTTCACCCAAACAAAGCTTCAAACCATTTGATTCCGAAACCACCAACGGAGGGAAACTGCATACCTGAAGAAGTTGTCCCGCCTTCCCCGCAAAGGTAAAATCTCTGCTTTCTAGGACATATTCCGGCCAAACATTTTGAACAGGGTAGAATTTAGTCCAGTCAGCCACCGGTTTGCTCCATTGAATTCCCTGATCTTCTTCGCATTTAATAACTTCTGGTTGACTGGTAACTTGGTCAACATTCTTTTTGGTTTTCATCAATGTGGTCAATAAGACCGCTATCGCTATTAAAGCCACGATTAACAGAATAAGAAGTATGTGCTCCCTTTTGATTGGTTGTTTCATAAGATGAAAGGTTATTTCCCTATTGTAGCACAAGTCCCGAATCACCAACCAAAAACCAGCCCCGCCGGGCTGGTTTTTAACTTGTCGGATGGGGGACGGAAAGATATACTTTCAATAAGGTTATAAGGCATTCGTGATCTTGTTATACCTGAAAAGTCCGAAGTCAGACTTGACACTATAGCCCATTTTACATATTAATTTTGACATATATCAGGGGTCTGGTTTAAGAATTTATGAAGAATCAAATATTTCCACTTATGGTCGGTGATGTGATATCACATCACCAG
This sequence comes from Patescibacteria group bacterium, assembly GCA_018814025.1. Classification (GTDB taxonomy): domain Bacteria; phylum Patescibacteriota; class Patescibacteriia; order UBA9934; family GWF2-40-263; genus JAHJAM01. The sequence continues at coordinate 347 of JAHJAM010000019.1, read as the reverse complement.
ATGTCTTCTTTAGAAGGCAAGAATCTACAAAAGGGAATGCATTTTGGGAACTCGCCCACACACAGTGTTTTGTTAATGAGTGTGCGTCCAGGTGCACCTTATCGTGATCAGGTATTGGAAGACGGAAAAGTACTTATATATGAGGGACATGATTTGCCAATGACTCAAGGAGTACAGAATCCGAAAGATTTCGATCAGCCTTTTAGACACGGAAGTGGACTAACTCAAAATGGCAAATTTTTTGAGGCAGCAGTCGGATACAAGAAAGGAGTAAGGCAACCTGAGTTGGTTAGAGTATACGAGAAAGTACGATCTGGTATCTGGGTATATAACGGAATGTTTCGATT
>JAHJAM010000044.1 GCA_018814025.1 Patescibacteria group bacterium | reverse complement strand
CTGGAGGTTGAGCCCTTCCGACGCTGCTTCCGTTCCAATCACCAGTCGCAACTCCCCGGTGGTGATTCTTTTCTTAATTTCATCGCGGTTCAGACGGCGGAATTCGCCCTTCTCGATGATCCCTGATTTTGCGGCGCCGGCATAGATGGCGATCTTCTCAGTGGGCATTCGTCCAGACAGGTGCCGACCCAGCCAGAGAACCGAGTCGTAATACTGGCTGAAGATTATGCAGCCCAGAGGCAGCCAGCCGCCGTTCAGTAAAGCACCATTTGAAAGGATCGTCTCCACCTGGCGGAGCTTCGGGTCTTCATCCCTGTTTTCTTCCAGGATTTTCAGGAATCGGCTCAGAGCGTCCCTTTCTTCATCTGTCAGTGGGTAGATGGAAGACGGTGATTCCTGTGCGTCGTCTTCCCATTCCTCTTCGGAACCCTCGGCGTTGGTGTTGAGCATTTGCTGTGCTGTCAACCGTCCTGCCTCGATCGTGCTGCCGACCCGCCTCAGAAGAATTGTTTTCATAAACCCCGAATTGAGTCCGGGCCTGCGGGCCAAGATCGTGCAGAACTCCTCTGCCGCATCATAAGCGTCCCGGAGGAAAGGAGAAAGGGTAATGGCCTCGGCATCGCTCTCACCGAAAAGGCGGACATCGATGCGCTGGAGATAGGGTTCATTGGTCCGGGGATCGATGGTATTTTCCAGAAAATCCCTGGTTCGTCGGACTATGTGGCGTATGAAAGGATTGTGCTTAAGAAAGAAGTCCTTTGACAGGCGTTTTACCCGCTGTTGATCCGGTTTAGGGAGGCGGTAAAAGGCTTCTGGGGAAACCCAGGATTCAGAAGGTTCGATCTTCAGACTCCGGCGGAGCAATTGAAAATCCATGCCCTCCTCCGGCGGCGGCAGGGGGTCCCGCATCCATTCCCAAAGCTCCGTCGTCTCCTCGCTTTGCTTTGCCTGCGCCAGGACAAGGTCGATTCCTTCCTGTGCCCGATTCCGCCAGCGGCTATACAGAGAACCAAGGACGCCGTTTTGCCTCTCGTTCAGGGCGTTCAGGAGATCCCACGCCTCAATCGGATTGAGCTGCACCGGCGTTGCCGTGGCCAACAGCAGGCTCCGGGTTCTGTGGGCGATATCCATCAAAAAGCGCAGCAGATTGTTGGGTTCGGCCTTTTCTCCCCGGTGGGTTGGGCCGAGATTCGTTCGCCTGGCCCGATGCGCCTCGTCGAGAATGACGCACTCGTAAGCAAAATCCTTTATCAGGTTAACTGTTTCCGATCCCCGGACGATGAGGCCTGTGGACATGATGCCGATACGTCGGGGGCACTTCCTCATCCCCTCGGGGCCGAATTCGGGATAGGCCACCCCCTGCTCGTCAATCCACTGTTTGCCGTTCCACCGCGCCGAAGGCAGCTCCAGAAGGTTCCAGAGCTCGTCCTGCCACTGGGTCATCAAAGGCTTGGGGACGAGGATGAGGATGGGCTTTTCGCCGTAGAGGGCCATCAGTTTGGCGGCGAGAGCCAGTTGGACGGTCTTCCCCAGACCCACCTGGTCGGCCAGGAGATACCGGGCGCCGCCGTTTTTATGGGCGTCGAAGGCCAGTTTGATGAAGGATTTCTGGTGCGCCCAGAGGCCGTTTTCCCGGCGGTAGATGGGCAGCTCCACAATCGGTTCGGCAGGATCGGCATCTTCCTTTTTCCAGGCCCCAATATCCGGGACGACGACCCGGTGGATCAGCCGTGCCACATCCTGCACGACCGCCTCCGCCAGATCCACCGCCTGGGGGGAGGACCACAGGGCGTCGAATTCCTCCTGCACCCACCGGACGCCCTCTTCGCTTTCATCCAGCCAGACCAGCTCATAGTTGCTGACCCAGGCCGTCCGGGACTCATTGGCGCTGCCGATAAAGCAGACCCGCGATCCGTCCGTCCGGGTGATCACGCCGGCCTTGCCGTGGATCAGGCCAAAGGCCTCGTCGGGGAGGACCTTTACCTTGAGAAGGCCGCTGCTGAGAAAATCGTAG
>JAHJAM010000036.1 GCA_018814025.1 Patescibacteria group bacterium | reverse complement strand
GTGAGAAGATTAGAAGATTAGAGGATGATCCCAGTTGAATAGCCCTTCGGGCGTCCGCAAAGCGGAATTCAACGGGACAGGGCAGGGCCCGGTTGAATTTCCCTTGTGGAGCCCTATTCAACTGGCGAGAGATGAATTGCCGATTCCGGTAAAGGTTGAATATGATGCGTATTATCTGGAAAACAGATCGTTTTCTTTTGACCTTAAGATATTATGGATGACGCTTGTGAAGGTTGTGAAGAGGGAAGGGGTAACGCACTGAGGCTGAAAAAGCCGGTTTTGGGTTTTGAGTTATGCTTGAGAAGAAGATTAGAAGGTGAGAAGATTAGCGGGAAAATGGTGTGATGGGGCAGAACGAGGTTGAGGAGGTAAAAAGAGAGGTGGAGAAGGAGGTGGATGAGGCATTTGTGTTTGCGAGGGGGAGTGCGTTTCCAAAGGCCGAGGATTTGCTGGACTACGTTTTTAAAAAATAGTATCTCACCGCAGAGACGCAGAGGGCGCAAAGGTAGGGATCTTCTTTTTCTTTTCTGTTGAGAGGACAGAAAAGAAAAAAGGGCCTCTCAGGTGACTGTGCAAATAGATGAATGGTATTAGATATCAATGAGTTAAGCAGTAAAATTATTGGGGCGGCTATAGAGGTACATAAAGCGCTGGGACCAGGACTCCTTGAGTCGGCCTATGAAAAGTGCCTGTGCTATGAGTTTGGACTTAGGGTCATGTGCTTTGAGAGGCAGAAACCATTGCCTATAATCTATAAGGGCAGGGAACTGGATTGTGGTTACAGGTTGGATATAGTTGTCGAAAATGCGATCATCCTTGAATTGAAATCATGCGAGAAAATTGAGGAAATCCATAAAGCTCAACTGCTGACATATCTCAAGTTGTCAGGTCTTAAATTGGGATTGCTCTTGAACTTCAATGTCGTTCTAATGAGAGATGGTATTGTCAGAATTGTGAACGAGTTGTAGGATCTGCGCGGTAAACAAAGAGTAATGATAGCTCACCGCAGAGGCGCAGAGGTGGGATATTCTTTTTCCTTTCTGTTGAGAGGACAGAAAGGAAAAAATAACCTTTCAAAATATCTGAGGGACTGAATTATGTTATCTTTTTGCCGTAAAGCTTTTGTTTTTTGTTTTTCGCCCTCTCAGCGAAAAACAAAAAAAGTAAGTAACCTCTGCGTGCTTTGCGACTCTGCGGTGAGAATTATAAGGAATATGTTATGAGACAATTGAGCTATGCTCTGGCTATTAATGAGGCACTTAATCAAATGATGCAAACCGATGAATCCGTCTTTCTAATTGGTCAAGGTGTAAAAAGTCCCTGGTATGTGGGCAGGACGGCGGAAGGCTTGTTAGATCGTTTTGGCGCCAGTCGGGTGATCGACACGCCGGTTTCGGAAAATGCAGTTACGGGCGCCGCTGTTGGTGCAGCTATTGTAGGTATGCGACCCATCGTCGTCCACCCCAGAATGGATTTTATGCTTTATGCCATGGATCCCATTATCAACCAGGCGGCGAATTGGTTTTATATGAATGGCGGCAAAAAGAATGTTCCGGTCGTCATCTGGGGGACGATCAATCGTGGAGGAGAGCAGGCCGCCCAGCATTCCCAGGCGCTTCATACCACTTTTGCGCACATTCCAGGCCTGAAAGTTGTCATGCCGGCAACCCCACGAGATGCCAAAGGCTTGATGGTCTCAGCAATCAAAGACAATAATCCAGTCGTTTTCATTGACGACAGGTGGCTGCACAACGATGAAGATCATGTACCCGAAGAACTTTACAGCGTTCCGATCGGCAAGGCCAATATCTTCAAGGAAGGTGTGGACTTGACCATCATTGCGGCCTCCTACATGCTGAAGCTGGCACGCAAGGCCACAGAAAAATTGACCGAAATGGGGGGCCAGGTTGAATTGATCGACTTGCGGACTATCAAACCGCTCGATACAGAAACCATCATAAATTCTGTACAAAAAACCGGCCGAGCTATGGTTGTAGACCCC
>JAHJAM010000040.1 GCA_018814025.1 Patescibacteria group bacterium | reverse complement strand
TTTAATTTCTTGATTTCTGATTTTACTTCTGGCTGGCGGATAAAGTGAAAGCCGATTGCCTCGTCTAAGTCATTGATTTGACTTTTACTTTGAGGCTGGCGGAATTTCTTAAACTGCACCTTGTGCAATTCTTTGATTATCTGATACGGCACTTTGAGGAAGTAATAACGGACATTATCTATCTGGTGGTAGTCGCTAATAAAATCGACATTGTTCGCAGGGGCGATAATATAAAGTCTGCCGTCGATTTTCTTTCCTATACTTTTGTGTAGTTCCCGCAAATACTTTTCATCAACGCTTGTATTTTTAAAATCCCAATACGGAAAAATTTTTGCGTAAAATTCTCGCTTCTTTCCGTCAATTTCAACTCCGCTAATTTTTGTTGTTTTTGTTTCTTCAATTTCAAATAAATCTTTCACGAAGCGAACATATTCATCTTTTTTCAAAGCAAAGATCTTTCCGAGATCATAGAGCCCAGAAGTAACAATGGCAAAAGATTTTGCCGGTTTGCCATATTTCTTTTTTGGATTTTCTAAATTCTTGCTCTGGTCAATCTCCAACAAACGTTTTTGTGTTGTATAAATCGCTAATTTACCAATATCACAGCCAATCCAACGACGACCAAGTTTTTCAGCAACAGCAAGAGTGGAGCCAGAACCACAAAAGAAATCCAAAATAAGGTCGCCCTCGTTTGTTGTGGATTTTATGATTCTCTCTAAAAGTTTTTCAGGCTTTTGTGTTGGATAATTTACATCCTCTGTTTTATTTCTATTCATATTACCGATATCAGTCCAGAGATTATCAACCTGCTTACCTATTTCTTCTCTTTCGTTAAGGTAGTATTTTTCACGGAGAGTTTTGCCGTCAAAATAAATTCTATTATCAATTTCTAGTTTTTTTAACTTACCCTCTATCATTCGCCATCCTTTTTTAGGACATTTCCAGATCTTACCAGTTTCATCGGTATAATCATAAATAGTTCCTTTTGTTGGTCCTGCTACTTTTTGCAAACTTACGGTCGAATATTTGCCACGTCCATCATTATCGTCTTTTTTAAATCCTTCTTTATCTTCGTTCGTGAATGGCTTTGTTATCGGAGAAAAATAATAATTTTCTGATTTTGAATACCAGAAAATAAAATCTGTATTCAATGGTATGTTTCTGCTAATAGTTTTTCCTGCAAATGTTCTTCTCCAAATTATTTCATTTCTAAAATTGTTTTCTCCAAAAATTTCATCTAAAACTAATTTTATATAATGCGCCTTTTTCCAATCAAGATGAACGAAAAGGTTTCCATCTTCTGCCAACATTTCCCATGCAACAATTAATCTTCTCCGTAAAAACTCTACAAATTCCGCCCCTTTTGCTTTATCAGAATATGCCTTTTGCCCTTTGTTGCCTTTAAAATCACTTTCTGTTGCAAATGGCGGATCAATATAAATTAGCTTTACTTTGCCTTTGATTTTGTTTTTGATTAAGAGGCTCTTGTTTTCATTAAAAGTTTTGAGGATTTGTAAATTGTCGCCAAAAACCAAAAGATTATGCCAACTTTTGGAGTAAAGAGGGTATTTTTTGCCATTAAAAACCTTTTCTATTTGAAGCGGTACCGGCTTGGCTTCTTCGGTGTCCGCCAGCACATCCTCTTTTCGCATTTTTCCCGCATAGACAAGCTCATATTCTTTTTGCTTGGTCGGAAAAATTGCGTATTTATAAATTTCTGGAATTTCTTTCCCATTTTTGAGGCAATCAATCAAAAAATCAATATCGTGTTTGTTTAAATTCTTCATATTTATTTATGCAATATCGTTTATGTCTCTATTAAAACGGCTGTCCCCGTTATCACCTTGTACCAATTATCTTCCCAAAAATCCGGCTTTTCCTTGGCCTTTCTTGATATTATATCACTAATAAATATAAAGGCTATGATAAATAAAAAGCCCACTCCTGCAAAGGCAAAAGTGGGCCTAAAAAAACAGGAACGTAGTGGGTTATCTAGTCAAGGTTGAGTAAACCCCTGCAACTACTGCCGTTGCCGTTATTACTTGATACCAATTTTCCCCCCAAAAATTTGGTTTCTTGCTCATAGTAATTTTATAGATATTACCATGCTCAATGCTTAAAGTCGGATCAAGCCAGGTTAAGGCCCTGGCCTCATCAACTGATTTGGCCATTTTGACCTCCCAGATATTATCTTCAAGGTCATATTGAACTATATAGATTGGTTTTGGTGTCAGGCTGATTGTTACTTGAGGGTTTTTAATATATAAGGAATAGCTATCGGACAAGTATTCATGTAAATCATTAAGCGTTTTTCCCTCTAAGGGAATTATGCCTAAGAGCGGAAGCGAGGCTTTCCCATCAGGCGTTATAGTTTGCTTACTCTTTAACTCCGGATGATTTATTACTTCCAGCTCAAACGTATCATAAGGGCCAAGAATATATTCATTCGCCGTACAAGCAGAAATGAGAACACTAGACATAAAACACATAATAGTCAGGCTCGTTATCAACTTTTTCATTTTCATCTCCCCCTTTGTTATTGCCTAATATAGACTTCACCTGAGAAAATAAATTTATTTCCATGGATTTTT
>JAHJAM010000037.1 GCA_018814025.1 Patescibacteria group bacterium | reverse complement strand
GAACATCTGCGGCTTATGCGCCTCATTTTCCTTGTTGGAATTTTGTAGTTTAATATAAAAACCCGAATATCCATAATGGGATCTTGGCGTTTATGCCATGTTCGATATTATCCAAAGCCAGATATGAATCAGGAATATCCTTGATCTGTTTAAAAGTTTTGCCTTTGCCTCCTATCTCAAAAAGGCTTTTGTCATCCACTATAAAATCACCCTTTGGCGGAATTGCAACCATGTGTTCTTCCTGGAGCATACAAGTAAAAAATATTTCCCTTATCGTACCTGAATTGACTTTTTCTTTGTCAGTAATTGCAAGGGCCTGGTTTGGATTGTTTAAATAAATCTTTTCAGGCTTCTCAAGTCCTCTGATACTTTTATTTTTTTTTGACAAACATGTAATGGCTTTGCCATCCTCTAAATAGCTTAGATAGGTTTTCAGTGTTCTTTCATCACCAACTTCAATTATTTGTTTTAAGCGTTTCATGTCAGGTGTAAAAGGAGCAGACCTTGCAATAGTCGAAAGCAGCATTTTTAACTTCTTGATACTGACCCCCGCCAACCTGGGATATATTGAAAGCAGATCACTTTCTATTGTTGTGTGCAACCCCTGCTCCAGAGTTCTTAAATAAGTATCTTCATCTGGATGTTCCAGGAAATAAGGGAAATACCCATGTCGAAGATACTCCTGAAATACAGAGAGTATCTTTAAATGTTCCATATCCAGTTTTTTGGTAATCTCAAGGGAATGCTTTTCATGATTCGTCAGTATAGATTCAATATCAAGGACGGGTAACTCAATATGATATTTCAATTCAATAAATTCCCTTAAAGAAAGACCAGTCATTTTATAAACAACAGCTCGTCGGCTTAAATCATGGCTTCCTTTATGAATTTCCAACGCAGAACTACCAGATACAATAAGCTTGATATTCGGGAAGGAATCATAAATATTTTTTAACTCTCTCGACCAGTTCGGATATTTATGAATTTCATCAAGACATAAAAGCTGTCCGCCATAATTAACAAACTCCTCTGCAATTTCATAAAGAGAATGACCCACGACCATAAAATGATCAACCGGGACATACAAGGCTTTCCTGCTTGCAATATCTTCCTGAATAAAGGAATAGATATATTGAATCATTACCGTAGTCTTTCCAACTCCACGTTGGCCGGCAATAATCGAAAATCGGTTTTTCAGAGCATGTTTTTTTAAAAAATATCTTTTGAATGGGCGATTAAGTGAATTTAAAATGGTTCGATGGTGCATAAATAGTTTTTCAATCATAATTTAAATCCCTTTAGTATTTAAACACCAATATAAACTATATTTATTAGTATCGCAATACTAATAAATATAGTTTATATCCTGGGTTGCCATACGAATCAACCTTTCCCACTGATCCCAGGTCCTGAGTCCCCAGCCAAGTTCCTTAAATCTGTCATTATTATTTTTGCCTTCCAGGGCCAAAGACCAGACCATGGGATCAGGCCAGCCGTGCTTTTGCGCCACCTGGGCAATAGTAAAACCACGGGATAAACCGCCATTTAGGAGAAATGCCAGTGCTGGCATTTCTCCTAAATGGTTATGAATTGTCTTTTGATCTAACCTCAATCTCTTTGCGATCCTGTCCTGGGGGATGCCAAGGGCTTCATTGTCATTCGGGCTTCACACAAAACCATTACTGGTAATGCATGCCGAACTGGAAAACTGCTGGTAATACAGTAGGTTGGGTCAAGCCCAACAGTATTAAAAGCGACTTATCTTGTCGCAACCGGTTCATTTGGTTTATTGGAATTAAGTAAGCTGTCCCCGGAATTTGGCCCGGAATTTGGTCCCCGGAATTTGTCCCCGGAATTCTCGATGTCAGACCCATATTCTGCTTTTCATAGTCAGCCCGGGAATGAACAATCTCTGCGGCAGTCTGCCGGTTGATGGCCCAATGCAGTTTATTCTGAACCGTTGCAAAAAATTGTTTGGTTACTTCACTGTCGCTGACATAATCCGCGCTGCACTGTGCGTATATATCGGTTATTTTCTGATAAAACCTGCGTTCACTGGAACGGATATCCCGAATGCGGGCAAGCTGTTCTTCAAAATAGTCCTTCCCGAAGATATTGCCAGGATTTTTCAGGCGTTCATCATCCATGACAAAGCCTTTGATGATGTATTCTTTCAACCGTTCCGTGGCCCAGATCCTGAAATGGGTTGCCTGGGCTGAATTCACCCGATATCCCACAGAGATAATGGCATCCAGATTGTAAAATTTTGTCTTATAGGTTTTCCCATCATCGGCGGTATGTTCCAAAATGGAACTAACTGAACTTTCGACAAGTTCCTTGCTTTGAAAAATATTTTTCAAGTGCTTGGTGATTGCCGGACGCTGCACACCAAACAGCTGTCCTATTTTCTCCTGTGTGAGCCAGATGTTTTCATCTCTTAGAAAAATCTCGACCTTAACCTTGCCATTCGGGGTTGTGTACAACAGGAACTCGGTAAAGCTGTTATTTGGCACAAGCGCTGTTTTCTTTTTTTCCATTTCCTGCTCCTGGCTTTTGTTTTTTGACGTACTCCCTTTTTCTTACCCACCTTCAAAGTGCTTTCCATTTTTGCCTTTTCCTCCATTATCCGCTTCAACAGTTTTTCCGCGGGTTCGTCATTGGGGTCCTGGGGCACCAGTTCACCCCGGAAGGCTTTAGCAAGGATGGATTGGGAGAATCGGGCTTTTCCTTTGCGCCACCTGGGCAACTGTGAAACCTCGGGATAACCTGAAGGTCACACGTAAATCGGCATTTGCCGAATTTGCCAACACTGGCATTTTCGGCAAATGGTGAAGAAGCGATGTCCGGGCCAGGCCCAATCTCTTTGCAATCCTATCCTGGGGGATGCCAAGGCGATTCATGCGAAATATTTTGATATCTCTGTCCTTATGGCTTACAGCGCGAAGATCGGCTATGTAAGCGTCCACTGTCTGTCTTGATCTCCCGATGGCCTTCCCGATATCCACGGAGCTGAGACTTGCGTTTCCAGCATATGCCCGCCGGGCAGTGTCTCTTGCCTCATCTTCCGTCAATTGTCTTGGGCCGATGGCTTTTTTTGCAGCATATAGAAGGGGCCAACTCCACCTCAATGGGATCAAACGTAAAGCCATCCCTGATATTTTCAGAAAATATACCCACACGCCTGTGATCAATACCCTTTCTCGGATAAATATCTTCGTCAAGGATAATTGAAGAGATGGGAATTCTGGTTGTCTGTTGAGTCATGATTTTTTTACACCAATTGTATTCTTATTTG
>JAHJAM010000018.1 GCA_018814025.1 Patescibacteria group bacterium | reverse complement strand
TTTTTGGCGCCGGGCATTATTGCCATGAGCATTTTGTTCACGAGCGTGTTTTTCGGGATTGAAGTAATTTGGGACCGGCAGTTCGGTTTTTTGAAAGAGACTTTGGTGGCGCCGGTGTCGCGCTTCAATATCATGCTGGGCCGGACTTTGGGCGGGGCCACGGTGGCCACGCTGCAGGGCGTGGTGGTTTTCTTAATCGCCCTCATTCCCGGCTTTCGGCCGCACAGCCTGGCGGCTTTGCCCGCCCTGTTGTTGGTGATGTTCTTGACCGCGCTGTTGTTTACGGCTTTGGGCACTTTGATTGCCTCCTTTATGGAGGACATGCACGGGTTTCAGCTGATTATGAACTTTCTGATCATGCCCTTGTTTTTCCTGTCCGGGGCCTTATTCCCATTGGAGGGTTTGCCCACGGCTTTGGTTTGGGTGGCGCGCTTCGATCCTTTGTCCTATAGCGTGGATGCTTTTCGAGTTTTGCTTTTGGGCAGCGCGCACTTTGGCCTGCCCTTGGATTTAGCCGTGCTGAGTCTGGCCACGGCCGCCAGCATCGCCTTGGGCGGGTACTTTTTTTCCAAGATTCAGGTGTAGAAAAATATCAAAAACACCCCGCCTTGGCCGGGGTGTTTTTGATTTGGGGAGCTTGTGGTAAAGTCGGGGAGATATGCAACGCTTCGTCCACCTCCACACCCACAGCCATTTCTCGCTTTTGGAGGCTTTGCCCAAAATCAAGGATCTTTTGGCGCATGTGCAGGCCAATGGGCAAACGGCCGTGGCGCTCACGGACAACGGCACCATGTACGGGGCCATTGAGTTTTATAAGAAGGCCAAGGACCTGGGGATCAAGCCGATTATCGGGGTGGATTTTTATATGGCTAAGGATGGCCGCCATCAAAAGCGGGCGCGCATTGATACCAAGCCCAATCGTTTAGTTCTGCTGGCCGAGACGAATGAGGGTTACTTGAATTTGCTGAAACTTTCCTCCATTGGTTTTTTGGAGGGTTTTTATTATAAGCCCAGAATCGATAAGGAACTTTTACGGCAATATCACGAAGGTTTGATTTGCTTGTCCGGCGGATACCTGGGCGAGATTGACGAGTACTTGCGGGTGGGGAATAAAGATGCGGCCGTGAAAGCCATTGAGGAACATGTTGAGATTTTTGGCAAAGATAATTTCTTTTTGGAGCTCGTTGATCGACCAGAGATCGCGGAGCAGGAAACCGTGAATGCTCAGCTTATAGATTTGGGCGAGCGCTTGGGCGTGCCGGTGGTGGCGACCAAGAACACGAATTATCTCAAGCCCTCGGACGTGGAAGCGTGGAAAATTTTGAACTGCATTAAAGGCGGGAAAACTTTGGAGGCTTTTGATCGCATGAACCAATACGAACATGACGCTTCCATGGTCACGCCCGAGTACATGGAAAAACGGTTCGCGGAAACGCCGCAGGCCATTGAGAATACGCGGCTGATCGCCAATCGCTGCCAGGTGGAATTGGAATTGGGCAAATGGAATTTTCCGGTGTTTGATATCCCCGCGGGCACGACTTTTCGCGAAGTACTGACCAAGCGCGCTTATGAAATGGCGGCCAAGAAATTTCCGGCCGTGACGGATAAGATTAAGGGGCGCTTGGATTACGAGCTGGAGATTATCGATCAAAAAGGCTTTTGTCCTTACTTCTTGATCGTGTCTGATTTTTTGCAATGGTCGCGCGACAACGGCATCGTGACCACCACGCGCGGTTCCGCGGCCGGTTCGCTGGTCAGTTACGTAATCGGCATCTCGGGCGTGGATCCGCTGCGCTATAAATTGCCGTTTGAGCGGTTTTTGAATCCGGAGCGGCCTTCGGCGCCGGATGTGGACGCGGACTTTGCGGATAACCGGCGCGATGAAGTTTTGGAATACATGCGCCATAAATACGGCACGGATAAGGTGGCGCAAATCTGTACTTTCGGCACCATGCTGGCGCGCGGCAGCGTGCGCGACGTGGGCCGCGCGCTCGGCCAGCCTTATGAATTTTGCGACAAGATTGCCAAGCTGGTGCCCATGGGTTCGCAGGGTTTTCCCATGACCTTGAAACGGGCTTTGGCGGAAGAACCGGAGCTGAAAAAGCTGTATGACACCAACGCGCAAGTGCGGCGAGTGATTGATTTGGCGCGGCAAATTGAAGGCTGCGGCCGGCACGTGTCCATTCACGCGGCCGGGACCGTGGTCTCGCCTTCGTCACTGACAGATTACACGCCGATTCAAATTGATACGCGCGAGGGCAAAGTGATCACCCAATACGAAATGAAATCCGTGGAAGCGGCCGGCCTCATCAAGTTCGACTTCTTGGGCATCCGCAACCTGTCGATTCTGGGAGACGCGATCAAACTGGTCAAAATCACCAAGAACGCGGTGATTGATTTGTTGGAAATTCCGGTGGATGACGCGAAAACTTTTGACCTTTTGGCCCACGGCAACACCATGGGCGTGTTTCAGCTGGGCGGGGACGGCATGACCAAGTATTTGATGGAACTGAAACCCCAGCGCGTGGAAGACATCATGGCCATGGTGGCGCTTTACCGGCCGGGCCCGATTGAATCCATTCCCGAATATATTCAGCGGCGTTTTGATCCGAGCAAAGTCAAGTTCATGGATCCGCGCATGGAAGAATTTTTGGACCAATCCTACGGACTGCTGGTTTATCAAGACGACGTGATGCTCACGGCTATTCATTTGGCCGGTTACTCGTGGCTGGAAGCGGACAAACTGCGCAAAGCCATGGGTAAAAAGATTCCGGAGGAAATGGCCATTCAAAAAGAAAAACTTTTGAAAGGCTTCGTGGACCACGGCTTGAGCAAAACGCAAGCGCATGATTTGTGGAAATTGATCGAGCCGTTTGCGGCTTACGGCTTCAACAAAGCGCACGCGGCCAGCTACGGCATGATCGCTTATTACACCGCGTATATGAAGGCGAATTTTCCGGCCGAGTACATGGCTTCGATTATGACGGCCGAGAGCGCGGATTTGGAAAAGATCGCCGCGGCCGTGCACGAGTGCCAGCGCATGGCGATTGCGGTTTTGCCCCCGGACATTAACGAGAGTTTGAAGAACTTCACGTATATTGACGATCAAAATATTCGCTTCGGCTTGCTGGCCATTAAGAACTTGGGCGAGGAAGTGATCGAGAGCATGATCGCGGAGCGCCAAGCGCAGGGGCCGTATCAAGACCTGGCGGATTTTGTGGGCCGAGTCAATCACCGAGCTTTTAACAAAAAGTCGCTGGAGGCTTTGATCAAGGCCGGGGCTTTAGATAATTTTGGCGAGCGCAACCAGCTGCTGCAGAATTTGGATCGGATTTTAGTCTTTGCCAAGCAAACGCAAAAAGACCAAGAACAAAATCAATCTTCCTTGTTCGATGCCTCGCCGGACATGATGAATAAAAAAATTTCTTTGCGCGAAGTGCCGCCGGCGGCCAAGCGGGATCGGCTGGCTTGGGAAAAAGAACTGCTCGGGCTTTATGTTTCCGGGCATCCGTATTCCGCGCTGAAAGAAGCGTTTAAGGATTATCTGACCCCGCTGGCCAAGATTTATGATTTGCCGGACGGTCAGTTCGTGAAAGTGGGCGGGATCGTAACTTTTGCCAAAACGATCATGACCCGGAAAGGGGACCCCATGGCCTTCGTGGGTTTGGATGATATTGACGGCGCGGCCGAGCTGATCGTGTTCCCGCGCACTTTTAAAGAGTATCAAGATTGGTTCGCGGACGATCAGCTGCTGCTGGTTTCGGCGAAAGTTTCCAAGCGCGAGGGGGAGGAGGCCAAGCTCTTGGCTAACAGCGTGATTGGGGCCAGCGAGGCGGAACTCGGGGAATTGGTGAGCATGTTAAAGAGCGGGATGTGGATTACCGAGAGCGAAGGATCAGCCCGAGTCCGCCAGTCGTCTGAGCCGGAGAAGACGGAAGCGCTTCCGCAATTTCAAACCCGGGGGTCGGCGCCGCCGCCCAAGGGTTTGGCGAACAAAAATTTGTGCATTACTTTGCCGGCCCGGCCCGGGCCGGAGCTGGTGGAAGAATTGCGCGACATTTTTCAGTCCGCACCCGGCTTGGATCGGGTTTGTTTAATCGTGGAGTCGGGCGGACAAAAGCGGCGGATCGAAACAGATTATACGGTGGCGGTGAGCGAGGGGTTGACGGAGGAGGTGGCGGCCGTGGTGGGGCGGCAGAATGTGAGGGTGGAAGGGTAGAAAGTAGAAAGTAGAAAGTAGAAAGTAGAAAGTAGAAAGTAGAAAGTAGAAAGTAGAAAGTAGAAAGTAGAAAGTAGAAAGTAGAAAGTAGACTCTTTAAGGTTTTCCTTGGGGAGTTTTCAATTTCGTCCACTCTCTAACTTCTACTTTCTACCTTTCTTCCTTTTTGCTATAATAACCCCATGCCCTTACCGCGACCGATTAAACCAATTGAAGAAAAACCTGTGAAAAGCAAGCCTACGCTGACTCCGAAGCAAGAGCTGGCCACTAATCAGGTGACTTTGAAGATCTACCGGCGAATTGCCGTGGGTTTTGTTTTGGTGGTGGCGGCAATTTTGCTGATTGTGATTTATATCTCTACCACGCAGGCCACGATTCGCATCCAGCCGGTGGAAGAAACCATCAAAGCGGAAATGATTTTAGACATTGTGAAGAATCCGACCTTGGAAAGCGAAATTCGCGGCCGAGTGGTGGCGGGCACGATTGGCAAGAGCGCGGATTTTGCACCCAGCGGCCTGGGTAAGAAAGAAGTGACCGGCGTGGCCAAAGGGGAGGTGACGATTTACAATAAATCCGGCGCCAATCAGCCTTTGGTGAAAACCACGCGGCTTTTAACCGAGAGCGGAGTGCTGTTTCGAATCGAGAATGACGTAGAAGTGCCGGCCGGCGGCAGCGTTAAGGTTAACGCTTATGCGGATCAAGCCGGCCACACCGGCGATATCGGGCCGAGCCAGTTTACGATTCCGGGTTTGAATGAGGCCAAGCAAAAACAAATTTACGCGGCAAGCACCGGAGAAATGAAAGGCGGGTTGGCCGTGGTTTCCGTGGTTTCGGATCAAGACATCGTAAACGCGGCCGCGCAGCTGAAATCGGAACTGGAAGCCGAGGCACAAACCATGTTGCGAGATGAGGTGGGGGATTCTTATGATGGGGAAACTTTCTTAACCACGATCGTGGATCAGACCAGTACGGCCGCGGCCGGCGAGGAATCAGCGGCTTTCGCCATGGCCATGACCATCAAAGTGGTGGGCGTATTCTACGACCGCACGGCTTTGGAAGAAATCGCCACGCGCAAGCTTTATGACTCTTTGACGCGCGGCAAAGAATTCGCTCGAGTTAATACCGAGGGTTTGCAAAGCACGATTGAAAAAGCGGACGTGGAAGATGAAATGGCCAACGTGCGGGTTTATTTGGACGGGGTGACGATTCCTTCAGCCACCAGTACGGCTTTGGATCCGGGGCGGTTCGTGGGCATGAACGAAGGCCAGGTGCGCCAGCTGTTATTGAGCGAGGGCGTGGCGCAAAACGTGCAAGTGGATTTTTTCCCGTTTTGGGTGGGTAGCGTGCCGCGGCTGCGGGATCACGTGTATATTGAGATAGAGTAGGAGGGGGTAGGTAGGGGAATAGTAGGTAGGGTTTATAAGGGGACGGGCTACATGCTCGTCTTTTTGATTTGTAAAACCTCCCCCCGACCCCCTCCTTCGTAAGGAGGGGGAGTTCGAAAGGATATGGCGCGTTCTCCTCCCCCTTGCCAAGGGGGAGGTCGGGAGGGGGTCTACTCGACAGGGCAGCATAATTTTGGTAATCTAGGCGCATTAGTAACTATATTTTATGGATGAAGAACAACTGAAAATCATGCGACATAGCTGTGCTCATATTTTGGCCGCGGCCGTAACTGAGCTGTATCCGGGGGTTAAACTCGGAGTGGGTCCGGTGGTGGATCAAGGTTTTTATTATGATGTTTTAACTCCAACCCCAGTAACTGAGGAAGACTTAGTAAAGATCGAAGAGAAGATGCATGAGATTATTGCTAAGGCTACGACTTTTGATCGCGAGGAGATTGGCCTGGATCAAGCGATCGATTTTTTCCGCGAGCGCCATCAAGATTTCAAAGTCGAACTGTTGAAGGATTTGAAAGAAAAGGGCACCACGAAAATTTCCGTGGAAGAACTGGCGGACGTGGGGGATCGGCCGGACACGGCTTCGCTTTACCGTACGGGCGAGTTTGTGGATTTGTGCCGCGGTCCGCACGTGCAGCACGCGGGGCAAATCGGCGTGTTTAAACTGACCAAGCTGGCGGGTGCGTATTGGCGCGGTCGGGATGGAAATCCGCAAATGCAGCGCATTTACGGCGTGGCTTTTGAGACGGAACAGCAGCTGGAAGAATATTTGGTGATGCTGGAGGAAGCCAAGCGCCGCGATCACCGCAAGCTGGGCAAGGAAATGGGTTTGTATACCTTTTCTGAATTAGTGGGCGCGGGCTTGCCGCTTTGGACGCCAAAAGGCACTTTGTTGCGAAATATTTTGGATGATTTCGTTTGGCAAATGCGCCGCGAGTACGGCTATCAAAAAGTCACCATCCCGCACATCACTAAGAAAGATTTGTATGAAACCAGCGGGCATTGGGAAAAGTTTAAAGATGATCTGTTTCGCATCACCACGCGCGAAGGCCATGAGTTTGTGATGAAGCCCATGAACTGCCCGCACCACACGCAAATTTTCGACTGCGAAAAGCGCAGCTATCGGGATCTGCCGCAGCGCTATGCGGAAACCACCATGGTTTATCGCGATGAGCAAACCGGGGAGTTGTCGGGTTTGACCCGCGTGCGCTCCATCACCCAAGATGACGCGCATGTTTTCTGTCGCGAGACGCAAGTCAAAGAAGAGGCGTATAAAATTTGGGATATCATTGAGCGATTTTATGCGGCCTTTGGTTTTGAACTGGAAGTTCGTTTATCAACCCATGATCCGGCTAACATGAAGCCGTATTTGGGCACGGTTGAGCAGTGGGATGGTTATGTGGCCGAGTTAAAGTCCTGGCTGGAAGAAAAGGGCCTGCCATACCGAATGGGGTTGGGGGAAGCGGCTTTTTACGGACCCAAGCTTGATTTCATGGCCCATGATTCTTTGGGCCGCGAATGGCAGGTGGCCACGATTCAAGTGGACCGCAACATGCCGGAGCGCTTTGGCTTGCACTGTGTGAACGAACACAGCGAGGATGAACGAATCGTGATGATTCATGCCGCGATTATGGGTTCAATTGAGCGTTTTTTAGCGGTTTTAATCGAACATACGGCGGGCGCTTTTCCGGCTTGGCTCGCGCCCGTGCAAGTGCGCATCGCCACGGTTAGCCAGGATTTTGTGCCGTTTGCCGAGCAGTTGGGCACTGAATTAGTGGCGGCCGGTTTGCGTGCGGAGTTGGATGATTCGGATGAAAAGGTAGGCAAGAAGATTCGCGCCGCGGCCATGGCGAAAGTGCCTTGGACCATTGTGATCGGGAGCAAGGAAGCCGAAGGCGGAGATTTCAAGATTAACGTGTTTGGCCAAGATGAAGATTTAGTCGTGGCCCGAGATCAGTTAATTGCCACTTTGCTTGAAGCCACGCAAAGGCCGTCGTAAGAAAATCAAAACACCCCAGCATTGGCTGGGGTGTTTTTAGTTTAGAAGTTATTTGAAGATGCCGGTGATTTTGCTCCAGATGCTGGTGGAAGCATCTTTCGTTTGCGTGTCGGCTTCCGGTGTCATTTCCATGACCGTTAAATCCGGTTTATTAGCTGATTCAATTTGATCATAGACGCTTTCGATTTGTTCTTCAATTTCCGATTCCGAAGCTGAGTTAGCAGTTGATTCAACAACATCTTCCGGGGTTGTTGTTTCCTCGCGGTTGGTCTCTTGGGGAGGCATTTCCATTGACGCGGTGTCCTGAGGAGCCATGGGTGCCATCTCTGGATTTTCCATAGATTAATGGATTATTGGTTTAGTAGTCGAATCTTCTCAACTAACCATTATTAAGTCAATAAATTTTGTACACAAGAAAGCCACCACAAGAGTGGTGGCTGAGTAAGATATGTGTTCAGATGAAAAGCGTGTTGCCGGTGCTGATTTCCGAGAAATTGGCCAGCCAGGAACGGTTATCCGGACCGTGAATCCAGAGCATGGTGCTTTTGGAAAGCAGGAGGAGATCGCTGATGCCGCCTCGAATGTCCTTGCTGATCAGGATCAGATCGTGTCCGCTGCGCTCAACCTTGGCGAATCGGACTTTGATCTCGGATTCTTTGTGGCCGGGCAGCCACATGTTGCACCAGAGTTTCTCCGCGCAATGCTCGGGCGGCGAGACCAATCGGCCTGCTTCGGCGTTCAGGCGGGAGGGCGCGCACAGGTCAAAAAGGTCGCGGGTGTCGGGCTGGGTCCGGGGCACCGGCGCCGTGAGCATGCGGACGCGCAATTGATTGTCGCGCACCAGCACGGCTTTGATCTCCTTAATCTGGTCAAAGAACAGCTTGTCAGTGATCGGGTTATCGAAGAGCTTAATGATCTGAGCCATGCTTCCTCCTTAACTAACCAGGGAGAATACTTGATTTTATGCATTTTGTCAAGTAATATCCGCACATTATGCCCGGTAGGACAACTTCGATGAAGTTGCTTTTTCCCACACCTTCGGTTTAAACGAGAAGGTTGGTAGATACCGAGCAGTAATAAACATTAATCAGGATGCAACTTCCATAATAAATACACGTAAAAATCGAAGTTGTACTACCGGGTATGAGTCAGCCCAAATATCAAATCATCACTTTCGGCTGCCAGATGAATAAAAGCGATTCCGAGCGTTTGGCCGCACTTTTGCAGTCCATTGGATTTGCGGAAACAGACAAGACCGATTCCGCTGATTTGGTGTTGATTAATACCTGTTCGGTGCGTCAGACCGCTGAAGACCGAGTTTGGGGCTTATTGCGTAAATTAGCCAAAATTAAAGAAAGAAAGCCAGGTTTAATGGTGGGAATTACCGGCTGTTTGCCGGGCCGGGACAAAGATGGGGCCATCAAAAAGAAATTGCCGGCAACCGTGGATTTCTATTTTCCGATTCATGAGATGGTGCAATTGCCACGCTGGATATTCGGTTTACGGCCGGAGCTGCAAGGACCCACTGCTGATCTTTCCGTTGGAAAGGGGGAGGAGTACGCGGATTATCTCAAAATCACGCCCAGTTATGGCAATAATTTCCAGGCATATATTCCGATTCAAACCGGGTGCAATAATTTTTGCACTTATTGCGTGGTGCCGTTTGCGCGGGGTCTGGAAAAGAATCGGCCAACGGCGGATATCATGAGCGATGTGCGCGAGCGGGCTCGGGCCGGCGCGGTGGAGATCATTTTGCTGGGCCAGACCGTGAACAGCTATCAGGCGCCGGATGCGGAAAATTTTTCAGCGCATAATCCTTTCAAAAATCATTTTGCGGCCTTGCTTTGGGAAGTGAATCAAGTGCCGGGCATTAAGCGCTTGCATTTCACGGCCCCGCATCCGCGCGAGTTTGATGATGAAGTGATTGAGGCCATGGCGTTGCCCGCGCATCTAAATTTCCTGCATTTGCCAGTGCAAAGCGGAGATAATGAAGTTTTGCGTCGGATGAATCGCAAGCATACGGTCGAGGATTTTGAGGATGCAATTCGTCGGGTGCGAGAGAAAATCCCAAATATCGCTTTGGGTACGGATTTAATCGTGGGTTTTTGCGGGGAAACGCCGGAGCAGTTTGAAAAGACCGTGAAGTTGTTTCAACGCGTAAAATTCGACATGAGCTATCACGCCATGTACTCGCAAAGAAGCGGCACGGCCGCGGCCAAAGCTTTCAAAGACGATGTCAGTCCCGAGGAAAAACGCCGGCGCTGGGACGTGATTCAAGAGTTGTTGATTAAGACGGTTTTGGAGTTAAATCAGAAATATGTGGGGCAGAGTGTGAGTGTGCTGGTGGAGCGGTGCGAAGAGGCGATTCATCATGAGAAAGCTGAAAAGATGTGTTATGGTTTTTCTCGAGAACTAAAACTGTCTCGTTTCCCAGGTGATGAGAGTTTGGTGGGGAAGATTGTAGATGTTAAGATTAACAAAGCTGATAAGTGGCTGCTTGAAGGTGAATATGTCCAAACTGCCTAAAATCATCGCCATCGTCGGGCCGACCGCGGCCGGGAAAACCGGGCTGGGGATTGCGATTGCCAAAAAATTTGGCGGGGAAGTGATTTCGGTTGATTCCCGACAGATTTACAAGGGAATGGATGTTGGTACGGCTAAGGTTGAAGGGGAATGGAATCAGGGCCAGGTCAAGGGCCAGATTGGAGCTTTGTTTGGGGAAAGTAAGTATTTGGTGGTGGATGGGATTCCTCATTGGGGGATTGATTTGGTTAATCCGGACCAGGAGTATTCGGCCGCGGATTTTAAGCGCTATGCTGAAGAAAAAATTCAGGAGATTTTAAAGCGCGGCAAATTGCCGATTTTAGCGGGCGGAACCGGCATGTGGCTTTCGGCAGTTATCGATAATATGAGTTTAACGGAAGTGCCGCCGGATCCGGAATTGCGCGCCGAGTTAGAAAAACGGACGTTGGGCGATTTGTTTCATGAATTTAAACAGCTCGATCCCGAAGGCGCGGAAGTGATCGATAAACAAAATAAGCGCCGGCTGGTGCGGGCGCTGGAAGTGTGCAAAAAGACGGGCCGGCCGTTTTCGCGGCAAATGATTAAAGGCGAATTCAAATATGATGTTTTACAAATTGGCGTGCAAGCGGACCGCGAGTCATTGAATGAGCGGATTAATAATCGAGTCGAGGAAATGATCGCACGCGGGCTGGTGAATGAGGTCAGGGGACTGAAAGAAAAATATGGGTGCGAGATTCCTTCAATGAGTGGAATCGGGTATCGGCAGATCTGCAAGTTTTTAGATGGTGAAGTCAGCCTGAAAGAGGCGATCGAAGAAATAAAAAAAGACACTCGCAATTATGCGAAGCGTCAAATGACTTGGTTTAAGCGGGATGAGCGGATTAAGTGGGTGGCGGATCAGGAGCAAGCGATCGGATTGGTAAACAAATTTATGTCATCCCGAACGGAGTGAAGGGTCTCAAGTTAACGAAAGATTCCTCGTCACTTCGTTCCTCGGAATGACACGATGTAAAACCAGGCCCGCGGGCCTGGTTTTTAGCTTTCCAGTTTTACTTTCAGGATGTTGGCCGTGAGTTTGGGATCGGCCGTACCCTCGGTTTCTTTCAAGACCAGGCCGATGAAGAGCTGGAGCAATTCGGTTTTGCCGGCTTGGTAGCGGGCCACTTCTTCGGGGTGATTAGCGAGCAAGCGGTCGATGATATCGGCCAAGGCGCCAGCATCTTCCATCTTGCCCAGTTTCAGATCTTCCATGATATGCGAGGGGTCGTCGCCGTCATCCAGCATTTTGCCCAAGACCGCGAGCCCGGATTTGGATGATAATTTGCCGGTGGCGATTAAGGTGATGAATTCGGCGAAGTTTTCCGGGGTGATTTTTCCGGCGTAGCCGGACCCGGCTTTGCCGGGCATCATAATTTTATAAGCCATCCCGCGATCAGCCAATAAGCCGCCGAGTTTGGACAGGAGCCAGCCCGCGAACAGCTTGGCGATGCGGGTTTTTTCCTTGTCCATGATTTCATCCTGCACGTCATCCAGTTCGGGCAAGGCCTTGAGCCAAGCGTGCAGTTCGGAGAAAGCCTGTTCCGTGAATTCAGACAAAGCTTTGTCTTCGCAGATTTGCGCCGCATCTTCCGGGCGCAAGCCATACTCATCGATGAAGCGGGCGCGGCGGGCCGCGGGCAATTCCGGGATTTGCGAACGCAATTCTTCAGCCAGGGCCGTCAGTTCCAAAGGCGGAATATCAGGTTCGGGAAAATAGCGATAATCAGCCGAGCCTTCTTTGGTGCGCTGTTCGACAGTTTTTTGCTTCACATCATCCCAGCCTCGAGTGGTGGATTCGGCGGGCGGGGCATCAGACTCCCAAAGTTTGGTTTGGCGCTGGATCTCATATTCCAAAGCCCGTTCGACATGCTTGAACGAGTTTAAATTTTTGATTTCAGTTTTGGGATGAAAACGCGGACCCACGATGGCGCCGGCCGCATCGCGCTGGCGCATGGAGATATTGGCGTCGCAGCGCAAGTGGCCTTTTTCCATGTCCGCGTCGCTGATGTTTAAGTAGCGAGCGATTAAGCGCAGTTCCTGCAAAAAAGCTTTGGCTTGGGCCGGGGAAGTAAAGTCCGGTTCAGTCACGATTTCCACTAACGGCGTGCCGCCGCGATTGTAATCAACATAAGTTTTGCCGGTCTCGGCGTGATGCAGGTTTTTGGCCGCGTCTTCTTCCAAATGGGCGCGAGTGATGTCGATGCGCACACTGGTACGGCCACCGGGGCCGGGCACGGAGACGGTTAAATGGCCGTGGGCGGCCACGGGCAAATCAAACTGGGAAATCTGATAGCCTTTGGGCAGATCAGGATAGAAATAATTTTTGCGATCGAATTTGGAATGGCTGGCGATTTCGCAATTCAAAGCCAAGCCAATCAAAATCGCGGAGCGAACCGCTTGTTCATTGGGGACCGGCAAAGTGCCGGGATGGCCCAGGCAAATCGGACAAATGTTGGTGTTGGGCGCAACCGCACTGTCGTGGGTGGCGCAACCGCAGAACATTTTAGATTTGGTTTTCAATTGAATGTGAATTTCCAGTCCGATGACCGGTTCGAGTGTCGGCATAAAGGTAGAAAGTAGATAGGAGAAGGTAGAAAGTGGACTCGTTTGTAGATTAGGCATTCTTGCTCCTTTCTACAGCGAGCAACGCGAGCGATTTTCTTTTCTACTTTTTTACGACCTTACCCTTCTTCAAATATTCATACAAGAGAGTGACATAAATCAGCAGGATGGGCGCCACGATGAAGGTTTCGCTTAAGGTGCTGATTACGGACATCCAAATCGGGGTATGGCCGGCTTGAATGGCTAAATCCAAAGCCACCGGATCCAGGCCAAACAATGGAGTCAGGGTCGCGGTGATTAAACCCAAGATCAAGGAGAACAAGGTTAAGAAGATCAGCGGGCCGCCCGCGAGCTGCCAGGCCACGAGCCAAAAGCGGCCGCGGCTGAGTTCGCGGCTGAAAGCCAAGGCTTTGAGATCGCGCTGCTTGTCTAAAATTACGGACAACTGAGAAAAAGAATACCAAACAAAGAAGATCAGGCCGGGAATGACAAAGAAGATTAAGCCGCCGACAATGATTAGGGATTGAATGAAAGCGATGACGGCCAAGGGGATAATCAAACGCCAGGCGTCAACCATGACCTGTTCATCGGACGTGGGTTTTTTGTTGATCCAACCGCGGATTAGAGTGACCAAGATGATGATGATCCACAGCCAGAGCAGGGCTTGGATGAAGTTGAGCAACAACTGGCTGGTGATGACGCCCCAATGATCAGCCGGCGCCAGATCCAGCAGGATCAAACCTAGATATGGAATTAAGAGCCAAGTGACATAGCCGGCGATAGTTAAAAAATTATCTCGGTACACGGCCAAGCTGGTTTGCAGCAATTGAAAAACGTTGGGAATTTTGGACAGCGAAGTTGGTTTGGGCATAGATTATTTTTTCATCAAGTCCCGATAGAGGACGAGATCGGCAATGACCATAAGCGGGTTAAGCAAGGCCACGATAAGAATAGGGAAGGCGGCTCGGGTCAGGGAACCTAAGCGCAGTTGGAGATCCAAGTTCAGTCCGGACACGCCGGTGATGCCCAAGCCAATTACGTATTCGATGATGGCCAGCAGCAATACGCCCACGGCCATGAAAATTAATTTTGGGATCACGATGCGCAAAACCACGCTCCAGAAGCGGCCTTTGATTAATTCGCGGCTGCGCTTGAGGGCATTGAGGCCGCGCTGATCTTCCATGAACAGCGCGAACGGGGCCAGGATGAATTGCACGCCCCAGGTGAAGACTAAAACAAAAGCGGCTATGATGCCGAGCACCAAGAACAGATTAAAGAGAATGATTAGGGCGCCACCGCTGGCCACTTGCATGATGGCGGCTAAGATGAAGGCCGGTCCCAGACCAATAACCAAACCAGCCAAGAGCACGAGTAAAATCAAGAGGCTGATGTAGAAGCCGGACCAGTAGTATTGAAAACCTTCCAACATGGCTTTTCCGGCAGAGCCGGATCCGGCTTTGCCGGATTTGACATCGTTTTTGCGGCCGGTCAATTGGAATCGGACTAAGCGAGACAGGGCAATGAGCAGCCAAAGACCCAGAAGCGGAGCCAAAATTCCGGAAGAAATAAAGGCCAAGATGACGCCGAATATTTCCGAACCGGTTAAAGTTGCGCCCAAGGCCAGTTCGCTGGCCGAGGGGTAAAAGGACAGGGCCAAAACATCAATGACGGCCAGGATCAGGATCCAGGCGGAAACGGTCATCAGTTCCTTAAAATTGTCCCGGTAATGGTCCCAGGTTTGGTCCAGCAGCTGTCCGACGGTAATGAGTTGATTCATAAAGTTAAGTGATAAGAGGCTTAACGAGTGCGAAGACGCGCTCGTGGATTTGTTCAATGGGAAGTAAATTGCCGTCTTGGACGCATTCGATTCTTTCAAAGTTGGGCAGAATTTCGGCCATTTGCTGATAAGCGGCTTCCGCGTCTTTGAGATGGTTCAGGTCTTGCTGATGGATGTCCTGAATGGCGTCGCGCTGGGCGGTGAGCTGCTGGCCGATGGCCGCTGCCACGTGCAGAAAGATGATTTTGTCCGGGCGGGGGAGATTAAAGATGCCGTGTTCGAGTTCGTCTTCCCATTGAAAGAATTCTTTGCGTTTTTCGGTGTCATGAATCTTGCCGCCTTGGTGGCCCATGTTGGAAGAGACAAAGCGATCAGTCACTACCCATTGGCCTTGGTTCAACCAGTCCTTGATTTGGCCGCGGGCCGCGAAACGATCCACGGCATAAAAGATGGAAGCGGCTTGAGGCCCGACTTGTTCGGCCGATCCGTAGCGGCCGGCCAAATATTCCTCAACTAAAGCCGCACTTTTTTGGCCGTATTGGGGAAAAGACAAAGTCTGGACGCGCTGCCCGTCTTTTTGCAAGCGTTCAACCAAAAGTTTGGTCTGAGTAGCCTTACCCGAGCCGTCCGTGCCGTCAATCACAATGAGTTTTCCGGTTTTTTCCATGTCCAGTAGTACAACTTCGATATTTTTACGTGATATTACTGACGAAGTTGCGTTATGATTTAAAATCTAAATATATTGGTTTAATTAAAAAACGTTTAGTCTCAACCCAGCGTGGGTAAAAATGCAACTTCATCGAAGTTGTACTACTGGACATGCGCCTATTATAGCAAAAATTTTTGTTTTAAGTTATCCCCTTCAAAGGTTCACAAGCGTCTGCTAAGGTGATTTCAATATGACGAATTTCGACGGTCAATACTTGGAAAATATCCGCCGCATCTACCAAGAGGGCGAGGATATTTACAGCGAACGCACGGGTTTGAGCACCAAGGCGATTCCGGGTATGACCTTTGAGGTTTTTCCTAAACAGGGATTTCCACTTTTGACCTTGCGCAAGATTCCGATCAAGATTTTCTGCGCGGAAGTGGTGTGGATGCTGACCGGATCGAAGAATTTAGACTTCATGCAGCAGTTTACGAAAATTTGGGATGATTTTGCCGAAGAAGATGGCACTATGGAAACGGCTTATGGTTATCGTTGGCGACATCACTTTGGCCGTGATCAACTTTTAGACGCTGTTCAGCATTTAAAAGATGAACCATCAAGCCGCCAAGCAGTGATTGTGATGTGGGATCCGGCTTCTGATGGTTTAACCGCACCCAAAAAGAAAAATGTTCCTTGTCCGTTTACTTGGGTCATCAACATTATCAACAACAAACTGAACCTGCACTTAATTATCCGGTCGAACGACATGATGTTGGGCAATCCACATGATGTGGCCGGTTTCGCGCTCCTGCAATCCATGCTTGCGCAGGAGCTCGGAACCGCGGTGGGGAAGCTGACGGTCTCAATTTCGCATGCGCATATTTACGAAAACCATTATCCGCAGGTTGAGGAGTTGTTGACGCGTGATAATCACGAACATATAGAGATTAATTGTCAGTTGCCTCCGAACTCATTTAAAAGGGGATTAGAAGGTGATCCGGAGTTGGTTGAGGAATTATTCCGCATGTTTAAAGAGCAATATAAGCCCCAGCCGCCGCTGGAGAAGATGAAGATCGCGGTTTAATATGCAAGTGACTTTGATTGCCGCCATGAGTGCGGATGGGAAAATTGCCGAGGAAAAAGATCAGGTGTCTTTGGATTGGACCAGCAAAGAGGACACGGGTTTTTTTGTTAAGAAGACCAAGGAAATCGGGGTGGTGATCATGGGGCGAAATACTTATGAAACCATTGGCCGGCCTCTTAAAGATCGACTAAATGTGATTATGACGCGCGATTTGGATGGGCGGGAAAGCGAGCCCGGTGTTTTGGAATGGACCAGTGATTCGCCCGTGGAAATTATCGAAAGTTTGGCCAAGCGCGGTTATGACAAAGTCGCGCTTTGCGGCGGAGCCAGCGTGTACAGCGCGTTTTTGCAGCAGGGATTGGTGGATGATTTGTATTTGACCGTGGAGCCGGTTTTGTTTGGCAAAGGGATTCCCTTGGCCTCGGGTTTTGACCGGATTGATTTGGATTTGATTGACAGCGTGTTGTTGGGTGAGCAGAGCGTTTTGATGCATTATCGGGTTAAGAAGTAAGTTTTCCTCCCCCTTACCAAGGGGGAGGTTAGGAGGGGGTCTTGAATCGCCAGACCTCCCCCCAGCTCCCTCCTTGGTAAGGAGGGGGAGATCAGTATGGAATTACCATATCTGCCAGAAGGACGAGAAATTAAATATGTCGCCCTAGACAATGAGTTGATGGCGCAAGCCAAAATCGCTCGGCAGGAATGCTCGGGCGATACTTTGTATCCGGTGGGCGCGGTTTTGGTACGCGGCGGCGAGGTTTTGTGTCGAGCCGGCAATGGGTTTAATCAAGGCTCGGACAAATTGCATATTTGTCCGCGCGTGGTGGAAGGATGTCCGAGCGGCACCGGTTATGATTTGTGCGGTTTGCATGATGCACCCGGGCACGCGGAAAACATGCTGATGCAAGTCGCGCGTGGGCAGGGGATTGATACTAATGGCGCGGATGTTTATTTGTGCGGTCATTGGTGGTGCTGTGAGCCGTGCTGGCAGGCCATGATTTAAGGCGGAGTGCGCGATGTTTATCTGGTTGAGGACGCGGATCAGGTGTTTCATCGCGATAAGGTTCAGGTGGAAGTGCTGACCCCATCAATCAAGAAAGTTTATATTTCTGAAGCGCTGACGAATTTGCCGGAAGACGAGATGCTTTCAATCAAGTCGTTTTATGAAGATTTGGGGCGCGCGGTTGAAAGTATTGGACTTGAATATTATCTACCTCATTTGCACACGGATCCGGTGAAGCATGCGGATATTCCGGCACGCGAAGTTTATGAGAAGGATGTTAAAACCTTGCTTGATCATGATGTCCTGGTGGCTGAAGTATCGTATCCATCGCTTGGGGTTGGCGGAGAATTAATTTTGGCGCAAAAAGAGAATATGCCCATCGTGTTGCTGTCAAAAAAAGGCGCGAAGGTTTCGCGCTTTGCCACGGGCAATCCGGCCGTGGTCTATCATCTAGTTTACGAAACGCGGGCGGAGGCGATCCATAAACTGCCGCTGATTTTAAGGCAGATGTAGGGGTAGAGGAGCTAACCTGACGAATACGGGAGCTAAAAGAGCTAATAACAACCGCTTCAGGCTAGATGCCGAAGCGGTTTTTTAGTTCTTCTAATTGTCCGTCAATCAGGAGCTCGCGTTCAGCATCTTTATCTAATTGATAGCCATTATCCTGACTTTCAGTGTATTTGGCGGCTTGAGCGCCGTGCAGCTTAGCTTCTTCGGGACTGAGATTAGATTGTAAATCTTGGAGGATTACCTGGCAGACGCGCTCGCCCGGATAAATTCGCAAGACTTGGTTGCCGGCTTCGTTTTTCATGGGGAAAATCAGCGTCCCTTTGTAACCGCAGTCGATGATGCCGGAGAGGGATAGGTTCACGCCGCGGCGGTTGGTGGAAGTGCGCGGAAAAAGGATGGCCATCAGATCAGACGCGTTCATCTCAATGGTTTCCAGCGAGGTGGCAATCACGAATTCGTTGGGCAAGAGTTCGAAGTATTGGCCGGGCTGGAGAATCACTTCATCGAACTGTTCGCGGTGAATGGCCGTGTCATCAATGGAAATTTTGATGGCGCTGCGGCCGCGATCGGTCATGACCCAGTTTTTGGGAATTAGGAATTTGTAGCCCAGACGCAGGTCAATGGCGTGAGGCTGGAGCTGAAAAGCGTCAATTTTTGGGTTGAACTTGAGGTCACCTGCACGGAGTCGTTGCAGAATTTCTTTTTTGGTTAAGACGGCCATAGGAAAGTTTGTGTCATTCTGAACGAGTAATTTATCAAGTGGAGGATTTTCTGAATATTTTGGAGATCCTTCGCTATTGCTCAGGATGACACCAAACGTGGAGAAAATCAAACACCCCGCGCGAGGCGGGGTGTTTCTATTAGACTTCGAGTTTGATGCCTGGTCCCATAGTCGATGAGATCGAGGCGCTCTTGATAAATATTCCTTTTGAGGAAGACGGCTTGAGTTTATTGATGGCATTCATGAGGGCGGTGAGATTGTCGACGAGCTGAGCTTCGGTGAAGGAAACTCGGCCGAAAACCTGATGAATATTTGATGTGCCGTCGTTTTTGAAACTCTGTTTGCCGGCTTTTTGTTCTTCGATCATTTTGGCCACGTTAGCGCCCACGGTATCGGTTTTGGGGTTGGGCATCATGCCTTTGGGACCAAGCAGTTTAGCCAACTTGGCCAGTTTCGGCATCATGGTCGGGGTGGCCACGGCCACGTCGAATTCGATGGCGCCGGTTTGGGAGATTTTATCGATCAGCTCTTGATTACCGATTAAATCAGCTCCAGCTTTTTTGGCTTCTTCTTCTTTAGCCGGTTCCACGAAAGCCGCAACTTTTTTGGTTTTACCGCCCACGCCATGCGGCAGGGCAATGGTGCCGCGCACTTGCTGTTCGCCTTTTGACGGGTCGATGCCTAAGTTTAGGTGGAGTTCGACCGCGGCATCAAATTTTTCATTTGAAGCTTCTTTGGCGAGCTTGATCGCTTCCTGAATCGGATAAGTTTTTTTAGCGTCGATTTTAGTTTGAGCCTCCTGATATCTTTTACTGCGCATATGTTTGTGTGGTCATGGCGCTCTTTCGAGCTCCCACTGAATAATTTATTTAATTTCGACTCCCATTTGGCGGGCCGTGCCGGCGATGATTTTCATGGCCGCTTCGATGTCGTTGGCGTTGAGGTCCGGCATTTTCTTTTCCGCGATTTCGCGCAATTGATCTTGGGAGATCTTGGCGACTTTTTCGGTTAAAGGTTTGCCTGAGCCTTTTTTCAGCCCAGCGGCTTTTTTAATTAATTCGGAAGCCGGGGCGACTTTGGTGATGAAGTCAAAGGAGCGATCCTCATAGACATTGATCACCACCGGGACGATTTCACCGCGTTTATCTTCAGTCCGGCTGTTGAATTGCGCGACGAAGTCTTGAATATTGACGCCGTGCTGACCCAGGGCCGGGCCGGTTGGCGGGGCTGGAGTGGCCGCGCCGCCGGGGATTTGAAGTTTAATTTGCGTGACTAATTTTTTTGCCATAGCGATTTGTTGAATGGATTCCCGCCAGAGGCGGGCCACCATGCTAGGTTAGTTAGTTATATTTTTTTAACTTGGAGAAAATCCAGTTCCACCGGAGTTTCACGACCGAACATGGAAACCAAGACTTTGATTTTGCCGCGTTCGTGGTCGATTTCTGAGACTTTACCTTCGTGGTTCTTAAACGGCCCGTCCGTGATTTGAACCGGCGAGCCGGGTTCAACATCCAGGGTATATTCGGGTTCGTCCACGCCCATGCGTTTTTGCAAAGCTTCCATTTCTTCGGCCGCCACCGGGGTCGGAATGGTGCCGGCACCGATGAAGCCGGTGACGTTTGGCGTGTTGCGGACTACGTACCAGGAATCGTCCGTGACGATCATCTCAACCAGGACATAGCCGGGGAAAATCTTTTCCTCAACCGTTTTGCGCTTGCCGCTTCTGATTTTAATTTTTTTCTCTTTGGGAACAAGGACAGAGAAGATTTTGTCTTCCATGCCGTAGTTTTCCACGCGCTGGCGCAGGTTGCCGGCCACATTTTCCTCATAACCGGAATAGGTGTGGATGGCGTACCAACGACGGCCGTGTTTTGATTCTTGTTTGGCCATAAACCTCCTAGTGATTAAGCGGCGAGCTTAATGAGCTCTTCTAAACCGAGATTAAAGACCCAGTCCAAGCCGCCAAAGAAAGCGGCGACGAAGACGCTGATCGCGATCACCACGACTGAGTATCGGATTGTGTCCTGTTTGGAGGGCCAAGTGACTTTGCCCAACTCCTCTTTGGCGTCGCGCAGATAGCGCGCAAACCAGGCAAGAGGGTTGCTGGGACGAGTAGAACTGTACATATTTCCCTAAGTTAAGGGTATTTTAAAACCCCTCGCGGGGTTGTATGAAGATATAATAGTATAAATAGATAAAAAAGGCAATATTTTAAGACCCGGCGCTTTGAGCCGGGTCTTTTTTCCTAAATATCCAGGTTTTGTACGCTTTTGGCGTGCGTTTGGATGAATTTTTTGCGCGGGGCCACTTCTGAGCCCATAAGGACGTCGAAGACCTGATCGGCTTTGGCCGCGTCTTCGACCGTAACTTGTTTCATTACGCGAGTGGCCGGGTTCATGGTGGTTTCCCAGAGCTGTTCCGGGTTCATTTCACCAAGACCCTTATAACGTTGAAGATTGATTTTGACGCCGCCGACTTCCATGGCTTCTTCACCTTCGCTCTTTTCTTCGCCGACCGGTGAAGATCCTTCGTCGGCAGCTGCCTCCTCAGGACGGCTCGCTTTGCTCGCCGATTTTTTGTTAGCGCCCGCGGCTTCGGTCATTTCTTCGATGATGGTTTCTTTTTCTTCTTCGGTGTAGGCATAGCGGAAGTTTTTGCCGATGGCGACGCGATAGAGCGGCGGTTGGGCAATGAAGATGTGGCCTTTGGTCACCAGATCCGGGAAGTGCCGATAGAATAAAGTGAGCAACAAGGTTCGGATGTGAGAGCCGTCCACATCCGCGTCGGTCATAATCACGACTTTGCCGTAGCGCAAATCATCGATATTGAACATTTCGCCAATGTTAGTGCCCATGGCAATCACCAGAGATTTCAATTCAGTGTTGGCCAGCATCTTATCCAATCGGGCGCGTTCTACGTTTAAGATTTTGCCGCGCAAAGGCAGAATGGCTTGGGTTTTGCGGTCACGACCTTGTTTGGCGCTGCCGCCGGCCGAATCTCCCTCAACAATGAAGAGTTCTGATTTGGCCGCGTCTTTCGTCGAGCAGTCAGCTAATTTTCCTGGCAGGGTTAAACCTTCCAGCACCCCCTTACGCAAAACGGTTTCACGCGCGGCTCGCGCCGCGGCTCGGGCTTGAGCGGCCAAAAGACATTTGCCGATAATTCCTTCGGCATCGCGCGGATGTTCTTCTAAAAATATTTTGAAGGATTCGCCGAAGACTGATTCCACGGCCGTACGGGCTTCGGGATTGCCAAGCTTGGCTTTGGTCTGGCCTTCGAATTGGGGATCTTTCAGTTTGACGCTCACGACCGCGGTTAAACCTTCGCGTACGTCATCGCCGGAAAGATTGGCATCTTTTTCTTTTAAGATACCTTTGGTGCGGGCGTAATTGTTGAGTTCGCGGGTTAAGGCGGCGCGGAAACCGGAAAGGTGAGAGCCACCTTCGGGGTTGGTGATGTTGTTGGCAAAACAGAAAACTGATTCATGATATTCCTCGGTGTATTGCATGGCGACTTCCACGGACATGTCTGTCTCTTTATCGTCTTTGGAAACATAGAAGACATTGTCGTGCTTGGGTTCGCGGCCGCGGTTGATGTGGCGGACATAAGAGGCCACGCCGCCTTCAAAGTAGAAGGTGTAGGAGGTGGCGTTTTTCTTGACCCGTTCGTCAATCACCGTCAGCCGGATTCCTTTGGTCAGATAAGCTTGTTGGCGCAAGTGATCGAGAATGGTCTTGAAGTCAAATTCTAAAGTTTCGAAGATACTGGCATCGGCTTGAAAGGTGATGGTGGTACCGGTGCCTTTAGCCGGGCCCACAGATTTAACTTTGTTTTTGGGTTTGCCGAAAGCGTATTCTTGCTCCCAGATTTTGCCATCGCGCTTGACCTCGGCTTTGAGATAGCTGGAAAGCGCATTGACCACGGAAACGCCCACGCCGTGCAAACCGCCGGAGACTTTATAACCGCCGCCGCCGAATTTGCCGCCGGCATGCAGTTTGGTCATGACTAATTCCAAAGCCGAAACTTTAAATTGCGGATGCTGATCGACTGGAATGCCGCGGCCGTGGTCTTCCACAGAAATCATGTTGTCCGGCAAAAGGCGCAAAGTGATTTCATTGCCGTGCCCGGCCATGGCTTCGTCAAAAGAGTTGTCCATGACTTCCCAAATGAGGTGGTGAAGTCCGGTGGGACCGGTTGAACCGATGTACATGCCCGGGCGCTTGCGCACGGGTTCCAATCCCTCCAAAACTTGAATTTCTTTGGCTCCGTAAGCTTGTCCGCCGGTGGCTGATTTGTTGGTTGGGCCCGCGGCCTTTCCGGCAGAGCCGGATCCGGCTCTGCCGGATTTCACCTTATTTTTGGCTTCTTTTTTAGGCATAGTTTTCCACAGAATAAAAGGTTTTTTGTCAGAAAATAACAGGCATAGTTTAACATGATTTTGAGCAGAGGAGAAGGGGGCAAAATTAGATGGAAATGAGATTTGAATCGCGCGTTTCTGGCGCTTCGTGATATAATATCGGGACTATGGCGGAGGAAGGATTACAACCAGCCCAACCAGAATTGATTCAGCAGGCCGAGACCGGCTTGCAGGAGGCGGAAGCCGAGTTTAAACAGTTTTATAAGTTTTCGCTTTGGTGGGTAAATAATAAGGAGAAATTGAAAAAGATTGCTTACGGTTTGGCGATTGCGGCAGAAGGAGGGTTGATATTGTTTGTTTTGTGGACCATGATCGACAGTTTTTTGGTGAGCTATGGCCAGGAACAAAGGTCGGTGGGAGAGATGGTCGCTTTTGGCCAGTCGGATTTGAATACTTATACGGTGGCGCACGCGGCCCAGCCTTTGACTTTCAGCGGTACCGGTGCGCTGGCGGCCGGAGCCGGACGCTATGATTTTTATGCGGCTCTGAACAATCCTAACCCTGAATGGTGGGCGGAAGTGGTTTACAAGTTTACGGCGACGGCTTTCGAGACCGAAGAACAGCGCGGCTTCATTTTGCCGGGCGAAGAAAAGCCGATTATTGTTTTTGCCCAGCTGATGACAACCGCGCCGCGGTCCGTGAATTTTGAACTGGTGGAAGTGAATTGGCATCGAGTGGATCGGCACGCGGTGGGGAACTATGATCTTTGGTATCGAGATCGGATGTCTTTTGAGATCCGGGATCTGGCCGTGGAAAAAGATCTTGAAGTGGATACAAAAATGATCAATCGGGTCAGTTTTACCGTGGAGAATCGCGGGGCTTACAGTTTTTATGATCCGGAGTTTATTATCCTGTTGAGACGCGGGACCAGCGTGGTCGGGGTGAACAGCATTACTTTATCATCATTGGCAGCCGGCGAAACTCAGAATGTCGTGGCCAATTGGTTTGATTCCATGCCGGCCAGCAGCAAGGTGGAAATTCTGCCCAATATCAATCTGTTTGATCAGCGCGTGTATAAAATTTTAGAGTAAATTGAGAAATCTTAGGTCGAGTAAAAGGGGTAGATGCCCCTTTTTTCTTGCTTTCAGAGGGTGATTTGATTAAGCTGAAGCTACTTATGCAAATTAGAAATTATTGGCGCAATCTGGCTTCTGCCGATTGGGTGATGCTGGTGACTTTTTTGACCCTGGTGGCTTTTGGCTTGGCGGCCATCTATTCCGTGGAGTTATCCAGCGAAGCATCGGAATTTTTGAATGTCAAAAAGCAACTCGTGGCTTTAGGGGTGGGATTAGCGGCGTTTTTGCTGATCGCCTCATCCAATCATAAATTGCTGCGAAATTATTCAGCGGTGATTTATGTCGCGGGAATGTTGTTAATGGTTGGAGTTTTAATTTTGGGCATTAAAGTCAGGGGCACGACCGGCTGGTTTGATTTCGGAATTGTGCGTTTCCAACCCGTGGAATTTATGAAAGTCGCCGTGGCCGTGGCCTTGGCCAGCTATTTCAGCCAGCGAGCCAGACGTGAATTGAGGTGGCGTGAATTTTTTGAAAGCGGAGCGATCGTGATGGTCCCGGCCGGGCTGACTTATCTGCAGCCGGATTTTGGATCGGCAATGTTGATGGTCGGCATGTGGCTAGTGGTGATTTTTTTTGCCGGTATCAGAAAAAGATTCATTTTGATTTTGGTTTTAGCATTTACAGTGTTGGCCTTGTTGGGGTGGAATTTTGTATTAGTGGATTACCAAAAGGCACGTTTGACCACTTTTTTGCATCCTGAGATAGATCCGCTGGGGCAGGGATATAACATCACTCAAGCCACGATTGCGGTTGGGTCTGGTGGCTGGTTTGGCAGTGGTTTAGGTTTTGGTTCTCAAAGCCAGCTGAAATTTTTGCCGGAAAGCCAAACAGACTTCATTTTTGCCGTGGTGGCCGAGGAATTGGGTTTTTTTGGGGTGAGTCTGCTTTTGGTCGCCTTTGCCTTGTTGTTTTTTAGAATGTACTTGTTAGCTTCCAAGACCAAGGATGATTTTACGAGTTTTTTGGTTATCGCAATCGGTGGCTTATTATTTGTGCAATTTCTAGTGAATGTGGGCATGAATTTGGGGATGATGCCCGTAACCGGAGTAACTTTGCCTCTGGTGAGTTATGGCGGCAGTTCATTATTGTTTACCTTGATAATGCTTGGAATCGTTGAAAGCGCGGCTATTCGGGCCCGGATCAGTACGACTTAAGCTGAGTTTTTGGGTCATAAGGTAAAAAACTTGACAATTTTCGCTTAAAAAGGCAAAATATCGACCATTCAGACTTCATAAAAAAGAATATGGAAATGCCAAAACTTCAAGCAACAACTCGTGAATTACAGGGACGTAAGAATTATATTTTGCGTAATGAAGGCCGGGTGCCGGGCGTAGTCTACGGAGCCGGAACCACGCCTTTGAATATCGCTGTGGATCACAACACTTTAGCGAAATTATTTCGCACTGCCGGAGAAAGTACTTTGGTGGAAATGCAGATCGAAGGCGGAA
The DNA here is from genome assembly GCA_018814025.1 of Patescibacteria group bacterium. Classification (GTDB taxonomy): domain Bacteria; phylum Patescibacteriota; class Patescibacteriia; order UBA9934; family GWF2-40-263; genus JAHJAM01. Next base: position 6,597 of record JAHJAM010000018.1, on the reverse strand, counting down.
AAACTTTAAATGTTTTGATTCAAGATATTCAAAAAGATCCGTTGCGAGAGGATATCATTCACGCTGATTTTCGAGCGGTGGACATGAATAAGCCGATTGAAGCCGAAGTAAAACTGAAATTTATCGGCGAAGCGCCGGCCGTCAAGGTTTTGGGTGGAACTTTGGTTCGACCGATGGAGTCTTTGCTGATCAGAGCTTTGCCAAAAGATTTGATGTCAGTCATTGAAATCGATTTGAGTAAATTAGTCACTTTTGATGACGCTGTGCGAGTTAGTGAATTAGTGCTTCCCGAGGGGGTTGAAGTTCTAGAGGAACCGAATAGCACCTTAGCTTTGGTGGCACCGCCTCGTTCAGATGAAGAAATGGCCAGCTTGGATAAGGCGGTGGAAGCCGATGTCAGTGCAGTCAAAGTTGAAGGCGAGAAGAAGGAAGGTGAAGAGGGGGCTGAAGTTTCGACTACAGAAGGCGAGAAGAAGGATGAGCCGGCAAAAACTGAGTAAGCAACACATGAAAAATAAAATTAAAAAAATCATCAATGGGATGAAAGAACGGATGATCCTGACAAGCGTTCTATTTGGGGCGCTTGTTTTGGCACTCTTGCTTGGCGGGTATGCATTCCGCGGCGTGCTTTTTCCGAAATCGGAGGTGCCTGATCAACCATCATCCGAACAAAATGAACCAACTGAACAATGGCGCCATCCCTTAACCGGCTTGCCAACGATGGAACGAGAAGATTTACCCCAAGTTTACGCTGTCATGATTGACCATTCGGCCGATGCTTGGCCTCAAGCCGGCATCAATCAAGCCTTTTTAGTCATAGAAGCGCCGGTTGAGGCTGGTATTCCGCGTTTGGAAGCGTTTTTTTATCAAGGTCAAGAAGTGGATAAAATTGGACCGGTGCGTTCAGCTCGGCCGTATTTTGTGGATTGGGCGAATGAACTGGATGCCATGTATGTGCACGTGGGCGGATCAAATCAAGCCTTGGAGCTGATTGATAATAACGGAACATTTGATTTGAATCAGTTTTGGAACGGTCAGTCATTTTGGCGCGATAATGACACACGCTATGCCCCGCATAATGTTTATACCTCGACTGAGTTGTTAGGTAAGGCTTTGGAGAAAACCCAAGCCGAAGAGCGCAATCAGGAATTGGTTTACGGTGTTTGGGAATTTGCTGATGAATCAGAAGATATCAGCAATTGGGAAACGGCTGATCCAATAATTCAATTCACCTCCGGCAGCACCTATACCGCCAAATGGGTTTTTGATGCTGAAGCGCAAAAGTATCAGCGCTGGCAGGGCAATTATGCTTTTCAGACCGAAACTGATGAAGATATTTGGGCCAATAACATCGCGGTGATGATTACTGATGTAGAAGTGATCGATGGGGTAGGGCGCAAGGAGATCCGAACCACGGGCCGAGGCGACGCTTATGTTTTCCGAGACGGCAAGGTGATTGAGGGAAAATGGGTTAAGCCGTCCGCTAGCCAGCGTTTGCGATTTATTACTTTGGATGGCCAGGAAATTAAATTGAATCCGGGTACGACCTGGATTGAGGTGATTGATGGATACGACAAACTTGAGTTCAGCAAATAAAAAGACCGCCCGACGAGGCGGTTTTTTGGTACCAAAAAACCGCACTTGAAGGAGTACGGTTTGAGAGACTCGATCCTTTAGTCGGTATTGAAGCCGCGGTCGCCGGCGTCGCCTAGTCCGGGTACGATGTAGGCCCGGTCATTCAGGCACTCATCCACGGCGCAGACGTAGACGGATACGTCCGGGTGCCGTTCCTGCATGTGCTTGATGCCTTCGGGCGCGGCGATCAGGCCGATGTAGGCCAAACGCTTGGCTCCGCGCTCCTTGAAGAAAGTGCAGGCGTCACCGGCTGTGCCACCGGTAGCGAGCATGGGGTCAGCCACAATGACCATCTGAAAGTCATTGGGGATGGGGTTGGGGATGTGATCATCGTAGTAGCGGTCAGCGCGAAACGTGTGCTCGTCGCGCTTGGCTCCATAGAACCAAATCGGCGTGTCGCGCGGCAGCAGATCTTCGGCCGCTTCCATCATGCGCAGAGCCGCGCGCAGGATCGGCACCATGGCCACCCGACCCTTGAGCCGGAAGGCCGGAGCCTGGACGTCAAGCGGAGTCTCCACCGTGAAACCGCCTTCAATCTCCAGGTCGGCTGTGACCCGGTCGACCAGGAAGCTGGTCAGTTTGCGGGTGACTTTCTGGAAGCGCGATTTCTCCGCGTTCCGGTCTCGGATTTCAGATAGGTAGACCTGAACCAGCGGATGGTCGACCACAAAGACATTGGAGTAGTCACGAAACGGAGAGAGACTCACGATTACCTCCTGAATGTTCTAAAGGCCTGCAGGGATACTAAACGAAAAAGATCGATAAGGCAAATCAGAGCTTTTAGAGCTCTGATTTTACTATTCGGTTATAACCCTCCAGATCTTTAATAATCTCTGGTTGACTGTTGGGGAAATCGTGGCGAATCACACTTTGAATGCGTTTGTCTTGTTCCGGGTCAATCTCGATCAGGGTGATTAGATCAGGAGGGAATAAATTGCGGTGTTGGTGCAATTCTCGAAAAAGCTGCCAATAGGCGTCGAGACCGTCTTGACCGGCCACTAAAGCGCCTTTGGGTTCAAAGTTGGCAATTTCCGGCTGGCTGGATAGCCATTGATATTGGGTCAGATAGGGGAGATTGGCACACAAGATGATATGTTCCGGAATCTCATGCTTGTTTTTTTGAAGTTGAGTGAAGATTTTAATAATCGGTTTCAAAGTGTCACCGAGTCGAAAATCAATCAATTCGTCGACTTGATGATCTTGGGCATTGTTTTTGGCAATCTCCAAACTTTCTTGACTGATGTCTGTCGCAATAACCGGGATTTTGGTAGTCGCCGCCAAGGTGACGGCAATCGCGCCAGAGCCAGTGCCGATATCGATTAACAGAGTTTTGGTCGGATCGTGATCTTTGGTCAGCTTGATCACCTCATCGATTAAAGTTTCCGTGGCGGGACGAGGAATCAGGGTGTGGGCGTTGACCCGAAATTTGCGGCCGTAAAATTCATGCCAGCCAATGATGTAAGCCACTGGTTCGTGGTTGAGTCGGCGTTTTATGAAAGCCTGAAATTTTTCTTCCTCCTCACCTTTTAACTCGTAGGAAAAATGTGAGAACAACCAGGTTTTGGGCATGCCTAAAGCCGCGGCTAACAAAACTTCAGCATCAAGCATGGGTGAAGTTGCTGGTCCATCATCAATTTTAAGTTGTTCGTTGGCCCATTTCAGGGCTTCAAGAATCATCATACGAATTTACTGTAGCACTTTCTCGATTAGACAAAAAGAAAGACCCTCTGCCGAAGCAAGAGGGTCAAGAGATAAACTAGCCGTGGCTAGTGAGATGGTTTTCGAAAGGCAAGGTGAGATCTGGAGACAAATCTGTGGTACTTCGACGTTTGACGCCGAGAGCATGAGTCCACTTCATCATCGACCAGATGCACACCTGCCTCGCGAACCGGGAGAACTATCAACCGAAGTTTCAAGTCCATCCTTGAAAATCGCTTCCATGAAGGAATACAACGCTGAAGTTTTTGAGGCTTCTGCGAAGTTGGTTCTTGCGAACCGACGATTTAGTCAAGGATTTTTCCCGGACACAAGCGTTATCTGTTGCCAGATTGTTCTTTTTTTCTCTTGACCATCTCCGCGGGTTTTAACGCCTTTGAAGATTCCCTGTGGTTTTGAGAAAAATTGAACATGTTTCGAATGGGAAACGAAAGAGCCGGTTAAGGCTTTGCTTGATTTTCTGCCGAAGCATCGTAATCAAGTTCGTTTAGTGGATCCTTCGGGTAACCCGATGATCCACTGATCTCGACGGTAGGGGAGTTTTGATCTGTACTCAGCGTTACCTGTTAGTGATCTCGACTCAATAGCCAATTGTTTTAGGCTATTTTCAACCTTCACGGTGTATGGACCGAAGTCTCATGTTCTTTGTCTGGTTTTGAAGCCAGCTTTGGGAACAAGCCTTCGATACCTAACCCTTTAAACCTATGACGAGCTCCACCGGCAAGACGCGAACGCCTTATTGGTGTGTGCGGTCGGTGACCGCCATGAGCTGTCAGGGAGGAGTAGGGCCGCCGTTACTAGTTGGACCGAGAGTGATTAGGATTGCTCCTTTTCACTCAGCCAAGAGGCCAATCAATCAACCGATCAAGTCCGTTTTGACCGAAGTCGCTACGTACTTTGACGATCGAAGGATCGAAAGGCATTGACCACCATTTTGACCACCCGAATGAACTCAATCACCGAAGTGATTAAGGGCTTCAGCTTAGCTTCGACTTTGTGAGGGGGTGAACCCTGACGTAGTTTCAACTGAGCTTTGGCCAACCATTTTCCCGAAGGAACAATGGTTTTCATACTAATCAATTCTTCTTTTGTGTCGAACCTTGCGGTTCCATTACTTGATCGCTTTTCCCGAAGGATGGCGAACAACCGAAGTTGTGGATTCCTTTCCTGTAGGGACAGGCAGGTTTTCCTCAAGCACTGTGCTGGTACGTTCAAGACCCGGCGAACCGAATCCTGAAGGCCCGTGCATTTTGACACACAAGTCAGGTTAGGTTTTGAGGCCCAACCAGACTCAAGAGAGAATTGATCAGTTTCGAAACATCAACTTCTTCGTTTCTGAGTGAAGAGGCCAGACTCCCGAAGGAATTAGGCTTTGTATTCCTCTGAAGTTTCTGAAGTTGACGCTTTGTGATTTTTTGAAAGACCGCTCACAAGGGGGATGCGATCGACGGATCGACCGTTTCTCCTCTGCGAGGGTGATGTCTATAGTACTCGCTTAAATATTTTAGTCAAGCATCGTAACTTAGCAAAATTTTTGGTTTGGAGAGAAAGTTATCCACAGTTTGGTGGATAATAAATACAAAATCCAACCTTGAGGTTGGATTTTTGTGATTGATTATCCACGATCCGCTTTTTTCAGATCGTTAATCAGTTGCGCGAGATCGCCGTCCATGATGCCGGGCAAATCATGATAATTTTCTTTGGTTCTGTGGTCGGTGATGCGATCTTGCGGGAAATTGTAGGTGCGGATTTTTTCCGAGCGTTCGCCGGTCCCGATTTGGCCGCGGCGGGCATCTTCCAATTCTTGACGGGCTTTTTCTTGTTCAAGAGCAAAAACACGAGCGCGGATGATTTGTAAGGCTTTTTCCTTATTTTGCTGTTGGGAGCGCTCGTCTTGGCAATTGACCACCAAGCCAGTGGGCAGGTGGGTGATGCGAATGGCCGAATAAGTGGTATTAACGCTTTGACCGCCGGCGCCTTGGGAAGTGTTGGCTTCAATTTTTAAATCCTGAGGATCGATTTGCACATCAATCTCTTCGGCCTCAGGTAAAATTGCCACCGTGGCCGTTGAGGTGTGAACCCGGCCTTGCTTTTCGGTTTCCGGGACCCTTTGGACTCGATGCACACCGCTTTCATATTTAAGCTGGCCGTAGACATTAGTGCCGGCAATGGAAAAAATCACTTCTTTGAAACCGCCGACATCATTGCGGCTTTGTGAAACCAAATTCGTTTTCCAATTTTGTCTTTCGGCAAAGCGGGTATACATGCGAAAAAGATTAGCCGCGAATAAAGCGGCTTCATCGCCGCCGGTGCCGGCCCGAATTTCCACAATGATGTTTTTCTTATCCAGAGGATCGGGGGGAATGAGAGCCAAGCTAACTTTTTCTTCCAGAGCCGGCAATCGAGCTTGCAGATCGTCAATTTCTGCCTGCGCCAACTCTTTGAGTTCCGGATCTTCAGCGGATTTGAGTTCAAATTCCGCGCTTTTCAAGTTGGCGAGCGCAGATTGGTATGCTTGTCCCAGATCGACGAGTTCTTTCAGTCCGGAATATGCTTCATTAATCGTGCGAATTTTTTTGGGATCAGAAAGCACCTCGGGATCAGATAATTGAGCTTCGAGTTCTTTGAATAAGTTATTTTTTTCTTTGATTTCTTTCAGTAAGTCCATATGTTTATAAAGTGTACCGCTTTCTTTAGGGATGCAGAAGGGGGAAATTTGATAAAACAAAAAGATGCCCGAAACAGGACATCTTTTTTTAAATAGCTATTTTTCGGTTTCTTTCTTGTCGCTCGCTTGTTTCTTGGTGGCGCGTTTGGCGCGTTTGGCTTTTTTGCCAGTAGTCTGATCGGTTTTTTTGGCAACGCGCTCTTGGAATTTCTCCACGCGACGAGCCGTATCCATGATTTTTTGTTTGCCAGTATAAAAAGGATGGCAAGCGGAACAAAGCTCAATGGAAATTTCTTCGCGAGTCGAGCCGATTTCATATTTGGCGCCGCAAGCGCAGATCAACTGGGCTTTGGGGAAATATTCTGGATGGATTTCTTTTTTCATATGGGTTTGATAACGGGCAAAGATTAACATTTGGGCTGAAATAAGTCAATAAATCAGGCTAATATGATTGACAGATGCCAGAAAAAATGAGAATCTGAATCAGATTTTATGCCTATTTCAGTGAAATTATTTGATTATCATTTGCCGCCAGAGCTGATTGCCCAGGCGTCCGTGGAACCGCGCGACCAGTCGCG
>JAHJAM010000017.1 GCA_018814025.1 Patescibacteria group bacterium | reverse complement strand
TCTTTTCCCAAGCGGTATAAATCTTATCTTCGTAGTCTTTGGCCTCGTAAGCCTTAAGCATTTCATTTTTCCCCATATTACTTGATAGTTTAGGGTAAATCCGCGGTTTATGCAATCACCTCCCATGCTCCCTTGACGCCCTCTTTTATTAGGGATATGCTAATCCATTCCCATGCTTGAGAATGGAGCATAAATTAAATGTTTTCTTAGAACGCCAAGCATGGCCCTTCATCAATCCCAACAATTTTTAGAAGCCGTTAAGCGGAGCCAGCATCCGCTGATTTGCGTTCCGGCCCAAGGCGGACCCGACGGCTATGCCACGGCTTTAGGCTTGGCTCGGGTGCTGCGCCGTTTGGAAAAAAATCCCGTGATCGTGGCCACCGACGGCTTGCCAGCCAAGAACCTGCACTTCCTTAAAGATCACCAGCACATCTCCCCGGTCCTGGAAAACCTGCAAAAATTCACCATTGAATTGGATGCCAGCCAGACGCGGGTGGATGAATTATCCTACGAGATCAAAGACGATCGCCTTTATGTTTATCTCTCGCCCAAAAAAGGCGCTTGGCAGGAAAAAGATATTAAGCTCTCAACTTCCGATTACCGCTATGATTTGATTATCACCGTGGCCGCTCAAGATTTGGAAATCTTAGGCCGTCATTTTCACGAAAATCCGGATTTCTTTTTTACCACCCCGATTATCAATCTTGATCATAATCCGGCCAACGAACACTACGGCCAAATCAACGTGGTGGATTTGACGGCTTCGGCTTGCGGCGAGGTGGCGCACGATTTAATTGCCGCCATCGAACCGGAACTGATTGATGCTCAAGTCGCCACGGCCTTTTTAACCGGCATGGTCGCCAAAACCAAAAGTTTCAAATCCAAAAACGTCACGCCCAAAACTCTCATGACTGCCAGCCGGCTGATTGCTCGCGGCGCCGAGCGCGCCATCATCGTGGATAATCTTTACCGCACTCGTTCCGTGGCCACCTTGCGGCTTTGGGGCCGGACCCTGGCTCGCCTGAAAGTCAACGAGGAGGCCAAATTGGTTTGGTCCTTGCTTTCCCAGCAGGACTTCATGCACGCCGGCGGCGAAGAAGCTGATTTAGTCGACGTGATTGATGAATTGATCGCTTCCTCGCCCGAGGCCAAAATCGTGGCCCTGATTTATGAAGATCGGGATCAAAATATTTGCGCCATCATTCGCGCGGAAAACCCTTTGGATGCCGTTTCGCTCACCTCGAATTTCCGTCCGTCCGGCACGCGCGAAGAAGCCCGTCTGTGTTTCACCAAATCCGGCAAAGCCGGATCCGGCTCCGCCGGAAAAACCATTGTCCAGGTGGAAAAAGAATTGATCAAGCACTTGACCGAACAAGGCAAAAAACTTGGACTATAAAATCCGCCCCTTTCAGGGCGGATTTTTTGTTAACTCTCTACTTTTTTCCTTTCCTAGAAAGCCGGGGCCGGCTCCACTGCTTCCACTTCGGCCGCGATCTCTTCAATCTGCGCTTCCGCGCCTTCCGGCAATTCCGCATCCGTCACTTCCCCGCCCTCAACATCCGTGGCGCTCAACTCGCCCGCTTCCACGGGCCCGGGAATAAAGGTAGTGATTTCGCCGGCTCGCATACGCTCCAAGCGCTTAGCCACCAATTGATTGTCCGGATTCAAATTCGCCACTTTTTCCACTTGCTCCAAAGCTTTTTGCGGATTGCCTTGCAGTTCGTAAACCGAGGCCAAGAACCACCTGGCGTTGCTGTAATCCGGCGACAAGTTCAACACGCTTTCAAAAACGGTTTTGGCCGCCTCCAATTCTTGCATCCGCAGCAAAAGAATGGCCAGTTCAAATCCCAAGCCCACATTCGTGGGTTCATTCTGATACAAAGCCGCCAAAATCGTGGCCTCTTCCGCCAAGCGTCCTTGGCGCTCATACACGGCCGCCAAATAATAGTAAGCGGGTGCATAATCCGGCTTCAACTGAACCGCGGCGTTGAAAGCTTGTTCTGCCAAGGCCAATTCTTGAGCCTCGGCTTGAGCCGCGGCCTTGGCCAATTCTTCATCTTCGTTGGTTTTCAAGGAACCGGCTCGCTCGGCCACTTGTAAATGAATTTGACCCAAACTCGTGTAGTGCCCCGGGTTCGCCGGCTCAAGCAAAGTGGCTTGCGACAAAGTCGCGGCCGCGTAGTCTTCCGCGTTTTCCACGAAACTCATGACCTCGCGATAAATCGCGCCCCGAGCCGCCCAGTTTAAAACATTGTTGGGTTCGATTTGCGTGGCCGTATTGGCCGCACTCACGCTCGCGGCCACCAAGGCGTTAACCTGTTGGATTTGTTCCTTGGTTAATTCCTCGCCTTGAGCGGATTGAATGACGTTTCCGGCTTGCAGCAACAGCGCGGTGCTCAAATTTCGATAATACACGTCGCTCAAACCGTTGGCTTGAGTGGCGCGCACCAATTCGGAAATCACTTGGGACAAAGGCGCTTGCGCTTCATCCAATTGTACGGCCCGAGCAAAAGCCAATTCCGCACTGTAGCGCTTCTGGGAAATAAATACGCCGGCCATCACCCCGACCGCCAAAATTACAAACAAGAAAGAAGCGATCAGCGCCGCCTTGGGCGCTTGCGCGAATTTCTTATTCCAAGTTTTTCCCATCACTTGGCTGGCCAGCAAACCGGAAAAGCCCCAAAACAGAAAATGCAAAGTAAGATTTGAAGAATACAAGAGATGTTCCAGAGCGAGCATGGACCAGCCGGTAAAAATCACAAAAGTCATCTTCCAGGCCTCATGGTCTTTTTCAAACAGCAAGCGCTCTAAAGCTTTTAATGCCAAAAGTAAGAAAAACAGCATGGCCACGGCCGAGGTAAAGACGCCAAAGGTAGCCAGGGCGGTCAACGCGTGGCTTTTTGATCGATCAAACCGGACATTCCAAAAATAAGTTTGATTGATTTGGACCGGCTTGAATTGATCGTAATCGAAAGTGAAAGTGCCTGGACCGGATCCAAACAGCAACCGGGTTCCGTCGTGGCTCAAAACTTGCTTAGCAATATTCCAGCTCGTGGTATAGCTGGGGGTGACCACCACCGGCACACCCGGTTTAAACGGCGTGGGGAAAAAGAGCAGCAACAAGCTGACTAAAAACACCGCCATCGGCAGGACAAATCTTTTCGGTGAAGGAAAACGCTTAGTGGACACGAAATTAAAAGTGACAATCAGCACCACGCCCGCTATGGCCAGTGCCCAAAAGATCCAAAAATCCACGGCCGCCAGAATCAGCAAAGTAATCGCGCTAATCAAGACCACTAAAATCTTCCAAAGCACGCCGCCGATCTTTTTCGGCGCCAGTTCAGCCACGCTCCACATGGCCAGGCCCACGAACATCACCGTCATCATAAACAAACCGAAACTATTGATGGTTCCTAAGGTGTTAAAACCGCGCGCTTGGGCAAATTCAAAAGGCAAACTGACAATCTTCAACATTGACAGCACCGTCACCAAACCCGTCAAACCGGCCGAGATGAACAAAGCGGTCAAAATGTTTCTTTGTTGATTTTTGGCCTGAGGCGCATTCATCAGCACGAAAAACAACAGCAAGAAACTGGTCAGGGTCAAAAAGCTGGTATATTCCTGAGCGGCTTGGCCGACCCAAGATTGATAACCGGCTAAAGAGAAACTCGATGAGATTAAAATCCCGCCAAAAAATAACAAAGGAAAAACATTCAACCAGCCGCCCTTAAAAAGCAATTGCTTGCCCGCCACCATGCCGCCCAGCCAAGCCATGGTCGCCAAAGCCGTCAACACTACCAGGGCGATCTGCTTGTTAATCTCAAAAATTTCCGTGGTCCAAGGCAGGAAAAAAATCGGGATTAGCAAAAAGAGTAAATAGATCGACCAGCGGGAGATAAAATTAAAGACGCGCACTAGGCGCGTGTTCGCCGCGGCCTCAGTCATTGGGGTTGATTCCATAACAGTAAAGTTAATTAATTTGCTTGTTAAAGTTGTGGGGAATTGCCTCTAGTATAACATGAATTGGTCCCGGCCACGAGTTCGCCGGGAGTCTGATATACTGTGAGGGTGGACGACCCGTATGCTCAGACACCCGGAAATAAATTTTTTCGCCTCGGTCACTAAAAAGACGGCCCGCCAAATCGCCAAAGAGCCTTGTTTGGCTTTCCTGCCCTCTTTTATCAAGCGCTTGCCCCAAGCCTCAATCTACTTGGTCGGCGGCGCGATCCGAGATTTCTTGCTGAAAAAAACCAGCAAGGATTATGATTTTGTCATTGCCGGCCTGAAACCCCACCAGCTGGAAGTCGAATTAAAAAATTTAGGCCAAGTTGATTTGGTTGGCCGGAATTTCGGCGTCTATAAATTCCAGCCCCGTGATGCCGATCCGCAAAAATGCGAACCTTTAGATTTCGCCTTGCCCAGAACCGAGCAAGCGCTTCCGGACAGCCGAGGCGGCTATCGGGATTTTGCCGCGCAGATTGATGAAACCATTCAAATCGAAGCTGATTTAGCCCGCCGCGACTTCACAATTAACGCCTTGGCTTTTGACGTGGTGAACCATCGACTGATCGACCCCTTTAACGGCCGCAACGACTTGAAACGAAAGCTCATCCGCTGTGTGGGTAATCCGGCTGAGCGTTTCGCCGAAGATCTTTCGCGCGTCTTGCGAGCCATTCGTTTAGCCGCGGAACTGAATTTCAAAATTGAGAACCAAACTTGGGAAGCGCTCAAGCAAGCCGGCCGGCAATTAAATACCCAGCGCCTGGCGGCTGACGGACAAACCGAATATGTGGTCCCTCGAGAAACCGTGGGCGCGGAAATCAGCCGGGCCTTGGCGGCCAATCATGCCAACGCTTTGGCTTTGTTGTTCGAGTCAGGTTTGCTGAGCCAAATCTTTCCGGAAATCCAGCTTTTATTAAATGAACGAAAAGATTATCTCAAACCGGTGATTGAGGCCTCGGCCTCGGATCCCACGGTCATTGCCAGTTTGATCTATCGCGATCTGCCCGCGGACCTGATCAAAGACACCTTGCGGCGCAACGGTTTAGCGGCCCTGCCCCAAAATCATAAAGACCGAATCCACGAAGATGAAGTGGCCTGGATTGCCGCTTACCTTCAATCGGCCATCGATCCGGAAAAGCTCTCGTTATCCGAAATCGAACAGACTTTTATGAATGGCCGCGGCGAACGCCTGATTCAAACCATGTCCGGCCTGCATCAATCCGATCGCTTGGCCGCCATCGAACGACAAATCAAAAATATTCGAATCATCTGGCCTAAACAAATTCCCAAACTGGTCACGGGCGAAGATGTTCTGGCTCAAGGTTTGGATCCCAGTCCGCAAATCAAAGAAATCTTGAATCGCATCCGCGATGCCCAGCTGGCCGGCCGAGTGACTAATCGCGAGCAAGCCTTGTCCTTGCTAAAAAATCAGACCCGGCACCGCTAATCGTTGACAAACCGGTTCTGATTAATTACCATTACGCTCACAGATCATTATGCGGGCGGTTAGCTCAGTTGGTTAGAGCGCCACATTGACATTGTGGAGGTCACAAGTTCGAGTCTTGTACCGCCCACCAAAAAACACTCCGGCTCAGCCGGGGTGTTTTTTATTCTCGATCGATTGTTTACTTAAAAAAACCATTGGCTTCTTCAGCATCTTCCTCATCCCCTTCTCCATTGTGATTCAAATTGATCCAAGGCTTGGTTTTGGACTTTGAAATCGCCATAATAATGAAGCCTCCGACTATTAACCCTAACGCCCCGATTAAAAATCCGGCCATGATCGAGGCCAAGCCGCAGCCAAAAATTGCGGCCAAAGACTCCGCTTTGCTGTCGGATTGCAGCAAACACTCATTTACGCTCTCGGACGAATAGCGCAATCCCCCATATGCCGCCCCGACCGCGCAGGCCATGGCTAAAAAAGTAAACAAGCAACTGAAGCGGACTTTCCGCACGCGTCCCAAGCGCAGCAAAGCAATCACGGCAAAAAAAACACCGCCTAACACCCAATAAGCCACGAACCAAATGATCGACAGGGTGATTAAAAGCGGAGTCATGATTTCCATAGTGTTCAGAGTATAGCAAGCCGCGGTCGACTCGCCAATGCCTGCCCGGCGCGAGCCAGAATCTCCGTTTGCCAGCCAGAGAGTTGACAAAAAGCTGTTTTTTAGGTAAAAAACCCTATCAAGTTTCCGATTTTTCCATTATAATTTCCATAACCTGGGTCTGTAGCTCAGTTGGTTACCCGACGTCCATCAGTCAGCTCTGCTGACTTCAGGACGGCCGGGCCCGCCTGCGCTGGCCTTTGGCCTGCCCGGCGGGGAGCGCAAGATATGCATTATACTTACGTACTCAAATGTTGTGAACATAAACTCTACATCGGGAGCAGCTCGAACCTGCGACAAAGAATCGATGAACATCAACGAAGAGACGTTAGCTCCACGAGAAACCGCAGGCCTGTCCAATTGATCTATTACGAGGCATGCTTAAATAAACAACTAGCCTTGGCTCGTGAAAAATATTTTAAAACGGGTTTTGGACGCAGTTTCTTGAACAAAAGAATATTTATCCAATAGCATTATGGGCGTGTAGCTCAGTTGGTTAGAGCGTCAAGCTTATACCTTGATGGTCCTTGGTTCGAGTCCAAGCACGCCCACCAAAAAAATCATATGCCTTTTTTAATCATTGGAATCATCATCCTGATTCTGGGAATCATTTTTTACCGCCATGCCAAAAAGTCCGGCGATTCAGATGGCGTGGTCGGCTCGTCCGGGCTGATCATTGCCGGTCTGATTTTAATTATTATTTTTGGCTTTTTTTATCGCGGCCTAACTTTGCTCGGAAGCTAATATGCCGGAATTAATTGTTTCTCAAGCCCAAGCCGGCACTCGCCTGGATTTAATCTTGAGCCAAGCCGCGGATGTTTCCCGCGCCCGAATCCAAAAATTTATTAAAGATCAAAAAGTGACGGTCAACGGCCAAACGGCCAAGCCGCACGCCCCAGTCAAAACCGGGGACGTTTTATTTTATCCGGACGCTGTGCTTCAGTCTGAGCCAATCATCAAACAAGCCCCGCCGGCTTTAGACATTCTTTATGAAGATCGAGATTTGCTCGTGCTCAACAAACCGGCCGGCCTGATCGTCCATCCGGCCGGCCCGGATCGCGGCGAACCGACTTTAGCCGATGCTTTGGTCAAGCATGACCCGGCCATTGCCTCCGTCGGCGATGATCCGACTCGGCCCGGACTGGTGCACCGCTTGGACAAAGATGTTTCCGGCGTGATGGTCGCGGCCAAAACCCCAGCCGCTTTTGCCAACCTTAAGCAGCAGTTCCAAAATCGCACTATTCAAAAAGAATACTTGGCTTTGCTTTACGGCGCCGTGGCCGCGGATCAAGGTCAAATCGATTTAAAAATCGCCCGCTCCAAAACAAAAGGCAAAATGGTGGCCCGCACCCAAGATCAAGCAGGCAAAGAAGCCCTGACTGATTTTGAAGTGATCGAACGCTTTAAAATTATGACTTTAGTTAAAGCCTCTCCCAAAACCGGCCGCACCCATCAACTGCGCGTGCACTTCAAAGCCATCGACCACCCGATTGTCGGGGACAAACTCTACGCCAAGCGCAATATGAAAAATATTAAGCCTTTGGAAATGAATCGCCTCTTTCTGCACGCGGCCAAATTATCCTTAAATCTCATGGATGGTTCGCGCCAAACTTTTGAAGTCCCCCTGCCCGCTGAACTCAAATCAATTCTCACTACTCTTCCCAAACTCTAATATGTCCAAACTCTTTGTGATCACCGGCCCCTCCGGCGTGGGCAAAACTTCGATTGCCTACCAACTTCTGCGTCAAATGCCGAACTTAAAAAAAGTCATTACCTACACCACGCGCGCCCCGCGGCCGCACGAGGAAAATGGAATTGATTATCACTTCGTCGATGATCAAACTTTCAATCAAATGAAAGCCCGAGCTGAATTTTTTGAATCCGCTCAAGTCTACAGTCATCAATATGGCAGTCGGATTCAAGATGTGGAGCAGCTGTTATCCGCCGGCCAAAATGTTTTAATGGTGGTGGATGTCCAAGGTGCAAAAACTATTCTGGAAAAAAAGCCGGATACGATCCAAATTTGCTTATTGGCCGACTCCCCGGAAATCCTGATCAAACGTTTGGAACAACGCGACCAAGGCGCCACGGATAATTTCCAAACCCGTCTGGCCAAACTTAAGGACGAACTGGCCTATTCCCAAACTTGCCAGCACATCATCATCAATATCCAGGGAGAAATGGATCAAACAGTAGAACAAATTAAGCAAATAATGGCTAAGACTTGACGAAAAACGCAGAATTGACTATCCTTTCCACACTTAAGCGCATATCTACGAACACTGATTCCTTGTGAATGTGGTCCACTGGAATGTGACTAATAATATAAATATGTCCGACGAAGAACAAAAGGAAGCTCAAGAAGTTGAAACTCCCAAAGCTCCCAAAGAAGAAACTCCGGTCTCAGAGCCGAAGACTGAAGAACCTCAAGCCGAAGAAACACCGGGCCCTGAAGCTGAACCGGTCGCTGAAACTCAAGCGGCCGCCGAAGAAGAACCGCCCCAAGGCTTTGCAGTCAAACTGGTTGGCACCGGGGATCTCAAGCCCGGCATGACCGTGCGTGTACACGAAAAAATCAAAGATGTTTCTCCCAAAGGCGAGGAACGCGAGCGCGTTCAGGTTTTTGAAGGAATTATCATGGGTCTGCGCGGTTCTGGTGTATCTCGAACCATGACCGTTCGCAAAGTTTCCAAAGGATTCGGGGTGGAAAAAATCTATCCTCTAAACTCTCCGGTGGTAGACAAAATCGAACTGGTCAAAACCGCCAAAGTCCGACGCGCCAAACTCTGGTATCTCGACAACATGAAGCGACGCTTCAAGCGCAAACTCAAAGAAACCTGGGTTCAAAAATAAATTTAAATCACCCCTCGCGGGGTGATTTGCTTTTTCCTCGTTTGTCTGCGACCATACTCCTAGAATTAACCTATTTTCTATGATCAATAACGCCAAATATTTACTCCTGATTTTAATCATTCTCCCCTTGGCCGGACTGGGCTGCGGACAAAAAGCGGCCGAACAAGCCGCAGAAAACCGCATTAACAATGCGTTGGATGGACAAGGTGAAATTGAATATACCGGCGATGGCTGGGAATACGAAGATTCCGAAACCGGTACCAAAGTTCAAGTCAGCGAGAGAGTGACCATCCCCGATGACTTTCCAAATGATGTGCCGCTCTATCCGGACGCGGTCGCACGCTCGGTCTCGTACAACCCGGAACAAGGCTTGGCTGGTTTCGTGGTGTTAGTCACCAATGATTCAGTCGAAGATGTCATGGGCTGGTATGCGGCCCAAGCCGCCAAAAATAACTGGACCCAAAACGGCTCTTTCAACATGGATGGGACAAGCATGCTCATGTTCAACCAAGGCAGCCGGAACTTAAACGTCTCGGCCGCGCCTTCTGAAGAAGACGGCGACTTCGCCACCATGCTCACTTTGAGTGTGACCGAAAGGTAAATCTTCTCGCCCAAAAACCCCCGCCAATGGCGGGGGTTTTTTCTTACAAAATTGCTTTGAGATACTTGCCGGTCACGCTGTCTTTATTTTTGACAATTTCCTTAGGCGTTCCCTCGGCCACCACCAAACCGCCTTTGATTCCGCCTTCCGGTCCCATATCAATCACCCAGTCCGCACCTTTAATCACATCCAAATTATGTTCAATGATCACCACGGTATTCCCTTTATCCACCAACCGATTCAGCACGCCCAGCAAGCGCTTGATATCCTCAAAGTGCAAACCCGTGGTCGGCTCATCCAAAATGTACAACGTCCGACCGGTTGATCGCCGCGACAATTCCGTGGCCAACTTCACGCGCTGGGCCTCGCCGCCGGACAAAGTCGTGGCTGACTGCCCCAAACGAATATAGCCCAAGCCCACTTCGTGCAGAATATTCAACTTGTCGAAAATCGCTTGCTGATCCGCAAAAAAACGACGCGCTTCCTCCACGGTCATATTCAAGACGTCTGATACGCTCTTGCCTTTATAATGAATTTCCAAAACTTCCTGATTGTAGCGCGTGCCTTTGCACTCGGAACATTCCACGTAAACATCCGGCAAAAATTGCATTTCAATTCGGCGCAGGCCCTCGCCCGCGCAAGCTTCGCACCGGCCGCCGCCTTTGACGTTGAAAGAAAACTTGCCCGCGTCGAAATTGCGCATCTTCGCTTCCGGCACGGCCGTAAACAAATCGCGAATCGCCGTAAACACGCCCGTGTAAGTGGCTGGATTGGATCGCGGCGTACGCCCGATCGGCGATTGGTCAACCGCTACCACCTTATCGATATTGCTGATTCCCTTAATGGCTTTGTGCTCGCCCGGATAAGTTTTCGCTCGATAAAAATGCTTGGACAGCATGTTGCCTAAAATATCCAAAATCAAAGTGGATTTGCCGGATCCGGAAACTCCGGTTACGCAAACCAGTTTGGCCAAAGGAATCTCCACATCAATGTCGCGCAAATTGAAAGCTTTGGCCCCTTGAATCGAGATGCTTTGGCCGCTGCCTTTGCGGTATTTTTTCGGCACCGGAATTTCTTTCTTGCCGGACATGTACAAACCGGTCAGCGACTCCGGATTTTTCTTGATTTGCGCCGGCGTGCCCTCCGCCACGATTTCGCCCCCGTATTCGCCCGCCCCCGGACCCACGTCGAAAACGTAGTCCGCGGCTTCAATCATAGCCGCATCATGTTCCACCACCAGAACTGAATTTCCCAAAGCCTGCAGCTGCTTAATAATCTTAATCAAGTGATCATTATCTTTCGGATGCAAACCGATCGAAGGCTCATCTAAAATATAAATCACCCCGGAAAGCGATGATCCCAGCTGAGTGGCCAAGCGTACGCGCTGCGCCTCGCCGCCTGACAAAGTCATGGCACTGCGATCCAAAGTCAAATAACCCAAGCCCACGTCGATCAAATGAGACAATCGAGCCAGCACTTCTTTGGCCACCCGTTCCACCACCAAGCGTTGATCGTCGGAAAGCGCGCCGTTGAGCAAGTTTTGATTTTCGATCTTCTTTTTCGATTTCCGGCTGGGCACGAAATCTGCAAACAATTCGTAGACATCTTCAATCGGCAAATTGACCAAATCGGAGATGGATTTATCCGCAATCGTAATGGCCAGAACTTCCGGCCGCAAACGTTTGCCTTCGCAGGCCGGACAAATCATGGTTCGCATATAGCCTTCCAATTCGTGGCGCACGTAATCCGAATCCGTTTCCTTATACTTTTGTTCCAGCTGCGTCAAAATCCCGGGAAACATTACTAATTGCCCGTCAAAATTATATTCTTGCTCGCCCGTGCCGTACAAAACCAAATCCAATTTGGTTTTGGGAATTTTTTCCACCGGCACATTGATCGAAAACTTGTGTTTCTTGCCCACGATTTCCAGCATGCGCAAATAACTGGTTTGATTGCCCGCGATTCTCGTCCACGGACGCACCGCGCCTTCGGCGAAAGTTAAACGTTTATTGGGAATGACCAAATCCGGTTCCAACACGAGCTTCATGCCCAATCCGGTACACTCCGGACACGCGCCAAACGGCGAATTAAATGAAAACAAGCGCGGCTCCGGCTGGGGTAAATTTATGCCGCAGCGCGAACAAGTGAAACTTTGGGAAAACAAAGTTTCATCGCCGGTGTCATCATCCACCAGCAGCATGAAGCCGTTGCCATAATCCAAAGTCTTTTTCACCAAATCCTCGACTTGTTTGGGATCATAGATCACCCCGGGCTCAAATTGCGCAATCAAAACTTCAACTGTGTGATCTTTCTTCTTGTCTCGGCGCATGGCCACGGCCTCATCCAGATCCATCAAAAAACCATCGAAACGCACCCGGGAAAAACCCGCGTTCATGGCCCCGACCAAAGCCAGCTTGTGTTCGCCTTTCTGTTCCTTGATCACCGGAGCGAAAAGCTGCAGGGGCGTGCCGTTCATCAGTTCCTTAACTTGGTCGACAATTTGTTTCAAAGTCTGCTCGCTCACTTTGTCTCCGCATTTGGGACAATGCGGCACGCCGGCCCGCGCGAACAAAACGCGCATGAAATCATAAATCTCCGTCACCGTGCCCACGGTTGAGCGCGGGTTATGGGAAGATGATTTTTGATCAATGGCAATGGTCGGCGACAAGCCCAAAATTTCATCCACGTCCGGCTTGTCCTGCAATTCCAAAAACTGCCGCGCGTAGCTGGAAAGCGATTCCATGTAGCGCCGCTGGCCCTCCGCGTAAATTGTGTCAAAAGCCAGAGATGATTTCCCGGAGCCGGACAAGCCGGTAATAACCACTAATTGATTCTTGGGAATGTCCACGGACAGGTTCTTGAGATTATGAACACGAGCTCCGCGCACGGAAATTTTCTCTTGCATAAGGAAAAAGATAGGTCGAATATAAAGTGAGGAAAACTCTATCACACATTTTAATCTTCGGCAAGAGTTCGGCCTGGGTATCAAAAAACCCCGCCTCGAGGCGGGGTTTGATTCATAACGATTTATTTGGGTGTTTCACAATCAGCCACCAGACTGGAGATACCCGCTTCAAAGTGGCATCCCTTCTTCAAACCTTCTCTGATACCTTCTGTCGTCGCTCGACAAGGGTTGCTCAGACATATTTCTTCAATATCGATATCGCTCTCCCCCGGCCCTGGATAATATTCCGGTTCTAAATCGTCTAATTTAACATCGCCTTTGAAAGATTTAGTCACCAGATCATCATAATCCTCGCATGTGTTAATTTTCGAGCAATCGATCGGCAACGAAACGCACGAACCGGTAATTAAATCGCCGCCGGTGGCTAAATTTGGCAAATTAATATCAACGCCATACAAAGTCATAACGTTGGCATCGGTTGAATAAAAACAGCGATTGCCATCTTTGGGATTATTTTTTTTGTCGATTCGCACCGGCCGATCAAAAGACCCGCACATAGCACTGCTCGGCGGAATATTGTGCAAGTTATTCGGATAAATGTCGGCGCATTCCAAACACAAACCCTTATCCCCCACCAATATACAGCGTTCATCTTGATTGCCGCACTTCATATACCGGCAAGTCGCCCCGTCCGTTACTTTGATTCCCTCCGGCGCTTTTACGATCTTCCCGATCCCGCCGCAAATCATCAAACCTTTGGCTTTCTCGATTGTATAACCTTGTTCAGCCAACCCTTCGCAGCTTGATCCCTCGCCCACAAAGGCCACGGTCTTAACCATGGGAATTGGCGGCATGGTCAAATCCAGCAAATTCGGATTCACCGTAAAAAGAATCACGTAAGCAAATAAAAGCAGAACAAAACCGATTACCGCGTTTGAAATTCGATCTTTGGCTTCTTTCGCTTTGCCGCCCCCGGCTGAAATGACATATTGCAAACCGCCGATCATAACCATAACAATCGCCACTGTTAAAGCTGCTCCCAAGAGCCAGGTATAAATCGCACTGATGTAATCGCCCACATCAGCCACGGCATCGGTTTCGCCGATCGGCACGATTAACGAGATCGGTACCTGGGAAGCTTTCGGATAGCAATAGCGATAACCCGGCATACAGGCCGGCGTTTGCTCCGCCGCCCAAATTCCGTTCTGTCCCTCGCAATACGACGAATCAAAACAGCGAATATTATTTTCCGGAAAAGCGCGCGGCACGCTGGCACAAGTTAAATAATCCGTTCCACATTCTTCTCGGCATTTTTCCACTGTTCGCATTCCCCGCTCCACTGCCCCGCCCTTGCTCTGACAAAAACAATGGCAGGTTTCCACGGTTTGTGCCTGGACTTGAACGGCAAAAAACAAACAATAAAACAGGATGATTCCTATTCCCAAACTTTTTTTGATCATCGCCAAATTCTTTTCCATAGCTACTTAGCCAACAAACCGTTAATCATCTTTTCCATAATGCTTTCCGGAATTGCTCCGGGAATGCGCCGGCCGTTGATGAAAAAAGTGGGCGTGCCATAAACCCCGGCTGCCACCCCATCCGCAAAATCATCCAAAATTTCTTCGGCCACCTCCCGGTCGGTTAAACAAATCCGAAACAGCCCCAAATCCAAATTTAATTCCCGCGCATAGCGCAACAAATCTTCCTCTTGCTGCCGGCTTTGATTGATAAAAAGTTTGTCGTGATATTCCCAAAATTTATTTTGCTTATAAGCACAGTTCGCCGCCTGAGCCGCCAACTGTGCTTGAGGATGCAATTCGCTCACCGGAAAATCCCGAAAAATAAAATTAATTTGATCGCCGTATCTGGTTACCAAAGAACGCATGACAAAACTTGATTGCCGGCAATACGGGCAAGAGAAGTCGGAAAACTCCACAATCGTCACTGGCGCCGCCCGCGAACCCAAATTTGGATCGTCCTCGGTCGCTAAACTATCAGCCCCCGCCTCGCCCAATCCTTCCAGCGCCGTCAAACTCGTTGTCTGATCGCCGGCGTAACGAAAATCCAAAGTATTGATCTCCCCAGTCCTGATTAAATTCGCAAAATACAGCACTCGCCAAACAAAAATCGTAATCAAAGCTAAAACCAAAACCGTAATCATGGCTATGGCAATCTTTTTTGCTGTAATTTTCCCGGCTACCGGCTGCCCGGCCCGCGGCGTGTCGGCCATTGGCTGGTTTTTTCCACTGGGCATAGAAGTAATATTGATAAAAGTATATCATGAACAAGGTTAGTTAAGCGATATGTTTATGAATCATCACGAAGCCGCGGAGAAACAAACTTTACAAAAAGCGGCCCGCCGGCACAAAAAGAAAAATCCGAGCATGAAAATGTCAGGTAAAGGCCTGAAACGTTTTGCCCAACCCAAAAAGGGGTCGAAATCTTGACAAAAAAGCATTTTTTTTGTACTATTATCCCTACTTAATCGACTTCAATTCCCTGATTAATAGTCTATTCATATGTCAGATTCGATCTTCAATATTGTTCAAATAATCTTAGCGATCCTTTTGATCACCGTAATTCTGCTTCAGGCTCGCGGCACCGGCCTAGGCGCCGCTTTCGGCGGTGAAGGAAACATCTACCGCACCAAGCGCGGCATTGAAAAAAAACTTTTTCACTTCACCATCATTTTATCCATCCTGTTTTTCGGCGTGGCTCTGGCCAACGTTCTGATCTAATTTTCTTAGTGTCTCAGCGGTAATCTATTATCGCCCAGACGCGTTTATTTGTGTCCTTATTTAAACCAAAGGGTTTGAAAAAAATCTGGCACCGCTCTTCGGAGCGAATCCCAAACCTGAATCAACTTCAGGCTGTTTCTCCGGCTGGCTCAAAAAGTCTCTGGCCCAGCTTCAGACAATGGAAACATTTCGGCAGCGTTCTCTCCCCGCGTGACAAAAAAAAATTACAGATGAGTCTTTCGGCCATTGTCCTGTGTTTAATTTTCATCGGTTCTTGGTATTTATTCACCCACCGCGTGGATTTGCCCACAGTCGGCGGCGAATATACCGAAGGCTTGATCGGCGAACCGCAATTTATCAATCCGCTTTATGCGCCAGCCAGTGATGTTGATGCCGATCTCACTTATCTAGTTTATTCAGGTCTCCTTAAATGGGATCAAAATCAAGGCCTGATCAACGACTTGGCCGAAACTTTAGAAATTTTTGATGAAGGCAAAACTTACGTGATTAAAATTCGCGATGATGCCCGCTTTCATAACCGCGAACCGGTTCGCGCCCGCGATGTCATTTTTACCATCGAAGCCATCAAAAACCCGCTCTACCGCAGCCCGCTGGCCGCTGCTTTTCGTAATGTCACCACTACCCAAATCGATGACAAAACCGTAGAGCTTAAACTCAACGAACCTTTTGCCCCCTTCTTATCCAATTTGACCGTAGGAATTCTGCCCGCGGAAATTTGGGGAGAATATCCGCCCAAATCCGCCCAGCTGGCCGCCCCGAACTTAGAACCCATCGGCAGCGGACCTTATCGTTTTGAAGAATTCACCAAAGATAAAAAAGGCGTGATTCATTCCTATACTCTCAAACGCAATCCCGACTATTACGGCGATGGCCCGCTTCTGGAAACCATCACCTTCAAATTCTATCCCAACCCCGCGTCCGCGGTTCAAGCTTTAGACAACCGCAATATTGAAGGTTTGGGTTATGTGCCTTTAGATTTGCTGGCCGAGGTATCCGGTGATCGATCAGTCAACCTTAATTTTCCGCTGATCACTCGGCAAACCGTGCTTTTCTTTAATCAAAAAACCAATGAAAATCTTAAAAACAAAGAAATTCGCAAAGCCTTGGCGCTGGCCATTAACAAAACTCTGCTGGTCAGCGACGATCTGCAAGGACACGGCCAAACGATTGACGGGCCGATTCTGCCCGGCTTTCTTGGCGAACACCCAGAGCTGGCCAGAACCCCCCATGATCTGGGCATCGCCAACTCGCTGCTGGATGAAGCAAAATTCGCCTGGCCTGAAAACAGCGATTTTCGCGTAACCGAAGCGCCTGCTGCCGACGAATCCGAAAACGAAAATGAAAATGAGGCTTCTGATCACCGGCTTGGCTTCACTTTAACCACGGTCAACTCTTACGAATTGACTCGCGTGGCCGAATCCCTCAAAAACCAATTCGCGGACATTGGTGTTGACCTGACCATTGACATCATTGAGCCGGATGAGTTATTCTCCCGAGTCATTCAGCCGCGCAATTATGAAATCTTGCTCACGACCTTAATTTTAGGCAGTGATCCGGATCCTTATCCTTTCTGGCATTCCTCGCAAATTAATGATAACGGCTTAAATCTCGCCAATTATGCCAACCGAAAAGTTGATACTTTATTAGAGGAAGCTCGCGTCCAGACCGAAACTGAAGAACGAGCGATTCGCTACCAGCAATTCCAAGATATCTTGGCTGAAGATTTACCCGCTGTTTTCCTTTATCAATCCAGCTATCACTATGCCGTGGCTAGCAAAATCAAAAACGTTTCTTTAGAACGAGTTATCAACCCCTCGGACCGTTTTCAAAATATAGAAAACTGGTATAGTAAAACTCAGAAAAAACTGAGATAATAAATGCGGATGTGGTGAAATGGCAGACACGCTAGCTTCAGGAGCTAGTGCTCGCAAGAGCGTGAGAGTTCGAATCTCTCCATCCGCACCACCGAGCTGAGCTCGGTTGGCCTGCACTTTAGGCAAAGCTCAGCTTTGCCGCTACGAGGCCAAATCGCAATCATGCTCAGCGAGGTGATCGAGCTAAGCTCGACAATAACCCACCTAATCTTTGATCCGGCCATAATTGTCTTGTGACCCTGACAAAGATTATGTGAAACCCATGTCGTGTATTGCATGGCTTCATCTCTTCTCCTAAATCAAACCAAGCGTGTTTCAACACGCAGTTAATTATTTTTTATTATGGTTGAAAAAAGAAAACCTAACAAAAAACAAGGGCATCGGCCTTATCATCCGGACAAAAGCCGCAAGGATCATAAAAACTTTGCCAAATTTCGCGGCCGCATCTTTACGGCCAAAGACACCGGCGCCAAAGAGCGCCGACAAGCCAAAACCTCCGGCTCTGACAAAGTCAGGGTGATTGTTTTGGGCGGCCTGGAAGAAGTCGGTCGCAACTGCACCCTGATCGAATATAAAAACGATATCATTATCATCGACATGGGCTTGCAGTTTCCGGAAGAAAACATGCCCGGGGTTGATTACATCATCCCCAACATGGATTACCTCAAGGGCAAAGAGAAAAATGTCCGCGGCGTCATCATTACTCACGGCCACTACGACCACATCGGCGGCATTCCCCATATCATGCCCAACATTGGCAATCCGCCCCTCTACGCCATGCCCTTAACGGCCGGCATTATTAAAAAACGGCAGCAAGATTTCCACACCGGCCAACTAAATTTGAAAGTCATCAAGTCTGATCAAGTACTCCAGCTTGGTGTTTTCAAAGTCTCCTTTTATGATATCTGCCACAACATCCCGGATTCAGTCGGCGTGGTGGTTGAAACTCCGGCCGGCACCATTTGCCACACCGGCGACTGGAAATTTGACTTTCATCCGGCTGGCGGCCAATGCGCCAACTTGCAGCAAATCGCAAAAATCGGCGAGAAAGGCGTTACTTGTCTCATGGGTGATTCCACTAACGCCGGCGTGCCTGGCCATCAAGTGTCCGAAAGAGTGATTGGCGAGGAGCTTCAGGGCATTATTGAAAAAGCCGAAGGCCGCGTAATCATCGGTACCTTTGCTTCCCTCGTCGGTCGGGTTAAACAAATTCTGGAAATCTCAGAATCTTTAGGTAAAAAAGTTGCTTTAGATGGATTCTCCATGAAAACCAACGTGGAAATTGCCAAAGAACTCGGCTATATCAAAATTTCCAATCAATCGCTGATCAAACCCGAACAGATCGATAACTATCCGCCGGAAAAAATCGTCATGGTCTGTACTGGCGCGCAGGGCGAAAGCAATGCCGCTTTAAACCGCATCGCCAACGGCGAGCACCGCTCGATTAAAATCATCCCCGGCGACACCATTGTCTTTTCCAGTTCCGTGGTCCCCGGTAATGAAACCGCGGTTCAGCGCCTGCAGGACACTTTGTATCGTCAAAAAGCCAAAGTGATTAACTACTCCATGATGGATGTCCACGCTGGCGGCCATGCAAAAAGCGAAGATGTTAAGCTCCTTATCGCTTTGCTCAAACCCACCTACTATATGCCCATCGAAGGCAACCGCTCGCTGCTGCACAAAAATGCGGAAGTGGCCTATGCCATGGGTTATGATGAAAACCACGTCTTCATGCCCGACAACGGACAGGTCGTGGAATTCAGCAACGGCCGAGGGGTCATCACCAATGAAAAAGTCGTGACTGACTATGTGTTTGTTGATGGCTTGGGCGTCGGCGATGTCTCTCAAGTGGTCATTCGCGATCGGCAAGTGCTGGCCGGCGACGGCATGGTGGTCCTGGTGGCGCAAATCGATAAAAAGAACGGCCAGCTCATTGGCTCGCCCGACATTATCAGCCGCGGTTTTATCTACATGAAAGAAAACCGGGAAATGATTGAAGCCACGCGCAAAAAAGTTCGCGAGGTCATCGCGGAAAAGGATTCCAAAGCCTTTGCCGACACCAACGCGATCCGCAATAAACTGCGCGACGAAATCGGTTTATTCCTATTTAAGAAAACCGAACGCCGCCCCATGATTCTGCCCGTCATTATCGAAGTTTAATCAAAACACCCCCGCCCGGGGGTGTTTTCATTTTGGCCCGAACTTGCTAGTATTAATCACGTATGAAAAAAGCTTTAACTGCTCTCCAACCATCCGGTTTGCTCCATCTGGGTAATTATTTCGGTGCCATCGAGCCGGCCGTGCAGCTGCAAAAAGATCACGACCTAATCATGTTTGCGGTTGATTATCATGCCATCACCGTGCCGCAAGATCCCAAAGAATTGCGCCAAAATATTCTCTTTGCGGCCGCGACTTATCTGGCCGCCGGCATTGATCCCAACCGCACTCTGCTCTTCCAGCAGTCTTTGGTTCCCCAGCACACCGAACTGGCTTGGGTGCTCAACTGTATTGTAAAAATCGGCGAGCTGGAACGCATGACCCAATACAAGGACAAAGCCAAAGGCAAAGGTGAGTCCGTCTCTGTCTGACTTTTTGATTACCCGGTGCTCATGGCCGCGGATATTCTTTTGTATGATACGCAAGTCGTGCCCGTGGGCGAGGATCAAAAACAGCATGTGGAATTAGCCCGGGATCTGGCTCAGCGCTTCAATAAGCAATTCGGTGAAACTTTTGTCGTACCCACGCCGGTCATTCGCAAACACGGCGCGCGCCTCATGGGCTTGGATGATCCTAGCAAAAAAATGTCCAAGTCCGCAGCCAGCCCCAAGAACTACATCAGTTTAATGGATGACGTCAAAACCGTGGAGAAAAAAATTAAAAGCGCGGTCACGGATTCCGGCTCGGAAATCAAAGCCGGCAAAGATCGTCCTGCCCTAACTAACTTGTTAACCATTTTTTCTCTGGTCGCGAACAAACCGGTGGCGGACATTGAACAGGAATATCAAGGCCGAGGCTACGCGGATTTTAAGAATGATTTGGCTAATGCGATCAATCAATTTCTAAAACCCCTGCAAGAACAAATCCAAAAAAATCTTGCTAACGAAAAGCAACTAATCAAAACACTCGAATCTGGCGCCAAAAAAGCCGAACTGCTGGCCGAGCAAAAAATGCAGGTAGTCCGCAAAAAACTCGGCGTTTCCTTGTAAACAAAACTGGCCTCACGGCCAGTTTTTTGATTCTTCCCCCACCCTTGACATTTCCCTCTTTTATTGATAGTATTGCCGCACCTGGGAATATCGGATGATTGCGTCCCACGGCGGAACTTGATTCTGCCAATACGGACGAGGAAAGTCCGAACACCCTTTGAATCGCAAGATTCATTGACAAGAAAGTTGCTAACGGCAACCAGGCGAATCTGGACTCGCAGAACTGGTCATACTCGTTCTTTGATTCCTGATGAAGCCTAGGGAAAGTGCCACAGAGACAATACTAACTCCCTCGGGAGTGAAAAGTGAAAAGTGAAGTGATGTCGCAAGGCTACACTTCTCGCTCCATGGTGACATGGCAGCGTGGTAAACCCTTCCCGCCGCATAGGCCTTCGGCCAATGCAGGCGGGCCCGCCTAATCCTGAGCGTAAAGCGATGGATGGCGTGGTCTGGTGCAAGAGCAAATTTGGTAGCTCGCTCGAACCAGCTGGCAACAGTTGGTCTAGATAGATAATCATCTCCTCGGCGCTTAAAAAAATGCCGAGCAGACAAAATTCGGCTTACAGATATTTCCCGGTATCAAAATCCCTCGCAAAAAGCGGGGGTTTTTGATATGATAACTTCACTATGAAACGCGTTGAACTCCTCTTCACCCTGCTCTTAATCCCCTTTGATTTTTTAGCCTTATTAGCCGCCGGCATCGGGGCTTTTTATTTACGCTACCATCCTTATTTCGTCAGCGTCCGCCCGGTCATCTTCGATCTGTCCATTGATAAATATCTCTCCACCATCATTCCCATCATCCTAGTTTGGCTTTTACTCTTTGCGTTCGCTGGCCTGTATTCCACGCGCCGCCAAGCCATTTCCACGGAACTGACCAAGGTCGCTTTAGCCTGCTCCGCTTCCATGGCCGTGGTCTTTGCCATCTTATTTTTTTCCCGCGTTTTATTCGAATCTCGTTTCATTGCCGTGGCCGCCTGGCTCTTGGCAATTTTTTTCGTGGGCTTGGGCCGCTTGGTCATCCGCGCGCTCCAGCGTTCCCTGCTCAAGTTCGGCATCGGCACCCACCGCGTGGTCATTATCGGGCAAACGCGTTCCAGCTTGGCTTTAATCGATTTCTTCCGCGCCAAGCGCCGTTTCGGTTTTGAAGTTGTGGAACAATTCCCGGCTTTCGATGATGAAGCGGCCAAAAAAATCAAAACCCTCAAACGGCGCGGCAAAATAGATGAAATCATCTTGGCTGATCCCAACGCCAACCAGCAAACCCGCATCAAACTTTTGGCTTTTACCGAAACTGAACAAATCCATTTCAAATACACGGCTGATCTATTCGCGGCCGCGGTCGGCCGTTCCATTATCCACACTTTCGCGGGCGTGCCCGTGATTGAAGTGCAAAAAACCCCGCTCGACGGCTGGGGCGCAATTTACAAGCGCATTTTTGATCTGCTCGTGTCTCTGATTTTAATCGTCCTCACCGCGCCGATTCAATTCGCCATCATCATCGCCCTCTTCATCGAACAGCCGGGCCGGGTTCTTTTCTCCCTTTTACCGGATCACAAAAAAGTCACGCGCGTGGGCCAAGGCGGCCGTTTGTTTCATTACTTCAAATTCCGCTCCATGGTTAAAGACGCGCACAAAATGCGCTTTGACCCGGAGTTCGTAAAAAAATACGGCAACCTGCGCGAGGGCACGCCTTTGTTCAAATTAAAAGATGATCCGCGCGTCACCCAAGTCGGGCGCTTCCTGCGCAAATATTCTTTGGATGAAATCCCGGAGTTCTATCTGGTGTTTATGGGCCGCATGTCTTTAGTCGGTCCCCGCCCCCACCTGCCCGAGGAAGTGGCCCAATATCGGCCCGAGCAAAAAAAGGTTCTGACCATTAAGCCCGGCATCACCGGCATGGCCCAAATCAGCGGCCGGGCCGACCTTGACTTTGATGAAGAAGTTCGGCTAGATATTCACTATATCGAACACTGGAGTCCTTGGCTGGATCTCTACATCCTGCTCAAAACTCCGCTGGTCGTCTTATTCAGAAAGGGGGCATACTGATGACATGAAAATTGCCTTGGTCCACGACTATCTATCGCAAAACGGGGGTGCGGAAAAGGTGCTGCAAGCGTTCCAGTCCATCTGGCCGCAAGCGCCGACCTACACTCTCTTTTTTGATTCCCAAAAATTGCCGCAATTCAAAAACGCGCCCATTCGCACTTCTTTCATGCAGCGGCTGCCTTTGATTCGCTCCCGCTACCAGTGGTATTTGCCGCTCATGCCCACGGCCACGGAAAGTTTGGATTTAAGCGAGTTCGATGTGGTGCTCTCCAGCGCCAGCGCTTTTGCCAAAGGCGTCATTACCCGCGAGGACGCTCTGCATATTTGTTATTGCCACACCCCCACTCGGTATCTCTGGTCCGATACCCACAGTTATGTTCAAGAACTGTCCATGCCGCGCGTGGTTAAGTCTCTTTTGCCGATTCTGCTTTCTCGCTTGCGAGTTTGGGATCGCCAAGCCGCGGACCGAGTTGATTATTTCATCGGCAACAGTGAAACCGTGCGTCGGCGCATTCGAAAATATTACGGCCGCGACAGCCGTCTGCTCGCTCCGCCCGTGGCCACCGAACGCTTCACCATCTCGGATCAGCCGAAAAATTATTTTCTGACCGGCGGCCGCTTGGTTGCTTACAAGCGCTACGATCTGGTGGTCGAGGCCTGCAACCAAACCGGACTGCCTTTGATTATTTTCGGGACCGGACCGCAAGCCAAATACCTGCGCCAAATCGCCAAATCAAATATTCAATTCGTGGGCGCGGTCAGCGATCAGCAGCAAGCCGAGCTTTACGCGCAGGCCAAAGCCTTCATTCATCCGCAAGTCGAAGATTTTGGTATCACGCCCGTGGAATCCATGGCCGCGGGCCGGCCCGTGATCGCTTATCGGGCCGGCGGCGCCACCGAAACCGTGATCGAAGGCTTGTCCGGTGAATTTTTTGATGAACAAAGCTGGGAAGAAATTGCTGACCGGCTGATTCGCTTCAATGAATCAAATTACCAGCCCGCTCTAATCCGCGCCCACGCGGAACATTATTCGCTCCCGGTCTTCAAAGAAAGAATTAAAGATCTGGTCGAAGAACTTTGGCAACAACACGGCCAGTCTCAATAAATAGCATAAATCAAATCGCTCGCTTTGCTCGCTGTAGAAAAGGAAAAAATGTAAAATCGAAAAACAAGTCCAATTTCTACTTTCTACCTTCTACTTTCTACCTTTTATGAATATCCTAGTCGATACTCGGCATCTCAATGAACCCCAACCCAGCGGCATTGGCGAATACACCATTCAGCTTTTGACCGCTCTTTTTAAAATTGACCATGAAAATTCTTACACTTTAATCACCGTCGGTCTCCGCCGGCCGGATCTCAGCGGCTTAATCTCCGATCACCCTCGCGTTGTCCATCGCCACCGGACCCTGCCCGGCAAACTGATCAATGCTTCTCTGGCCCTGTTTGGCCAACCCACGCTGGAAGAAATCGCCGGCGTCAAATCTGATCTTATCTTTCTGCCGAACTTAAACTTCGTCGCCCTGCCGCCTGGCCGGCCAACGGTTTTGACTTTGCATGATTTGTCTTTTGCCCACTTCCCGCAATTTTACTCCGGCCGAATGCGCCTTTGGCATCGCCTGGTGAAACCGCCACAGCTTGTGGCCCGAGCCCAGCACCTCATCTGCCCTTCCCAATCCACCCGGCAAGACCTCAACCGGCTTTATCGAAAAGCCCAGTCGCAAATCGCAGTGATTCCTCATGGCTGCGGTCCGGAATTTACCCCCGCCCCCTCTCCCCGGGACCAAGACCTGGTCAAACAATATGATCTGCCGTCCCGCTTCGCTCTATTTTTAGGCACGCTGGAGCCGCGCAAAAATCTTTTTGCTCTGATTCGGGGCTTGCGAGAATATCGCTCTCAAGCTGGCGATGATTTACACCTGGTGCTGGCCGGCCACCGAGGCTGGAAATCCGCGGACTTTCAAAAAATGATCCGGGAGCCTGAATATCAATCCTGGATTCATTACCTCAACTATGTACCCGGCGCGGATCGCCCCGGCCTCATGCGCTTGGCCCAAGTGTTTCTCTGGCCCTCGATTTATGAGGGTTTTGGCTTGCCGGTTTTGGAAGCCATGGCCTGCGGTTTGCCGGTCATCACTTCTCATACTTCCTCCCTGCCCGAGATCACCCAAGGTGCCGCCATCTTAATCGACCCCTATAACAGCCGTGATTTGGCTCGCGCCTTGACCGAACTTTTTGCTTCCCCGGGCTTGCCCCAAAAGCTTTCTCAAGCCGGCTTGATTCGCGCGCACCACTACTCCTGGGAACAAGCCGCCAGACAAACCTTATCCCTATTTCAAAAAAACGCTTAAACCCGTAAAAACCTCATGATTTTCTGTGGATATCGGCAAGACTTATGCCGATTTTTTTGCTATAATTGGACTAGATTATGCGAATAGGAATCGACGCTCGCATGTACGGGCCCAAAGTGGGGGGCGGCGGTCTGGGAAGATATGTGGAACAGCTGATCAATCAGCTGCAAACCATCGACCACCAGAACCGCTATGTTTTGTTTCTTAAGCCGGAAAATTATTCCGCTTGCGCCCTAACCAACAAAAATTTTTCCAAACAAAAAATCGATCTTCACTGGTACACCCTGCGCGAACAATTATCCTTAGCCAAAAAAATCGATGCGGCGAAATTGGATCTCGTGCACTTCCCGCACTGGAATGTGCCCCTGAATCTCAAAACTCCTTTTGTCGTGACCATTCACGATTTAATACTGCTGGAAGAACCGCTTTCCTCCCACGCCTCCACCCGCCACCCGCTGATTCACCGCGTCAAATATCAAGGTTTTAAAATCGTCTTACGCCGCGCGCTCACCAAATCCCAAAAAATCATCGCCGTTTCCGAATACACCAAGCAATCAATTTTAAAATATTTCCCTCAGATCCCGGCTGACAAAATCACGGTCATCTACGAAGGCGTCACCAATCTAACCCATCCCTCTTCCACCCTACCTCCTCCTTCCCTACCTACCTCTCCCCCCGCCCCCTACTTCCTGTATGTGGGCAACGCTTACCCGCACAAAAATCTGGAATCCCTGATGCACGCCTTTTCTTTCTTCAATAAAATTCAACCGGAAGTCAAACTGGTGTTAGCCGGCCGCCAAGATTCATTTTATGAGGGGCTGAAAAAAGAATTATCCGAGCTCGACGTCCCGGCCAAAAATATTATCTTCAAAATGAACCCCAGCGATCAAGAACTCCAAGCCCTTTATCAATCCGCCACTCTTTACCTTTTCCCCTCGCGCTCCGAAGGCTTTGGCTTGCCGGCCTTGGAAGCCATGCAAGCCGGCACGCCCGTGGCCGCCGCTGACAATTCTTCTTTGCCGGAAATTTTAGGCGATGCCGCCCTCTACTTTGCCCCGGATGATTTGGAAGCCATGGTCGCCATTATGAAAAAAGCTTTGGCGGATAAAAAACTCCGTCAGGAACTGACCGACAAAGGCTATCAAAGGATCAAACAATTCTCCTGGACCGCCCTGGCCAACCAAACTTTAGCCATCTACCAATCCGCGTCCTAACTTATGCATGATCAGAAAGACAATTTGCCTTCGCTGAATTCCAAAACCCAGCCGCAATACCTGCGCCGGGTGATTCGCCGTCGCCAAGCCAAAAATAATCAGTCTTTTCTGTTTGATCATTCCCTGCCCAGCCAGTATTTATACCGCGGCATCTTCCGCGGTTTGCACTCAGCCGGCCAACCCCTTTCAATCCGAGCCGATTACCACCACCCGCCTTCCCGATTTGTTATTCACCTCAACGCCGCGGCCTTGCCCGCCCCCGAAGATCTGGTCGGCGCTGTCGACCACAACTCGATTTTTGTTAATCTTCTTGATCCGGATCAACCTTCCGCCTCGGTTAATGCTCCGGTCAACTCTTGGGAGCATGATTTGCAATTGCACCCCGCGGATCTCTCCGGTCAATTAACTGAAGATCGGCCTGCCTTTCATTTTCCCAAACTGGAAATCAATCTCCCGACCAAACCCCAAACTGCTCACCCCTCTGATCGGTTAGCCGCCATTATCCAAACCGCTCAAATAGACCAACTCGAACCTCCGACCTTGCCCGAAGACATCTTTGCCTTCTTTGATTTGCCGGAAAATGAAGAAGCCGCCGAACCGATCGAACTCGAGCCCGAGGAATCGGAATTAGTGCTCTTGGAAGAAATCGCGGCTCCGGCGCTGCAAAACCCGCCTGCCTTTGCTTGGTCGCGATTTGCTTTGCCCGCGGGCTGGCCTCGAGCCCTGGGCGCTTTTGTCCTCTTGTCGTTCATTATTGTTCTGCCTTTGCACGCCATGAACCTGGTTTCCGAACTGAATTTTGCCCAAGACCAAATAGTGTCCTCCTCGCAAGCCGGTCTGGGCGCTTTGGAGAGCGGGGCCGGCGCCGCCTTGGTGAATGATGTTTCCGGCGCCACCGCCTCTTTCAGCCAAGCCACCAAACATTTTGATCAAGCTCAAAAAACCATCGAGCAATTGGGCTTAACCACGGACTTGCTGTTATCGGTTATTCCCTTGGCCCAAAAAGATTATCAAAGCGGCAAAAGCCTTGTAAAAACCGGGGAAGAAATTTCCATTGCCGGCGCTCGCATCGCCGAAGGTTTTATCGCCATTTCCAACAATTTGGATCCCGCGCCCACCGCCCGCCTGGCCTTGCTCTCCACCTATCTCAATTCCGCCCGGCCCCATCTTGAAGCCGCCGAAACTCTGCTTGATCAGGTGGATCCGGAGTCTTTGCCTGAAGAATACCGGCCCACCTTGACCGAACTGCAAGCCAATCTGCCTTTGCTGATCGGCTCACTCAACGAGTTTGTGGAATTCAGCGACCTGTTGGCCGTGATCATGGGCGGCCAAGGCACAAAAAGCTATTTGGTGGTTTTTCAAAACAATACGGAAATTCGTCCCACCGGCGGCTTCATGGGCAGCTTCGCGGAAATCGATTTGCATCACGGCGAAATCGTTCGGATGAATATTCCCGGCGGCGGCACTTATGATCTCCAAGGCAGTCTGCGCGACCAAATCGCGGCTCCCGAACCCATGCAGTTGCTCAAAGCGCGTTGGGAATTCCAAGACGCCAACTGGTTTGCGGACTTCCCCACTTCCGCGCGCAAAATTTTAGAGTTTTACCAAAACTCGGGCGGCGGTAATTTGGATGGCGTAATTGCCGTCAACGCCACTTATGTCGCGGACTTAATCGGCTTGCTCGGCCCCGTAGACATGCCCGACTATGGTCGAACCATCGATCAAGAAAACTTTGTTTTCGAAGCGCAAAAAATCGTGGAGCTGGAATATGATCTTGCAGAAAACCGGCCCAAAGCCTTCATCGGCGACTTGGCCCCGATCCTCTTGGAACGAGCCGTGGCCAAAACCGGCGATGATTTCCTGCAAATCCTTGATTTCGCCAATCGCGGCCTGACCGAGCGCCAGCTGCAAATCTTTTTTACCGACGATGAATTGCAGCGCCAGGTGTTAAACTTAGGCTGGGGCGGCCAAGTCAAATGGACTGATGGCGATTACTTAATGGTGGTCGATACTAATTTAGGCGGCGGCAAAACCGACGGCGTCATCAGCCAGCAAATCGACCTGAAAGTCAAAATCGATGACACCGGCGTGATCACCAACACGGTCAGCATCGCCCGCACCCATCACGGCATGCCCAATAATCTTTTCAACAACGTCAACAATGTCGATTATTTGCGGCTGTATGTGCCCAAAGGCAGTCAATTGCTTTATGCCAGCGGTTTCAGCATCCCGGATCAATCGCTTTTTGAAACTCCGGATTCAAACTGGTTAATGGACAACGACCTTTATTACAGCCAAGCCAGTCAAATCACGGATCCGGACTCGGGCACGGATATTTTTGAAGAATCCGGCAAAACCGTGTTCGGCAATTGGCTGCAAACCAAGCCCGGCACCACTTCCGTGGCCTCTTTCACCTACCGCTTGCCCTTCACTCTTGATACCATAGATGAAGCGGACGGTTTTTTCGCCAAAGTTAAAAATTGGCTCGGCTTTCCCGCCACCCAAAACTACACGCTGACCATTCAAAAGCAATCCGGCATTTTGGAACGAAATTATGATGTGACTATTGAACCGCCCGGCAATTTGGATCTGATCTGGTCTTCCCACCAGCTGTCCAATCTCAAATTCAATAATCAAATTGATCAATTCCTAGCCATCCTTTTCGACCAACCTCAATAATATGTCACCTGAATCCAAACCTAATCACGCTTCGGCCCCGGACGCGGCGCCGAAATTATCCACTGAAGATGAGCTGCGCAATATTTACAGCGAACAAGACGGCCAACTGCCGGATCTGACCAAGCTGGATAAACAAACCGGTTCCGGCTTCCGCCGTTTTTTGCTCAGCGCGCTGGCGGTCTTGATTGTGCTTTCCGGCATCGCCTGGGCTGGTTTTTTCGTCTGGACCAAAGGTTTTTTCCAAAGCAACGACATTTTAATCGCCAGTATTGAAGGTCCGACCCAAGTGGAATCCGGGGAAAAAGTCACCTTCACCATCCGCTATCAAAACACCGGCCAAAATCCGCTGGCGAATTTAGACCTCAAGCTCAATTTGCCTTTAGGTTTTGAGTTGACCGAAAGCGTGCCCGAACCCAATTCCGATGATTTAACCTGGCTCTTGGGCAGTCTGACTCCGGGCTCGGACGGCGCCATTAGCGTGAGCGGGGTTTTCCGATCCGAAGTCCCCAACACCCAAACTTTCCAAGCCCTGTTTACCTATCGCCCGGCCAATGTCAGTTCTGACTTTCAAAGCATTGAAACCTTAAGCATTGAAATCAATAATTCCGTTTTGGAATTAGCCATTACCGGCCCGGCCAAAGCTTTGGCCGGCGATGAAGTCACTTATGCCATCGATGTCCAAAACACCGGCTCAAGCCCGGTCAAAGACATTCGCATTTCTGCCCTCATCCCCCCGGACTTTATTTTCGCTTCCTCCGAACCCGCGCCCAGCGCTCCGGATTTGGCGCAGTGGCACATCGAATCGCTTGAACCCAATGAACAGCGATCCGTAACTTTGATCGGCAGCTATACCTCCAGCGCGGCCGGCGAGCAGACTTTATCAGCCGAAGTCGCTTTGCTTGAAGAGAACAATGTCGTCCTGACCCAAAAACAAACTGAAACCTTGACTGATGTTTTGGGCGGCACCATTATGTTCCATTTAATCATTGACGGCGGCACCCAAAGCCTGGCCGCCGACCCCGGTAAAAATCTGCTCGTTTCCATCGACTACGCCAACAACGGCAATGAAACCATTGAAGATTTAATTTTGACCCTGGAACTTGAACCGGCCGAAGGCAAACAGCTGCCCATTAATTGGGAGGCCTCGAATTTGGAACCGAAAGTAATCGAAGGCGAAGCCGCCCGACCGGCAATCCGCCAAGGCAATACTCTGACTTGGGACAGCAGCATCATTCCCGGCTTTGCCTCACTGGCCCCAAACAGCGAAGGTGTGATTGATTTCATTATGCCGATTTTTGAGTCGATTGATCCGGCCGCCGCCGCTGACTCCTTCACTTACAAACTTACGGCTCACCTAAGCAAAGTCGGCAGTATTGTCAGCCCGCGCACCATTGAAAGCACGCCTTTAACCGTCTCGATTAATTCCGATTTGCGCGGCGGCGCCGAGGTTCGCTACTTTGACGATGCTGGCCAGCCTTTGGGCAGCGGCGAACTCCCGCCCAAAGTTGATCAAACCACCACCTTCCGCGTGTTCTGGTTTCTTGAAAATTCATTGCACGCGCTGGAAGACGTTCGTTTAACCACTAACCTTCCCCCGGATGTGGCTTGGACCGGCGGTACTCACACGGACATCGGCACTTTGGAATACAACAACACCACTCGTTTAGTGACTTGGAAGATCGACAAGCTGCCCACGGACGTCAAAGAAGCCCAAGCCTATTTCGATGTCGCCATTACTCCGGACGAAAATGATGTGGGCGCTTTCGTCAAACTCACCAACGCCACTTCCATTGACGCCTTGGACACCAAAACCCGCGACAACTTGGCCAGCGCCTTGGATATCCTGACCACGGAAATGCCCACGGATGAAACCGCTCGCGGTCAAGGTGTGGTCATTGAATAACAAAAAACAACCTCGTCTTTCGAGGTTGTTTTTAATTTGTATCTGGTGCGCCCGACAGGACTTGAACCTGTGACCCCCAGTTCCGGAAACTGGTGCTCTATCCAGCTGAGCTACGGACGCAGAAATTATTTCCTCCGGCGCAACTTGCGGACGATCCCGTAAAGCGCGTACCAAACCGGATGCCAAACTATATCGTAAGTGCCCGGATATGACAACTCTCGACCGCCAAAACCTTTCTTGAATCGGGTCACGCCCGCCCAAGGATGATTCTTAGCACCGGCCGGCGCGATCCCCCACCAATCATAAGCTTTCAAACCTTTTTTCTTCGCATCTTTAATCAATTCCCAATGCAATAAGTACGGCGCCATGACATTGCGCTGTTCATTACTGGACGCGCCATGCAAATAAGTCCGCGTACCAAAGCTGTCGATCATGATATTCGCCGCTATCACTTGATTCTCATACTCGGCCACGGCCAAAAACGCCCGGCAGTCATCTGAATTCAATTCCTTCAGCATCTGCTCATAATATTGGCGCGGGTGTAATCGGAATTGATCCCGTCCGGCCGTCATGGCGAACACCGCCCAAATCTCGTCCGTGAATTCCCCAACTCCCAACTCGACTTTCACGCCTTTTTTCTCCGCCAGCCGAATATTGTAGCGGGTTTTCGGATGCATCTTGGCCAGCAGCATTTTTTCCTCCTGCTCCAAATCCAAAATTAGCGTGTCCGGCGGCTGAACCACCATCACCTCTTTCCCCAGAGGCTGACCTGAAGGGTCAGGACAATCGTGCCGCAAAAAAATGGCTGGTTTATCTTTTCCAACCTTGATCAAACCGTTTACAACCTGTGTCAAATCTTTTCCAACTTCCCCCACCGGTCCCCTCGGACAGTACCAATAGCTCTGTCCCATGGGCAATTCAGTCTCAATCAACAAAGCCGCGCCCTTTTCATCTCCTAAACGCGCGATTTCCTTGCCTGTGGCCTTCTGAAACTCGCCCCAACTCCAGCTATGCAAAAAAGCTCCTGACTCAGGAGCCTCCGTCTGAATTATGTCATTCCATTGTTGTTGAACCTTAATCTCTTCCATAATTACCGATACATTTGCCGCAAATCTTTTGCGCTCGCCGCATACATGGCTTGATACCACCGGCTCCGCCCCTTTGTCAACATATCCTGCTCGTACAGCATGTCCAAAACCAGCAATAATCCAGCAATCGCGCCCGCAATAAACAACTGCGATGTAAAACCCGGTTCACGCGAACCCAAAAGCAAAATAATATTAATCACCAGCACTACGCCCAGCACCCACCACACATATGACGACCCGTAAGTTTGCACCAGCTGGCCCACGCGCTGGCTGTGGTAAGCCGCGTCCCGCGACACTTCCAACAATTCCTTAAAAATAATTTGGTCGCGCCCGGTTTTGGGTGTGTATTGATAAAGCATTTTCGTCACCCGGCGGAAAGTCGCGTGCGCTTCATGATAATTCCTAAAACCTGAAATTGCCACTTTATTCAGATAATCAACCGTGTCTTTTTTGATTGAATTTTTCCAAGCCGCGGGCGCGGTAATGTTTCGCGTTAAATGCACGATCCGCCGCAAGCGGGAAATCTCCACAGAAATCGCATAATCCAATTGCCGGTTGCGCTGGATGGCTTGGCTGATTAAGAAACCGGCCAAAAACACAAACACAATCATCACAATCGACGGATTGGTCAAAGTCGCTTTGTCTCCAAACACCACCGGCGGAAAATAAATGCTGATGTAAATAGAGAATACCAAAATTCCGACAATGCGGAATATTTGGTTTTTGCTAATCCTCCTGTTCATATTATTCTACTCGTCATTGCGAGCGGAGTTATTCATCGACGCGCGGCAATCTCAAGTGACTCGAGATTGCTTCGTCGCTGCAAAGAGATAAGCTCCTCGCAATGACGAAAATGTTTATTATTTTGCTAAATATTTGAGTGCTTGCCTGATGCGATCATCCGTATTTTCCGCTTCAGTTTCCACCAAAGCCTCTTGTGCTTGTTTTTTAGTATACCCTAATCCCAGCAAGGCTTCGAACGCGTCCTGGTCATAATTGACCGCTGCCGGCTCCTCCGCCAACGCGCCTTTCAGCTCCAGAATAATTTTTTGCGCGGTTTTATTGCCGATGCCCGGGATGCTGGTTAAAAATACCAAGTCCCCGCTCATGATTTTCATGCGAATCTCATCCCCGGAACCGGAATATATAATTTTCTGGCCCACGCGCGGCCCCACGCCGGAAATGCCGATTAATTTCCAAAACATTTCCAAGTCGCCAATGGTACGAAAGCCGAAAAATTCCCGCTCGCTCTCCCGAATGGCTTCATGCACATAAAATACCACTTCCCCGTCGAAATCCCTGACCGCATCCTCGGGCAAAACGATTCGGTGTCCCATCCCTCCCTGCTCCACAATCACAAAATTCTTCCCCCGATAATGCACTGTGCCGCGAAGTAATATCATCATAATCTAATCTCCATCCCCTCCCTGATCAAACGCTCTTGAATAATATTGAGCCACGCGAGTTTTCATCTCATTAGCGACTTTTTGATTGGGCCACTCCGGTATTTCTTCTTTGCCCGCAATCGCATTGTGTACTTTGCGCATCACTTTGCCGAATTGCGGACCCGGATCCATCTCAAACAATTCCATCAAAGCCACGCCGTCCAGGCCCACTTCTCGAAACAGCCGATTTTGCTCTCGCTTGGCTTCTGCTTCGCGCCTCAGCAGTTTCTCTTGCCGGCGTCCGGGCTGATACTCGTGTTCCGAACGCAAAAAATTGATCAAAACCGATGGATCGCGCCAAGTGCCGTGCGGCGCCAAGCGCTTGGAAGCGCTGACCATATCCAAGAATACGCCAGCTTGCAGCCGGTCGATGAAATCGTCGCTGTCATAGCCGCGCGCCTGCGCGAAATGCATCAGCTTGCGGATGCCTTCCGGCCGTACCTCATTGAACTGCTCGCCGATTTGATGATGGCCGATTAAATCTTCCAGCAAAACTCTGTCTTGCTCGCTTAAACCGTGGGCCACCCCGACTCGCTCCAACAAATGCCGATACACCGGCGTATGAATCGCTCGTTCATGGCCTGGATAATGCACGCGGATTCCGTAGTAAAGATAAAACTGCGCTTCAATCGACTCTTCATTCTCGCCCGGATGCTCGCGCACAAAATCATCAAACAACAATAAATACTTTTCCCTTGCTTTGGCCCGCTCACTGGCCCCGAATTCATCCCACTTAAACATCAAGTCCATATCAAAACCCAATTGCTCGCCGCGGCTGCCTTTGGGCGCGGAAAAAAACACGCTCGCCCATTTGGCCGCGTCGTGGCACAAGATAAAAGCTTCAAACAAAGCCGCGGACTCGCGAATCGTTTGCTCCAATTCCTTAATCTCTCCTTCGTATTCCTTCATTCGGCGGAATTCTTCAATATCCAGTAACGATAACTTGCCTTCCGCCACCGCGTACAAAACCATCAACATCAATCGCAAGTGGTGCTGCAAGGTCGGCCCCTCGGCATGATAGTGCGGCGACTGCGGCGTGCGCAAAGCATCCGCGAACAAA
This sequence comes from Patescibacteria group bacterium, assembly GCA_018814025.1. Taxonomy (GTDB): domain Bacteria; phylum Patescibacteriota; class Patescibacteriia; order UBA9934; family GWF2-40-263; genus JAHJAM01. Next base: position 3,265 of record JAHJAM010000017.1, on the reverse strand, counting down.
GGCTCCTGCTTGGCTACCCCGGACAAAAGCGCTTCGGCTTTTTGCCAAAGATGCTGGTTCATTTCGATCCGCTCCATGAGCCCATCCAAAAACTCGCTGTCCCGCTCTTTTTTGTAAGTTTCCATTCTCCACATATTGCTACCATTTTACGCTAAAAAAAGTGTTTATCCAAGCTCGTCTCTCCCCCTCCTTACCAAGGAGGGGCCGGGGGGAGGTTATTCCTGAGCGTCTCTCCCCCTCCTTACCAAGGAGGGGGCCGGGGGGAGGTTATTCCTGAGCGTCTCTCCCCCTCCTTACCAAGGAGGGGCCGGGGGGAGGTTATTCCTGAGCGTCTCTCCCCCTCCTTACCAAGGAGGGGGCCGGGGGGAGGTTATCTCGTATCACCTGGATCACACCCTCGATATTTCGATAAACATCTAAATTAGTGAAACGCAATACTTTTAAACCTTTCGATTCAATGTACCTCTGTCTCTCGACATCATATTGATCCGGTGTTTGTTTTTGATAATGAGTATCGCCATCAACCTCAATCACTAATTTCGCTTTTGGACAATAAAAATCAACCACAAAAGTACCGATTCCAAACTGTCTTCTGAATCGAAAATCAAGTTGCTTCTTTCTTAAATACATCCAAAGCAAATATTCAGCTGATGGATTATCTTTCCTCAACTTCTTACGAAGAGGAGTTTGCAGCTTTTGATTAAATAACTCGGTCATACTTAACCCCCTCCCAACCTCCCCCTTGGTAAGGGGGAGGAGTATATAAATGAGAATAAAAAATTGCGTCTCTCCCCCTCCTTACCAATCACTTGTTCCATCTCTCCCCCTCCTTACCAAGGAGGGGGCCGGGGGGTTACTCGCTTAATACTGCATAAGTCACGCCGCCGATCTCATTCAACTCCATGCTATCCCGCCAAAAATCCACTAAATTGTTAGTCTTTAAATGAGCGTGAATCGCCTCGCGCAGCTTGCCGGTTCCGCGCCCGTGCACAATCTTTACCACCCGCTCGCCCCGAGCCAATTCTTGCGAAATAAAAATATCCAGCTCGCGCACGGCTTCATCCACTCCCGATCCGTGCAAATCAATCTGCGTCACTTCCCCGCCCATCTCCGCACCGACTATTAATGATTCATTATTCATATCCAAAAATCATACCATAATCCTGCGTCTCCCCCCCTCCTTACCAAGGAGGGGGCCGGGGGGGTTATCGTTTCAAACAAAAAACACCCCGAAGGGTGTTTTTTGTTTATTTGAATGATCAGTCAGAACCTGCGATTCCCTCGTTCTCCTCCCCCTTACCAAGGGGGAGGTCGGGAGGGGGTCTCGCAAACTCTGGGGATCAGGGAACGCGGAGATAAGCACGCGTTCCCGAAAGCAAGGAAGGTTTCAAATATCGTCTTGGGTCATTAGGCGAGCAGGCCGGACTTCAGCGTCAGGATCAAATTGCAGATTTCGGACCTGCATTTTCTCCTGTCGTCTGATCCGACGATGCGCCCTTCATTTTCGGCAGTGACCACGTGCCGATTCCGCCGATTACAATGCCATCTCCGTTCATGTTTGACATCGTGGCCATGTTCCCTCCGGTGGTAGTTTCCTAACCACCGTCGAGCAGACAGTAGGCCGTACGCTGATTCATCGCCACGGTGAAGCCGTTCGGACAGACCGCGGTCTCGTTTTTCAGGATCAAACCGGCCGTCGCACTGTCCTGAACCGTCGGCTTCAGTGGCTCAGCCACGCTTGGGGGTGCCGCCTGCGTCAGATCGCCGACCAGGACGAACACGTATAGGTTCCCGGCCACGGTCACCAAGACCAGCAAAGCCAGGCTCCAAGAGGCGCACTTCTTGAACACCGTCCGAACCCATTCCCGTCGTCTGACCGCCTTCTTCTCCTCCAGCATCTTGAGATGCTTCTTGTAAAGCTTGTCCCGATGCGTAGAGATGTTGCCGTGCTGTAGATGACGCTTCAAAAGCGCCTTCTCGTCCGAGTCAGTGTCATCGATCTCCAACCTCGACACGATACGTAGCACGTTGGCAAAACGCTCCATTTACCCTCCTTTCTGAAGGGAACGTGGAGAAAAGCACGCGTTCCCGAAAAAGTAATCAGTACTCCAAATCTGGAGTGTGACACAGATCAACCTCATTAACCGAACAACAAAGGGCCACAGCGATCGCCCTCCGGACAACCATTTCGGTGATTGTCCGTACGACAATATGAACCTCTGTGTCGTCTTGTTCAAAAACAAAGAAATCCTGCCCTTTCGGAACAGAGACCTTCCTAACTCCGGCCAAAGCCTCCGCATTCCAGAAAAAGATCTGGGAACCGTTGTCCGAAGACACATAAAAGGCATCCTCCTTCCGCTTCCGACAATGTCGGTAAACACAGAGATACTGCATTTTCTCCTCCTTGTGAGATTTCTGTAATATCCGAAACCACCCATTGTCTGGGCGGATTATCTTCAATGTCCATCATTCACAATCGAACTTGCCTACCGGCAGGCAGGATTGCGAACGCTGGGATTGAAGGGAACGCGGAGAATTGCACGCGTTCCCTACGGGTGAAAGCGGATGTTGATATGTTTCTGGATGAAGCGCGGGAGCCGGGGGACGGGCCGCTCGACTGGGAACAGGAGGGCCAGCCCGTACAGCAGGGCCGCGACTCCGAAAATCAAGGCGAAGGGAACATAGAACACGCCCCCAATCATGCCAAGCAACTTCTTCATCACTCCTCCTTTTTGTGGTTCTCATAATCCACAAATCTCTTTCTGAATTCTGAGAACCGGAGGACACAGAAATGTGTCCTCCGAAGCTAACAGCGTTTTGTTCTGGCGGACCGCTGTCACCGCCTATGCAATCAGTTTCTGATCAGACTATCGGCGAAACTCGCCTTGCCTGTTCAGAAACTGCTGTTTCCAATGTCCATCATCCACAACCAAAGTTGCGAACGCTGGGATTGGGGAGACAAGAGTCGTCTCCCTATCTAACAGCTTTTTGTTTGCGCGGTGGCTGGGACGAACCGCGTATGTTAACAATCTTGTTTATCGTGGCGATTGATCCACTAGTCCAAGCGAGGGGGCTTGGTCTTCCCCGGCATATTGTGGAAGCCGGAGCGTTTGGTGGGTAGCCGCACTGTTCATTAGCTCGGATGAACAGTGTAGCTGTTGCTGCTCTTCTTGAGGTCATCGATCACGGTGACCTCCCTGTCGACGGCCTTGGTCAGGTCGTCGAGGTTGATGACCTCGTAGGTCCACCCGGGGCGAACCACATA
>JAHJAM010000016.1 GCA_018814025.1 Patescibacteria group bacterium | reverse complement strand
TTATATTCTGTCCCTAACGCAAAAACTCACGATCGTGAGTTTTTGCGTTTGGCAGTTTAGATTAAAGCAAAACAAAAAAGCCCCGGGCGAGAGCCAGGGGCTTTTAGACAAATAATTTTTGCTCTAATTTTTTTCGGGACTCCGTGTCGTATTTGGCGCGAACAAAATCGGCTTTGATATCCAGATGCGGAAAATCGTCCGAGTCCGCGATGTCCAGAAATTCGTCCAGACTAAGCAGCTGAACTTGGATTTTTTCGCCTGGATCGAGATTTTGGTCCGCGACTTTTTTGGCGTTTCGAGCGAGGTAGGTCCAAAAGGTTCTTTGGATTTTTCCGTCCGGCGAATTATGAGCGAACTCTTGCCAATCATCAGAGGTGTAGCCGGTTTCTTCTAGCAGTTCTCGCCGGGCAGCATCAAACGGCGACTCCCCTGCTCGATCCACGCGCCCGCAAGGCAAGGAGCCGAAGGCTTTATCTTTGTGCGGCTGTTCCTGATTGAGATAGATAATTTTCCCGTCGGCCACGGCTATAATCGATGCGGTATCGCAGCGCTTGATGCCTTCAAAAATCTCCGTAGAGCCATCGTACATCTTCTGCTCCCATTGCCACACGGAAAAAATCTGGCCTTGGAAAATTTTTTTGGCGGAGTCGGGGATCATAGGGGTATCTTGCGTCATTCTGAGGCCAACGGCCGAAGAATCTCTCGTCTGACGATTTGAGATCCTTCGCTGTTGCTCAGGATGACGCATGATTTTTTATTTAACAACTAAATTAACCATTCTCCCGGGTATGTAAATCACTTTCACAATTTTCTTCCCTTCCAGATGCTTGGCCACGTTCTCGACCGCTTCGGCCCGGGCGCGCGCATCGCTCTCGGACAAGTCCGGGCTAATTTCCATGGTGCCGCGAACTTTGCCGTTAACCTGTACAGCGACTTGCACTAAATCATCTTTGGCCAGGGCTTCATCATGCTTGGGCCAGGCTTGATTAAAGATGGATTCCTTATGCCCAGTCTGCTCCCAAAGCTCTTCGGCCAGGTGCGGAGCAAAAGGCGCGAGCAAGATCAAATATTTCTCGTAGATGCCGGAAGAAACCATGGCCGCGTTTTGCATGGCATTAGCCATGATCATGAGCGCTGACACGGCCGTGTTGAATTTCAAATCCTGAATATCGGCTGTGACTTTTTTGATGGTTTTGTGCAGGAGCTTTTTCAGGCCAGCCTCATCCGCACCGTGAATTTTGTCTTTTGCGTTCCAGATCTTATCCAAAAAGCGGCGCACGCCCACGGCTCCTTCGGTGTTCCAGGGCTTGGCATCCTCCAAAGGCCCCATGAACATTTCATAGATGCGAATGGTGTCAGCGCCGAACTGCTCAACGATTTCATCCGGGTTAACCACGTTGCCTTTGGACTTGCTCATTTTGTCCCCGTCCGGACCCAGGATTAAACCTTGATTGCGGAGCTTCAAGAACGGCTCGTTAAAGTTGATTAGACCAAGATCTTTAAGCGCGTAGGCAAAAAAGCGGGCGTAGAGCAGATGCATGACCGCGTGCTCGGCCCCGCCCAAATAGAGATCCACCGGACACCAATAATCAACCTTTTTGGGATCGGCAAAAGTTTCATGATTGTGCGGATCCGTGTAGCGCAGATAATACCAGGAGGAATCCACGAAAGTATCCATGGTGTCGGATTCGCGGCGGGCCGGTGCCTTGCATTTGGGACAGCGCACGACATGGAAATCTTTCGAACCGACTAAAGGCGACTCGCCCGTGGGCTTGAAGTCCACGTCATCGGGCAGGACGACCGGCAAATCTTTAACGGGCACGGGCTGGGCCCCGCATTGTTCGCACCAAATGATCGGGATGGGCGCGCCCCAATAGCGCTGGCGCGAAACCAGCCAGTCGCGCAGGCGATAGTTAGTTTGGCGGCGGCCTTTTTCATCAGACTCGAGAGTATCGGCAATTTTTTGTTTGGCATTCTCGGTGGTTAAGCCATCAAACTCGCCGGAGTTAACCAGGAACCCGGGCTCGGTATAAGCTTTCGTTATTCCCTTGATGCGTTTGGCCTGCTCGGTGGAAGCAATTACTTGCTTGATGGGCAAATCGTATTTGCTGGCAAAAGTAAAATCTCGTTCATCATGCGCGGGCACGGCCATGACCGCGCCGGTGCCGTAGTTCATGAGCGCATAATCCGCGATCCAAATCGGAACCTCGGCGCCAGTCATGGGGTGCTTGGCCGTGGCGCCAATGAAGATGCCGGTTTTATCTTTTTCCAAGCCCGTGCGCTCGAGTTCGGATTTGCGGCGGGCGGCAGCGCGATAAGCGACCACATCTTCAAAAAATTCAGGAGTGGTCAGTTCATCCACCAAGGGGTGCTCCGGGGCCAGAACAAGGTAGGTGACGCCCATGAGTGTGTCGGGGCGAGTGGTGAAAACCGGAATATTGAATTCTTGATAATTAAACTTGTTGCCTTGGCGGGACATCTCGTGGCGGATTACCGGAAACTCAATCTCCACGCCCTCGCTTTTCCCGATCCAGTGGCGCTGCATGGCTTTGATTTTATGCGGCCAATCCAAATCTTCCAGACCGGCCAGCAGCTGATCAGCGTATTTGGTGATGCGGAAAAACCATTGCTCCAGTTCTTTTTGCACGACTTCGTTTTTGCAGCGCTCGCATTGGCCGTCCACGACTTGCTCGTTGGCTAAAACCGTCTGGCAGCTAGCGCACCAGTTGACCGGGGACTTGGCGCGGTAGGCCAAATCATTTTCATAAAGTTTCAAGAAAAGCCACTGCGTCCACTGGTAATATTCCGGATCAGCCGTGGAAATTTCTCGGGACCAGTCAAATGACAAGCCGATGGTTTTCATTTGTCGGCGAAAGTTCTCAATCGCGGTTTTGGTGGTGGCGGCCGGATGCGTGCCGGTTTTGATGGCATAGTTTTCCGCGGGTAAGCCGAAAGCGTCATAGCCGATGGGGAACAAAACATTCTGGCCGTTCATTCTTTGGTAGCGGGAAAGGATATCCAGGGCCGCGTAAGACTCAACGTGCCCGACATGCAGGCCTTGGCCCGAGGGATAAGGGAACATGACCAAATGATAAAGATGATCCTGATCTTTAGTTTCCGCGACTTCGTTGGTTTGTTTCTTGTCCCAACGCGCTTGCCATTTGGGCTCGATTTCTAAGTGGTTGTAGGGCATAATATTTAGAAAATTCGTGAAATATCATAACCGGATGTTATCATAGGGGCGGGATTACAAAAAGAGCGAGCCCGGAGCCCGCTCTTTTAAAATATACTTTACGATTCGGTGCCGAACATGACTTTGCCGCCGCTTTCAAGCCAGGGCAGGAAGCCGTCTTTGAGCACATTAACTTGAGTGTAGCCCGCGGCTTCGGCTTGCTCGGCTAGTTTCTTCACTTCTTCATTGTATTCTTCATGATCATCATAAAACACGAGAACCGTGTCTTTGGCCGCGATGGTGTTGGAAAGCGTTTTGATGAAATCCGCACCCTTGGGAACATTTACCGCCTCGGGAATGTGCTTTTCGCGATAAACAAATGGATCGCGCACATCCACTAAGGTAAAGGGGTTCTCTTTTTTCTCGATTTCAGTTTTCAAGCCTTGGGCGGAGATTTCTTTCATAAGGTAGAAAGTAGTATCGCTCGCTCCGCTCGCTGTAGAGAGTAGAAAGGATACTTGATTATTGCTTTTGTGAATCACGTAAGGCACAAAGCTGGAACCAGATATTCTTGACCTTAGTATCTAGTATAGCAAATGTTTCATTAGAAATGTACCGGCGAGCAAGAGATTTTATAGATAGCATGAGTTTCAACTAAAGAACCTAGAGAAATAGTAATGAATCGACAAAATTCTTTTTTACTTTTCTTAGCTGACCCTTCTGCTAAATTCAGATAAATCGATGTTGCTGCTCGGCGTAACTGTTGAGTCAAGCAATACTGTTCAGATTGTGGAAAATTTTCGCTTGTCTGATAGGCGACATTGATATATTCCAATACTGAATCCCCGACCCGCAAATCTTCATATCTGAATCTCATATACTTTCTACTCTCTACTTTCTTCCTTTCTACTTTCTTCCTTTCTACTTCATCGCCCCCTCTATCCGCTCAAGCGCCACGATGAAGGCGGCGCGGCGCAAATCCGTATTCAATTCCTTGGATTTGGCGTAAATGTTTTCAGCTTCGCGAACCATAATCTCCTTGAGCTTGTCAAAAACTTCCTGTTCGCTCCAATGTTCGTTTTTTAGATTCTGCTCCCACTCAAAGGTGGAAACGGTAACGCCGCAGGCGTTGGCGAGGATATCAGGCACGACCGCGATCCCCCGGCTAAACAAAATATCATCAGCTTCGGGCGTGGTCGGGCCATTGGCCAATTCCAGTACAACCCGGGCTTTGAGATTGGCTGCGTTTTCTTGGGTGATTTGATTTTCTAAAGCGGCTGGGATCAAGAGATCGCAATCGAGTTCGAGCAATTCAGCATTGGTGATGATTTCGGCATTCGGACATTTCTCAAGTGAACGCTCTTTATCTTTACAGGCAATGACTTCTTCCACATTAAGACCGTTAGGGTCGTAAACCGCGGCTTTGGAATCAGAAATGGCAATGACTTTGTGGCCGGCGGCGGACCAAAGACGAGCCGCATAGCGGCCGGCATTGCCCACGCCCTGGATGACCACCCGGCATTGATCAGGCAGACCGAGTTTTTCTTTTAAAGCTTCAAAAACGTAATAGCCGCCTTGAGCCGTGGCTGTACCGCGACCTTCGGAACCGCCGTTCTCGATTGGTTTGCCAGTAACCACGGCACCAGAGGTGTCACCGGTGATTTTGCCGTATTCATCGGCAATCCAAGCCATGATTTGCGGGGTGGTGTTCACATCCGGAGCCGGAACATCTTTTTGTGGTCCAATAAATTCCGCAAAAGCCTGGGTCCAGGCGCGGGATAATCGTTCTAATTCTCCGACTGATAATTCTTTGGGATTAACCGTGATACCGCCTTTGCCCCCGCCCATGGGAATATTGACGACCGCGGTTTTGAGGGCCATCCAAAAAGCCAAGGCTTTGACTTCAGCCAAATCGGTTTGCTGATGATAGCGGATGCCGCCTTTGTATGGGCCGCGCGCGTTGTTGAACTGGACGCGATAGGCATCAAAAGTTTTCTCTTCTCCATTGTCCAAGGTGATGGTCAATTTCTTTTCTAAAATATTGTTTGGGGTTTTCAGTTTTGCCAGAAATTCAGGCGGAAAATCGCGAACGGCCGCGGCGCGGCTGATTTGGTTCAGAGCATTCTCAAAAGGATTGGACATAGAAGTAGAGAGTAAAGAGTAGAAAGGAGAAAGTAGAAAGCGGACTCACTTTTAGATTTCGAATTCTTTCTACTTTCTCCAGCGAGCAAAGCGAGCGATTCTACTTTCTACCGGATTAATTATTAGCTAACCATTTTTCAGCATCCAAAGCGGCCATGCAGCCGGTACCCGCGGCCACGATGGCTTGGCGATAATGCGGATCCGCCACATCGCCGGCCGCAAAAACCCCCTCAATGCTGGTATAAGTGGAGCCGGGTTTGACCGTGATATAGCCTTTGGCATCAAGCTCAACATGCCCTTTGAGAAATTCGGTGTTGGGCTTGCGGCCAATGGCCACAAAAATCCCGCCGGCCGCGACTTCGCTAGTGGCGTTGGTTTGATTGTTGAAGATTTTGGCACCGGTCATCCTTTGCCCATCACCCAGCAGCTCTTGGACTTCGCTGTTCCAGAGGATTTCAATCTTGGGATTGTTTTGCACGCGATCTTGCATGATCTGGCTGGCGCGCAATTCATCCCGCCGATGCACAATGGTAACTTTGCTGGCGAACTTGGTGAGAAAATCCGCTTCTTCCATGGCCGTATCGCCCCCGCCGACAATCAAAATATCTTTGCCGCGAAAGAAAAAACCATCACAGGTGGCGCAAGCGGAAACGCCGCGGCCTTTGTATTCCTTTTCGCCCGGAACATTCAGCCAAGTGGCGGTGGCGCCGGTGGTAATAATCACGGCCTCGGCTTGGTATTCATCAGAATCGGTTTTAACCACAAAAGGCCGACTGGAAAAATCGACCTCTTTGATATTTTTTTCAACAATTTGCGTGCCAAAACGCTCGGCTTGTTTTCGGAGCAACTGCATCATGGCCGGACCTTGAATGCCTTCGGGAAAGCCGGGATAATTTTCCACTTCAGTGGTGGTGGTCAATTGGCCGCCGACTTCAGGCCCGGTGAACATTAAGGGCTGAAGCTCGGCGCGGGCCGCGTAAATAGCCGCGGTGTAGCCAGCCGGACCAGATCCAATGATGATGAGTTTCTGAGTAGCCATAGCGATAAGGGTCAGGTTTTAGATGTGTTGGGACAATTTCTCTTTAAGAGCCTCCTTGCCCATGGAGCCGGAAAATTGATCCACGACGCTGCCGCCTTTGAAGACGACAAAAGTGGGAATGGAAAGGATGTTATAGCGCTGAGCCAAATCAGGATTTTCATCCACATTAACTTTGCCAATGCTGGCTTCGGTCATTTCGGCGGCTAATTCCTCAACCACCGGCGCCATCATTTTACACGGGCCGCACCAGGGCGCCCAAAAATCCACGAGCACGGGTTTTTCAGATTGTAAAACAGTGGAATCAAAATTGGCTGAATTGAGTTCGAGTTCGGGCATAGGTGGTGGGCTAGTAACTGGGTACTAGGAACTGGGTTAAAAAATAAAAAGCGGTAAGGACAGAATACACCTTACCGCTTTTTCTCTCAACCGGGGAAAAATTGTTTTTTATCGCTTGGAAACGCCTTTGATTACCAGCTTTCTGGACTTCTTTTCCTGACTGTAGGCTTCGAGGATATCCCCAATTTCCAATTTGGTTTTGCCTTGATATTGAAGTCCGCACTCTTGTCCAGCCTTGGCGTCTTTGACCACTTGGCGGCCCAGCTGCAATTCACCAATCACGCCTTCGCCCACATATTCTTCGCCGCGCTTGACCCGCAATTTGACGCCAGGAACAAGCTTGCCATCCAAAACTCGGCCGCCCACAATCCAACCTTTGTCGGATTTGCGGAAATTGGCCAGAATTTCCAATTTGCCTAATTCGGTTAAAATAGTTTCCGAGGGCAAGAGGGCTTCCAAATCATTTAAAATATCATCGAACATTTTATAAATTACATTATAGAGCCGGAACGGGACATTTTTATCGCGGGCCAAATTTTCGGCCGTCACGGTCATGTTAACGTTAAAGCCGATTAAAATGGCATGGCCGGCTTCGGCGTTTAAGACATCGGTGTCCGTGATGTTGCCCAAGCCCTTTTGAACCACCTTGACCCCGACGTCTTCATGTTTGATGGTGTCGAGCATGCCTAAAATGGCTTCCAGCGAGCCCAAAACATCGGAACGAATGATGAGATTCACATACTTCTTGCCCAGGCCTTCTTCACCACCCTCTTCAGCCGAGTCGTTATGCTTAATGGCCGCCACTTCTTCAGTGGCTTGATTGGCCGCGTCAGTGGCCTTCATTTTTTTCAGAGCTTTAAAGTCGACCGGCACTTCCATAATATCGCCCACGGCCGGGGACATTTTCCAACCTAAAATTTTCACGGGCATGGAAGGCGGAGCTTCCGTGAGCTGATCGCCCTTCCAATCGTACATGGCGCGGACGCGGCCGAATTGGGTATCGTGAACGCCCAGGTGATCGCCGATTTTCAAGGTGCCGCTCTGAACTAAGACAGTAGCGGAAACGCCTTCGCCGGGCGCAACATTGGATTCAATGACCGTCCCAATGGCTCGGCGCTTGGGATTGGCCACGATCCGTTCTTTTTCTATGTCAGCAATCAAAAGCAGCATGTCCAAGAGCTGATCGATGTTTTGATTTTGTTTGGCGGAAATTGGCACCATCACGGCTTGGCCGCCCCAATCCTCAGGCACTAAGCCATATTCGGAAAGTTCGCCTTTGACTCGATCAAGGTTGGCGCCGGGTTTATCGATTTTATTCAAAGCGACCATGAAAGGCAGGCCCGCGGATTTGATAATGTTAATAGCTTCCTTGGTTTGCGGCTGAACGCCGTCATCCACGGCCACGACCAAAATGGCGATGTCCGCGACTTTGGCGCCGCGGGAACGCATGACCGTAAAAGCTTCGTGGCCCGGAGTGTCAATGAAAGTCAGCAAGCGATCATGGCGCACCACTTGGTAGGCGCCGATGTGCTGGGTGATGCCGCCGGCTTCGGTGTCCATGACGTTGGTGCGGCGCACCGCGTCCAGCAATCTGGTTTTGCCATGGTCCACATGGCCCATGACCACCACAACCGGCGGCCGGGGCATGAGCGCCTCTTTCTTTTCTTCATCCACGGCTTCGCGAACTCGATCATGAGCTTGTTCCTCGGATTGAGAGATTTGACCTTCGGCCTCAGGCACGGCCTTAAAACCGAGATCATCGGCAATAATGGAAGCGGTATCAAAATCAATGCGCTCATTGAGCGAAGCCAAAATGCCGCTTTTCATCAGCTCCTGCATCACTCGCGGCACGGGCAAATCCAAACGAGAAGCAAAATCCCGCACGGTGATAATCGCAGGAATGGCCACGGGAATGGCTTCGGCGGATAGAGTTTTATCGCCACCGCCTTCAGACTCGGTCTTTTGGGCTTCCATTTTTTGGGCCAAGCGTTCCCGGCGGCGCATTTCCGACCAGGCGTCCATGATGCGCTGGGCAATGCGGTTGTCGATTTTAATGGCACGCCGGCCAATACTAAAACCCAGCTCCGGCAGCTTGGCGCGGAGCTCTTCGGGGGTGGTGTTAATGCGTCGGGCAAGTTCAGTAAGATTCATCTGTTTGGGATTATTACTAATTGTTGCTTATTCTAGCGGAAAACTGGGTTTGCGTCAATTAATTCAACTAAAAAACCGCCCCATAACTTGCGGGGGGCGGTTTTTATTCGGAAATTTAGCGAGTAACTTCGATGGCCGTGGCCAATTCTGGGTCACAAGCGCCGACCACGACGTTGCCATTAGCATCGATATTTACGTAGTAATCGGTGTTAGCCGCGGTGCCGGAAGCCGGATCCATGGGGACCGAGGCCAAGTATTCAGCCAAGTCAGTGCTTAAGTCCACACAAGCGGCGGCCGTGGTTTGAGCCGTACAAGTAGTATCACAGCCGGAACCAGCAGTACCAATCACTTCGTAAGTGGCGGCATTGGAGTCAACGGACAAGCCGGTGAGATCGCCGTTGTTATCGACGATAAACTCTTGAATCGCTTCAACAAAATCGCGGGTATCTTGCTGGCGGACCGCATCGCGAGCTTGCTGCAAGCGCTTGGCCGGGTCAACCGCCACTAAGATAACGGCGAATAAAATGACGATGATGCCGATCACAACCAGCAACTCGACGAGGGTAAAACCCTGTTTGTTCAACTTCTTTTCCATACGTTTGTTTTTATGGATAAATATTAATAATGATTAGTTAGAATGATATCAAAATAATGAATAAAAATATACTCTAATTATTCAACTTGTGGATAACGTTTGATTTTGACAATCAGCTCACCTTCAGAAAAATCTTCGGCCAAGGAATAGGTTTTGGGGGCTTCGTGCTCGACCGATTCGGTAATTTGGCTATTTTCAAGATTGGCTTTTCTGGCAATGGCTTCATGCACCGAAGCGGCCAGCGAGTCAGATGGAAAGACCAAGGCCTGAACACGCATGACCACCTTTAAACCAAAGGTTTTGACTTCCCCGGCCGTCACCTGGGTGAAATTGACACTGACCGGGGTGAGGCGATACCAATTTTCCAGCAGGGTTTCCGACTGGTCGAGCTCAAGAATTTCGGAGATATGACCGGAAAGGTATTGGGTGGTCAAATCTTCAGCGGCCGCGAAAATCTTTTGCTGGTCCGCGCTCTCAATCACCAGGCCGCCGGTCAAGGCTTGATCATTGCGACCGGTGACTAAGGCCTGCAACTCCGGATCCAGGCCGGGAACGGTGAAATTGGTGGGATCCAGATCGCCGCTGAGGCCAGGTTGATCCGCATAAACCTCAACCTCAAGACTGGTATTGGGCGGCAGGTTGGCAGCATCTTTCAAACGGAACAACACGCCACCGGACGAAAGCAAACGCGTATTGGCCACTAAAGCCACGTCTTGACTGGAGCCGTTTCGAATCTGGAGCAGCCCGGTGGCGATACCTTCGGCGTATGAGAGCTGGCTGGCATCGATGGGAATGATATTTTCAAAGTCGTTAATTTGAATTTGACGCCCCAGGATCGCACCCTCAACTTCTTGGGTACTGACTTTGATGATCTGTTCAAAAGGATCGACCTTTATTTCTTGCTCTAAAAGCTTTTGACGATCAAACAGTTCACTTTCGTGCGCGGAAACTTGAACGTCTTCTCTGACTTTTAAAGTAATGGCGCCGGACAAGACAACAATGGCCAAAACGAAGAAAGTGCCGACCAAAGCGGCTCGACGACGGTAGCGAACCACGGTCATTTCTGAAATTTTCAGGCCGCCGGCGTCGTACTTGGTGCGCTTGAAAATCGACAAAACCCCGGGCGAGTTCAGATAACCGGCCTTGGTCTGGCTCGAACCGGCCAAATTGAAATCGCGCGGCATGGGGACAGCGGCCATGACCGCACTGCCGCAAGCCTCGGCCAGAAGCGTGCCTTTTTGCTCGCCTAAAGCCTGATCAATGATGAGCGAGGGGATGAAAGCTTGAAAGAGATTGCCCACGCCGATGGCGATCGGCGGCACATGAGTTTGAAAAGTTTGAATCACGGATTGCTCGAGATCGGCGCGTTTCTCGCTCTCCCCAACCAAAAGGATGGTGCCGACTTTCGCTGCTGGGTTTTGTTCTTCAAACCAATAGACAATTTCCTTAAGTCGATAAAGCAAACGATCAAGTTGAAGTTTGGACAAACCCTTTGACCGCAATAAACCGGGTGTTTTTTGCACTTGAGCCCTGATGCTGGCTTTATGCTCTAAATTTTCTTTCAGGACATTGGAAATTTTGGTTGAGCCGGCGGGTTTCTTAAAGAGTTGGGAAAAGGTGGCGCGCAAGCCGTGTTGATCAAAAAGACACAAGGCCGCGGAAACATTTTCCACATCGATCACCACCGTGGCGGTGGTGTCGCCTTCGTCTTTGGGAGGAATCATGCGGCTGAGCGCCTGGGTGGCCAGACCAATGGATCCGATGGTCAGCTCCGCAGTTTTAAAGGCCTGGCGGTAAGCGGCCAAATCCTCCCGCAAAACCATGGCGTAGGTCACAATCGTCTCTTTTTCATTTCGGGAAACCACATGATGAATGCCTTTCATTTCTTCCGGATCAAAAGGAATGACTTCTTCGAGTTGAAAAGCCAGAGCATTTTCGATTTCTTCATTGTTCAGAGAACCGGGAAAATAGAAAGTATGGAAATAACTGACCAGATCCGGCAAAGTCAGATGGACGGTGCGGTGGCTGAAGGCTTGAGGATCAGCGGCTTCGAAAGCGGCGCGCAAAGCCACGCCCAAAGATTCAACATTTTTGATTTTTCCGTGTTCCACCACGCCTTTGGGCAAAGCCGCATGCGCTTGAACCAAAATTTCACCCTGTCCCTCGTGATTCAAGCGAACTTCAACCATCTCAATGGATGAATCATTGAGCGCGACACCGATGTGCGATTTGTGCGAGATTTTGGACACAAGCGAATTTATTTTTCCAACCAAGTATCGAGCGAGACTTGGTTGCCGGAAAGAGTAACAGCCGCCTCGATTTGCCGGGTGGTATGACGCGAAGTCGTGGCGACCGCGATGGTGCGGTCAGAACCAAAACCGGATACGGCTATTGTACAGGAATCCGAGCCAACGCTCAACGTACCGCCCGCGTACATTTCATCGTTTTTAAGGCGCAACAGGGCTTCGTGCAAACAGCTGTCAGCCGCGGTTAACGCCCGTTCGGAAGTGGAAGTTTGATCGCCGCTGATTAACTCGCCAATCCCGATGAACGATAAGGTGGAAACCAAAGCCAAAGCCGAAAAGAAAATGGCAATGACCACGGCTAAAGTGACGGCTCCGTCTTGGGATTTGAGATGAGTCATACTAATTAGGGTCGCGCAGTTCAGCGCTGGCTGCCAGGGAATATTCCACAGCCAAGCTGTCGACCCCGGTTGGGTCGTGATGCTTGATCGTCAAATTAATAAGCAGATTGTGACTGCGGCCGTTGGCGGTGGAGCGGTCGGAAAAGATTAAGTTGGTGACTTCAACGTCATTGGAAGTTAATTCTTCGGCCGGATCCGCGCCCTGCTTCAGGGTCAAGATGCCGTTCACAACTTTAAAGGTGGTGGGATCGCGATCAGCGTCGGCCATGTCCAAAGCCAAAGTGTCGACAGATGATAAAGCCAGGTTGGTATCAAAGGCGCTGGAAGGTTCAAGGGCTTGGGCGCGGCGGATTTCATAAACCATTCTTTGCATGGCCAGGCGGGCGTGTTCCTGAACTTCAATGTTGGCCTGGGCCTTGGCATGGCCAGTGACAGTCATGATTAAAAAATTTAGAGAAAAGGTGGCAATGAAGATGAATAAAAACATGACCACCAGAATTTCCACCAGCGTCATCCCCTCCTGATTGTGCTTGAGTGGCGGCATATTAATATGGAGTGTAGGTGACTAAGAGATCTGCCAAAAATGGCGTACAGGTGCCGGGGCCGGTAAAAATGGCTTTGTACTGCATGTATTGGTCGCCGTTGTGATCGGTGGGGATCAGTTCCCCGTTGGGATTGGTATAAAAATCGGTTTCATCCGCATCGATACCATCCGGCCCTTGCCACAACGTGGTTTCCAGGCCAAGGGCCGTGGCCGCGGTGCGAATTTGCAGTTGAATGTCCGAACCAGAGCAAGACAAATCTTCAGACCATTGAATAGTATTCCAATTTGAGGCTGAACCCGCGTCTAAAACCGTGGACACGAAATCGCCCGCGGTCTCAAATTCGCCGCCGTGATAAACAGCCGCGATAATCAATTCCGCGGCATCCGCGACCGTGGCCACATAAAGCACGTCGTCCAGCAAATAAACACCCAGAGCTTCGCCCGGGAGGTCCAGGGCATCTTCCAAATGCATGTTCCAAGGATCGCTCAAATCCACAATCTGCAATTCTTCATCGGATTTATTGGTGGCCACGAACAAAAATTCTTCGTTGAAGATTAAACTGTTGGCGCGACCGCCGGTGCTCAACGAGCTCATAACCGCTAAATTATTGGGATCGGAGATGTCAATG
>JAHJAM010000015.1 GCA_018814025.1 Patescibacteria group bacterium | reverse complement strand
TCCGCTCCCATCTTTGAAGGCCAAGCCCAAATCCGCGTGGCCGCTTCCATCTCTTCCACCACCCCGGCCCACGATGATTACGCGGATACTTTAACTTTCATTGCTACGGCGACGTATTAACGAGAACCAAAAAAGCCGTCATCCTCCAACCTGATTGGAGGATCCAGCATTACCATGTGACGCTGGATTCCTCCGGCTTAGCCGGACGGGAATGACGCCAGTACGCGAGATTGCTTCGTCACTTCGTTTCTCGCAATGACGAAGACAATAAAAACGAGCCATCCGGCTCGTTTTTTGTTATAATTAACTCATCTTATGACTATCATCCAAGCCAACAAATACTACTACTTGCGCGGGGGCGTTGAGCGCTATGTTTTGAATTTGCAAAATTGGCTGGAATCGGAAGGGGATCAAGTCGTGCCGTTTGCCATGGATCATCCCAATAATCTCGAAACCCCGTACCGGCGATTTTTCCCCAGTTATGTTCACACCGAAGATGTGCGCTTGCGCCCGCACGCCCTGAAGGTTTTGGCTCGGATGTTTTATTCGTTCGAAGCGCGCCGAAAAATGGGGGATTTAATTACCGATGTTCGGCCCAACCTGTGCCATTTGCACAACATCTACACCCAGCTTTCCCCTTCAATCTTGCATCCGCTTTATCAAAACAATATCCCCATGGTCATGACCGTGCATGATCATCACTTGATTTCGCCGCAATACAATGTTTGGGCCAAAGGCTGTGGGCCGGATTATCGCCGGTCCGGGATTGTCAGCGGCACGCTGTCTCGTTTTCACAAACAATCTTTTGCCGCCAGTTTTGCGCAAATGACTGCTTATAAGTTCATCCGGGCCCGCCAGTTCTATGAGCGTTACGTTAATCTTTTTATTGTTCCCTCAAAATATTTAATGAAACAGTTGGCGGTTGGCGGCTTTCCCGAAGAAAAACTGCGCCATTTGCCGCACGGGGTTGATCCCGGAATCATTGAACCGCGTTACGATCATGATAACTACATGTTATTCGTCGGCCGCTTGGTGCCGGAAAAGGGCGTGGAAACCATTATTCGCTTGGCTCGGCTTTTGCCTGATATTAATTTCAAAATCGTGGGCGTGGGCCCGGCTGAAGCGCGTTTGCATCTTTTGGCGCACGGCCACGAAAACATTAAACTTCTGGGTTTTAAACAAGGAGATGAATTGAAGGATTTATTTCGCGGCGCCCAAGCCGTGCTTTTGCCCAGCCAAGTCGAAGATGTTTTTCCACTCACGGTGTTGGAGGCTTTTGCCGCCGGTAAACCCGTCATCGGCTCGCATGTGGGCGGGGTGCCGGAAATGATCGAGGACGGCCGCACCGGCTTTCTGGTTCAGCCCACGGATCTGCACGGCTGGACCGAAGCGGTTATGCGCTTGGCGTATGATGATTATCTGCGCACGGACATGAGCAAATATGCCCGCGCCGCGGCTGAAACAACCTTTAACATCAACCGCCACTATCAGGGTTTAAGGCAGATCTATGCCGAAGCCCTTCGGGAGAATCAATAAAATCGGCAACCAATACCACAACCCGGTTGTGGTATTGGGAAAACAAAAAACGGGGTGTCACCCCGTTTTTTGTTACTCCAGTATTGCTTCCTTCAGCTTTGGATCATAATCTAGAAACTCGTATAAATATCCGGTAGTTTGCGCAATGTCCGCCCAATCATAGTTCTTGGCCACGAACCCACGGGCCTCCTTGCCCACGGCCGCGACCAATTCCGGCTGCTCGATCAGCATAGTCATTTTCTCGGCCAAATCCTTTTCGTTATTGGTTTCAAAAGTCATCCCGTGTTCGGCCACAATTTCCAGGCTTTCTGGAATATCGGACGACAATACGCATTTGCCATAACCCATGGCTTCCAAGATCGCAATCGGCAAGCCCTCGGATTCAGACGGGTGCACCACGGCGTAAGCATTGGCAAACAAAGCATGCAGAGCTTCATCGGTTTGCACGCCGGTCATGACAATCGAATCATCGCGCTTGATCATGTCTCGTAATTCTTGCTCATAATCATCAGTAAAGGCCGAACCGCCCACAATCGCCAATTTCATATCCTTAACTAATTTTGGATGAGTCTTTTGCAGTTTTTTCCAGGCCTTGATTAAAGTATGGGCTCCTTTGTGGCGCACCAAACGCGCACACATCATAAAATACTTATTCGGCTGCAATTCGAATTGTTTTAAGAGATTTTGATCCGAAGCATGAATGGGGATGTGCGTGCCATTGGGAATATAAACCGCTTCTCGACTGTAAGAGAGGTGGCAGTAAGTTTGCAGAGTTTTCGAGACTGCGATAGTTTCGTTTGGAAAATGACAAGCGCACCATTCGCCGATATGCAGCATGAGGCGGGCAAACCAATTCCATTTTTGATGGTGGCGGTCAATGCAATGGAAGGTAACAATCACATACGCACCCGGACTCAGGAGCTTGGGCAGCCAACATAAGATAGCCGGACCCACGCCATGGAAATGATAAACATCCACGCCCAAGCGCCAAGCTTTAATGATGGAAGTAAGAGTATGGGTGATGGCATCCAAATGCTTGCTAAAGATTGAAGGCGCGGCCACGCACTTTACGCCGCGATGATCCTCAATTTTTTCCACATACCATGAACGCGAAAACACAAGGACCTGATGTCCTTGCTTAACTAATTCGGCCGAGAGCTCTTCCACGTGTCGCTCGATGCCGCCGGCCCGGGCCGGAACGCCTTTTTGTCCGATCATGGCAATTTTCATAGAACCGCCTATATTAGCGGAAAATCATGTTTTTGTCAAGACTCTTCAGCAATCAAAAATCCCAGGAATACCTCCTGGGATTGATTCAATTTTTCAGCTTATTCCGCGCCTTTTTCCTCGGTCTGAATAGAGCCTGGGTTAGGGGAGAACATGCGGTTTTTCATGCGCCATTGCTCAACATATTGGCCCATACCCTTCTTATCGCGCTTATTTCTGACCGTAGTCGTATCCTGGGACCAGCGCAGCAAAGACTCAAAATTGATCTTATACCGACCCTGAACCACCACGTAAGTCACCAGCTCCTCGGCAATGGCTCGGCGCACCGTGCGTTGGCTAACACCGAATAAGCGGGCCGCTTCGGAAACTGACAGTCTGATGATCGAGTCTAGTGGCATATTGAGGATCTTAGTGGGAAAGTTAGGTTTTTGTAAACTCTGAACCTTTGGCTAGAGTAGTGATAACTAATCATTTGTCCACACTAGTGTAGCCAGAGACAGTACATAAGTCAAGTGGATAAGTCTCCCGGACCTTGATTTTTTCGCTAATCTAAGGTAACGTGCCCTATACTTTGTGAGATTTCCTCTCATTTATTCAACCTTGTAATCAACGCTTTTGTGCCATCTCTGAAGGAACAATTTCTGCTGACCCGCATCCGGATGTTTCAGGATGAAAAAGCCTACGAAGAGATCATGAGATCGCATTTCCCCGCGGTCAAGCGCTTCCTCATCATGAAGCTGCCCAGCGTTCAAGATGCTGAAGACGCCTTTTCCACCACCGCGCTTCGGGTTTGGAACTATCTGTGCTCGGCCAGGGTGGAAAGTGTTTCCGGACTGATCTTCACCATTGCTCGGGCCGTGGTGGCTGAATTCTATCGCAATCAAAAGTTGGCCACCGTTTCCTACGATCAAGACGAAGCCGTGGTCGATTATGCCAGTGACAGCGGATCCGGGGCCGAAGGCATAGTTCAAGAAATCGATCAATCAATCCTTCGCCAGCTCATCAATTCCTTGCCGGAACAAGATGCCAACAGCATCCGGTGGCGATATCTGGATGGGCTGTCAGTCAAAGAAATTGCCAAACTTTTAAATAAGTCAGAAGGCGCGACCGCCACGGCCATTTACCGATCCCGCCTCAAGCTCAAGGAACTTATCCTCAAACAACATGACCGATAAGGAACTCGTCAAGTTATTAAAGAAGTATAAAGACACCCCGGAACTCGGCGGTGGTGCTTCTGATTTTAACTGGGAAAATTCCTGGTCCAAAGTTTGCACCGAACTGGGTTGGGATGCGCAACATGTTAGTCAGCGCCATTTTTCTCTTTTTGATTATGCTCAATTTGCCGGTCATGAACTTTCTCGCACCATTCTCCAGCCCGCGGCCGTGACTTTTGTGGCTTTGGTTTTGCTCATGGGTGGTTGGACCGCCACGGTCAATGCTTCTTTCTCCGTGCCCGGCGACATGCTTTATCCGGTTAAGCTGGCCACCGAGCGCGTGCGCCTGACCATGGCTTCCACGGCTCAAGCCCGCGCCGAACTTCACGTCGAGTTTGCCGGCCGCCGCTTAAAAGAAATTTCTGAAATTAAAGGTTCGGATGCCACTCTGGTTAACATGGCGGTCAGTAATTTTAACAACCAAATGAACTTGGTGAATAAAGAATTATCCGATGTGAAGAACGAAAATCCGGATGCGGCCCTGGCCTTGGCTGTCATGGTCGGCCAAAAGGCCAACGAGTATGAAGCCACTTTGGGTCAAAACCAAGAAGGGAATCAGGAAGTCGCCTCCGCGCTTGAATCCGTGGTCGCGGCTGACACCAATGCGCTAGACACTATCGTGACCAGTCATGAAAACACCGGCGCCAGCGAAAGTGGGGAAATGCTTCAGCAAAATTTCCAAAACAAGTACCGCTTGTTGCGCGGTCGCATCGCTCTGTCCTTAGGCCGCCTTCAAGTCGTGGAAGGAGTCTTGGAAGACGATGGACAATTGAATGTTTATCTGGCGCAAATCCGTTCTGCTCGCGAACAAATTTTGGATGTCGATCAAGCCTTGCGTTTGGCCATGGACACTTTGGCCGACGGCGGTTACCGCAGCGCTTTTGATATCTTGAAACGGATTGATCTTGATTTGCGCCTGTCTGAAAACCAAATTACCGAATTAGAAATCACCATCACCGCACCTGTTCCGGTTGAGCCGACTGAACCAGCCAACCCTGTCAACAATTCTTTTGAAGAGGTTGTTGTACCCGAGAGCTTTTAGCTCTTGGATGAGCGAGGAAAGCTTCTGTGGGGACCCTTTCCTCCCTCAAACCGGATGTCTTGAATCATCGAGCATCCGGTTTGGGGATTAATCCCCTTAACTCCTTCTTTCTTAAGAAGTAAGGAGCTCCTTGCAAAAGGTTTAAAGGTCGAGACCAATTGGTCGCCTGCTGCAACTTAATCTTAAAATCAAGATTCTGTTACCCGATTAAGCGGGGTAACGTTGCCCGCTTAAAGCGGGGATATACGAAATCCTTTATGAATCATTCATTAACTCTTAAGCGTTCGCTCACGATTGCCGTGGCCGCTGCTACCATTTTATGGGCTGCCGGTTTCGCTTCAATCGTTGCTCCTTTGACCGCTCGCGCTGCTAGCCCTGGCGATCTCATCAAAGGAACTACCCTCTCCACCGTGTATTACTACGCTGCTGATGGTATGCGCTATGCTTTCCCCAACGAAAAGTCATACTTTACTTGGTATTCAGACTTTTCAGGCGTTCGAACAATTTCCGATAGCGAGCTTGCAAGCATTTCGTTAGCCGGAAACATTGTTTACCGCCCAGGTTCACGTTGGATCAAAATCCAATCTGATCCCAAGACCTATGCCGTCACTCCTCAAGGCCAAATCCGCTGGATTGAAACCGAGGCTGTGGCAACCGGACTCGCCGGCGCCAGCTGGAATACATTCATTGATGACGTTCCGGATGTATTCTTCGTTGACTACACCGTTGGTCCGTCCTTAGTCAGTGCCGCTTCCGGTTATAACGGCATGTTGCTCGAAGGCTCCACCTACCTCTTGTGGGATGGTGTCAAACGCTTGGTTAGCACCGCTGGCTTCACCGCCAACCGCTTCCAAGATCGTTTTGTCCTTCCGGGCACTGGCGTTAACCTCGCCGGCATTTCCGCCGGTGCTGAAATCACCGGCGCGCTCGGTGCCTTAACCGACACTGCCCAAACCGGCACTGTCGTGACTGGCGGTCTTTCCGTCAGCTTAGCTTCTGACACCCCGGCCTCCGCCACTCTTCCGGGTGGTGCGGCTTCCGTTCCCTTCACCAAAGTCAAGTTGATGGCTTCATCCGGCAGCGCGGCTGTCGATCAGATGATCTGGAAGCTTGGCGGCGTGGGCGCGGTTGGTAATATCGATAACGCTTACCTTTACGAAGGCAGCGCTCGTTTGACCAATGGCCGCTCAATCAATTCCTCAACCCGCAAAGTTACTTTTAGCGCTTTGGGAATCGATTTGGGTACCGGCAACTCTTCTTATGTCACTGTCAAAGGTGATATCGCTGCTGCCCCGAATGCTGGCGACACCGCCAACTTTGGTTTAATGGCCGCGGCTGATGTTTCCAGTTCCGCTACTGTGTCCGGCAGTTTCCCAATCGTGGGCAACTCCATGACTTTCAGTACCGTTGAAGCTGGCACCATTACCATCAACGAAACCGGCAGCATTGCTGATCCGACCGTTGGTGCTCAAGACGCTGTCATTGCCAAATTTACGGCTGTGACCGCTGATGAAGATGGTTATCTCCATGAGATCACTTTGAACGTTGACAAAGCGGCTGACCACTCAGACTACAAGCTCTGGGAAGGTTCAGATTTGCTCTCAAGTTGTGAATCCGTTGGCAACGACCTGGTTACCTGCGGTTTGACCAACCCCTTCTTCCTCGAAGAAGGCAACTCCTCAACCTTCAAGCTCTCCGCTGACATCGGCGGCGAAAACGGCGATGCTATCGCTGTTGGTCTTGAAGAAAATACCGATGTCACTGCCGTTGGCACTGATTTCGGCTTCAACATGGGTGTTACCAACAACATGGGCGACACTGGCGGACAATGTGCCAGTGCGGCCGATGAGTGTTCCTATTCCGAAGTTCAAGGCGGTGACTTAACCTTCGCTTTCAATGGCCCGACCTCCGATGACATCCAAATCGACGGTAAGGACCAAGTCCTGTTCTCCTTTGCCATCACGGCCGAGAACTGGGTTGAAATGCAAGAATTAGTCTTCACTTTGGAAAGCGTTGGCGCCGGTGCTGATACCGGTGCTGATGATGAAGACTTATTGCATAATGGCGATGACGAAGCCAACCTTCAAGACATCACTATCCGCACCGCCTCCGGCGGCACCTGGATGGGTCCGGAAGAATTGGATACCACCAATGCCGGCGCTGTTTCTGCTGATGACATCACTCAAGATGTCACTTTCAACGACACCCAAACCATTAACGCCGGCCAGAGCTTAGATCTCATGCTGACCGTTGATGTTTACAGCGGTGCCGTGGTTGACGATGTCTTCCAGGCCACTTTGGTCATGGGCGATGTCTCAGCTGAAGATAGCAACGGCGATGCCGTTACTGACATCGTTCCTGGTTCTGATTTAGTTGGTAACGAGTTCACTTTGGCCGATGCTTCATTGGCCGTGAACGCCACCACTCCTCCGTCTGATGCCACCTATGTTAAGGGTGCTTCAGCCGTGGATGTAGTCGGCTTCTCATGGGAAGCTGGTGATACCTCTGATGTTTCCATCACCGATTTCACCATCAGCTCTGTGGGTGATGACGACGGCGAATTCACCGTGGACACCGATGCGGACGTTGATGTGGGCGACCATGTCACTTCCTGCTCACTCTATGACTCTTTGTCAGGTGACTTGATCGATGGCCCGGAATCGCCAAACACCAACGACGAATTGCTCTTCGAAAGCTTCCTCTGGACCGTTCCAGGCGGAGAAACCATGAAGAACGTCGTACGCTGTAACTTCTCCAACCAAGACACCGAAGGCGGTGATGACGATGCTTATGCCTTCTACATTGATTCCGCTGATGATATCACCGCGGAAAATGAAGATGGCGATTCCGTCGATGCCGACTTGGGCGATGACAACGTTGATGGTGACACCACCACGATTGTTCTCACCAACAATGGCGACTTGATGGTCAGCCTTGATGGCTCAACCCCAACCTCGACCATCGTTCTTGGTTCCTCAACCGGCGTTACTGTTTCCTTGTTCAAGTTCGAGGCCACTGACGAGCCTTTCACGGTTCAGAAGCTGACCCTCTTGAACTGTATCGATTACAACGGCGATGACCTCTGCGACACCTTCGGTGAAGACAGTGCCATTGCCAGTGCGCAAATCTCTTACAAGGACTCAGCCGGCGTTGACAAGTCCAAGACTGCCTACTTCTCAGGCGGCCGCGCGGCTTACAGCTCATTGGACTTCTATGTCCCGACCACTGGTTCCCGCACTTTGGCGGTTACCGTGAACACCAACACAGTTTCCTCCACCGGTGCCACCTCTGGCGATGAGTTCGGTCTCGCGCTCTCAAGCGACGAAGCCGAAGCCGTGACCGTTGAGTTCGAAGCAGTCGGTGCTTCTTCCGGTGAACGCTTGACCGCGGCTGATTTGGAAGCCAACACCTGTACTTTGAATGCATGTGAAGGCGCTCCCATGACCATCCGCAAGACCAAGCCCACCATCAGCCTGGCCGCTGGCAGCCCCTCGGGCGCCGGTATTCCTGGCATGGATGAAGTCTTCCGCTTCAATGTTTCAGCTGACTCCCGTGGTTATGTGGCTTTGAACCAAATCGCGTTCAAGGTCGTGGCCACTGACGCTGACAACAGCTTCAATGCTTGTGGATCCTTCGATGACGCTTCATTGTGGGACTTCTACGATGCCGCTGATTCGTCAACCTTAATTGACGATGACGGCGACTGGATCTTCGTTGACGAAGCCGGTGACGATGCCTGCGGTACCGGCGTTTATGTCGACTACGCGATCCTTGATTTCACCGGCGACACCACTATGGGTCCGGTTGAAATCGGTGCCGGTTCAACCAACACCTACGTGTTAGAAGTTGACACCAATGGCGCCGGTGCCGCTGATGACGATGCTATCCGCATTGAAATCCGCACCGAAGACACGACTTTCGCCGCTACCGGCTACTCCGCCGTCCTCTGGGATGACGATGCCGAAGCTGATGATGTCGACGGTTCCTACCTGAAGAACCTCCCGGTTCGCGGTGGAACCATCCAGTACTAATTCTAGTACTCGGATCTGCTAAAAAGCTTAATGCTTAATTAGCAAACCCGCCTGCGCTGGCCTTTGGCCTGCGCGGCGGGCCCCTTCGGGGGAAACCTAAGCTGAAATAGTCTGATCAACAGACGTTCCTTTGATCAGATTAGTCAACTCAACATTCAACGGATTAATTTATTTCGTTATTGCGAGCGGAGTCACTAGTCGACGCGCGGCAATCTCGAGTCACTTGAGATTGCTTCGTCATTCGATGAGTAACTCATTCCTCGCAATGACGAGTTGATAAATAATTTCCGTTTAGAAATATCTTCACCCATCCATACGCCTTATCTCGACATTTTTCCGGATGACCCCTAAGACTTGTCTTAGTTTCCGGATTCGGTTCGTGGCTGATGCCAAGGACCTTGGTCGAACCAAGGCCGGGATGCCGAGGATTCAAAAAACCGAGCCTAGCTCGGTTTTTTGGTTGTCTGACCGCCGCCCTGTCAAGCAAGCCATTTTCCATCATCCGGCTATGGAAAAATAAGATTTGTGTCATTTCGACGGAGCAATCTCGCAGCCCGGCAGAGCCGGGTCCGGCTTCGCCGGATGCGGACGAGGAATCTCGCTATCTTACGATTAGAGATCCCTCACTCCGTTCGGGATGACACATTATTTTCCATAGCCGGATGATGGAACTCACAATCTATCCACTAGACAACTCACCCCATTTTTCGTAAACTTCCCACACTATGAACAAATCCAGAACTCGATTTCTCATCACACTGATTGCGGTTATCGTCATCGCGGCGGTCGGCTATTTTTGGTGGCAGCAAAGCCAAATTAATCCCTACGGCCAGCGCGAAATCGTCACTTGGGTCGATCGTGGCTTGGATGATGATGTTAAACAATACTTTTTGGACGAGATTGAAACGCAAAAACAGGCCCTAACCGATTCCGAGGCCGCGGGCCAGGCGGATATCAGCATCATTCTTCAACTCGGCAACCTGTATTATCAAATGGGCGAATTAGCCACCTCCATCGAGTATTACGATCGAATCCTCAAAGACCACTCCACCGACGCTCCGGCTTTGGAAAACAAAGGCCAATCGCTTTATGAGATGGGTGATTTTGCGGGCGCGGAACAGAATTGGCTCAAAGCCTTGGAATCCAATCAATATGAATTAACCTATATCCGCCTGGCCAAAATCTATAACGAAGATCTTCCCGAACGCCAAGCCGAAGTTAAAGATTTAATGGAAACCGCCATTGTCAATCTGGGCCAGCAAAAGTCCTTATTGTTAATTCTTGGCCATTGGTACCGGGACAACGGCTATGTGGATGAAGCCATTTCCCATTATGAAATTGTCTTGAAGCTGGATCCGGGCAACAAGGATGTCCAAAAAGAAATTGACCGGCTCCGTGAGCAAAAAAACCGAGAATTGCAAAGGCAGATTAAAGACTAAACTCCAAAGACGCGATATCGCGTCTTTTTTGTTTTCTTGCTAAAATAAGGTCATACCCAGTAGTTCAACTTCGATGAAGTTGCCCTTTTTACCCACACTGGGTTGAGATATGAGGTCTTAATCTATCTCGTTAATTATTCAGTCTAATCAGGATACAACTTCCTTCTAAACGGGATGTAAAAAGATCGAAGTTGTACTACCGGGCATATCAAGAACTTCTTCCTGAAATCAATTTTTGTATTTGCCATAGCTTGCTTGATTATGCCTCAGGCGGTTTTGGCGTTCACACCCGATGACCCGCTGCTTAATAAACAGGGTTACTTAAGCCAAATTAACGCTTATTCAGCTTGGGATATTATTCAAGGCTCACCCGAAGTCGTGGTCGCGGTTTTAGATAGCGGCTTGGATTTGGACCATCCGGACCTGGCCGGCAATCTTTGGACCAACCCGGGCGAGGTGCCCGGGGATGGAATTGATAATGATGGCAACGGCTACATCGACGACGATCACGGCTGGGATTTTGTCAACGATGACCCTCAGCCTATTCCGGACGTGGCCGAAGCTTATAACGACGACGCGGTTTCTCATGGCACGGCCATTGCCGGGGTCATTGGCGCCATCGGCAACAACGGGCAGGGGATTGCGGGCTTGAATTGGCGGGTGAAGATTATGCCGCTGCGCATTTTAGATAATTACGGCGGAGGCAAATCAAATCACGCGCGCGACGCCGTGCGCTATGCCCTGAACAACGGCGCGGCTGTCATCAACTTGAGTTTTACCGGTTTTGATGTTGATCCTTCGTTTCGCAGCGCCATTCAAGAAGCTTACCAAGAGGGCGTAGTCGTGGTCGCGGCCGTGGGCAACCAAAACGGCGGCGGCGTGAACATGAATGAGAAGCCGGTTTATCCGGCCTGTTTTCAAGGTGATGACGGCGCGGACTGGGTGCTTGGCGTGGCCGCCTTGAAAGCTGATGATACCAAAGCTGATTTTTCCAATTACGGTTCGAATTGTGTTGATCTTTCCGCGCCCGGTTATGATATTTACAGCACCTTTTATCAAGACGCCGGCCAACCGGATCTGCAGGCTTTTTATCGCGGCGGCTGGAACGGCACTTCCATTGCCTCGCCCATGGTCGCGGGCGCGGCCGCCTTGCTGCGCGCCCAAGAACCCGGGCTTTCACCCGCGCAAATCGAAATTATTCTTAAGCTCTCGGTTGATCCGGTGCTTGAGCGCAACACACCCGCGGCCGGCCAGCTGGGCGCTGGCCGGCTCAACCTTGGCCGGGCTTTGGCCATTGCTTCGCAATTCGTTCCAGAAATGTCTTCGCGTCAAACCCCAACCCCCTCAACCCCCTCCGACATTTTTGTTTTGGCCGCGGCCGCCGGCTCGCCGCCCTTGGTTCAAGTTTATGATGCTCAAGGTAATCTTCTGCACGAATTTAACGCCTACCATCCGAATTTTAAGGGCGGGGTGCGCGTGGCTCTGGGCGACGTGGATGGCGATGGTTCACCGGAAATCATCACCGGCGCCGGCCCGGGCGGCGGTCCGCATGTGCGAATCTTTGAGCCCGACGGCGCTTTGCTCAGTCAATTTTTCGCTTTTTCCGAATCAACTCGCTTTGGCGTGTTTGTCAGCGCCGGCGATGTGGATGCGGACGGCCGGGCTGATATTTCCGTCAGCGCTGATGCGGGCGGATCCGGCCAAGTCAAAGTTTTTAATCTCGCGGGGGAAAATCTGATCAGTCTTCAGCCTTATGGTGATGTTAATTTTGGCATTCGCACCAGCCTGGCTGATTTGGACGGCAATCATCAAGCGGAAATAATTGCCGCCACCGGCGCCGGCCCCGCTCCCCAAGTCAAAATCATTCAAGTCGATTTGCAAGAATTGGGTCAGTTTCTCGCCTACGATCAAAATTTTACCAACGGAATTTTCGTCAGCGCCGCGGATTTAACCGGCAATGGCCTGGCCGAAATCGTGACCGGCACGGAAGCCGGCGGCGGCGCTCATGTGCGCATGTTCGATAGCGCGGGTGCGCAACAAGCCGCTTTCTTCGCTTATGATCCGTCTTGGCGGCGCGGCGTCAAAGTCGCGGCCGGCCGTCTTGGCGGACAAAAGGTTATTCTGACCGCCGTCGGCGGTTCAGCTCCGGTTCGTTTATTTAATCTCTCCGGCTCCTTAATCAAAGAATTTAATCCCACTCAATTAACCGGACCAAATCTGGCCCTTTGGTCTCCATAACCAGTATGCCCGAACAAAACTTTGTTAAGAAAAACATTTTGATCACCGGCGGCGCCGGCTTCATTGGCGCCCACCTTTGCGAGCGCTTGCTCAAAGACGGCCATCACATCATTTGTCTGGATAATTTTTCCACCAGCCAGGTGCGCAACATTGATCCGCTGCTGGCTAATCCGGAATTTCAATTTTTGCGCTTGGATGTCACCCAGCCCTTTGATTTGGAACGCTACAGCGAGCTTTCGGCTTTTAAAATTCCTTTTCAAGGCATTCAAGAAATCTATCACCTGGCTTGTCCCACCACCATCAAAAAATTCGATGATTTCAAGATTCAAACCCTGCTGGCCAATTCCGTGGGCAATTATCACGTGCTGGAAATCGCCAAAAAATATAAATCCAAAATTTTGCTCGGTTCCAGTTCCGTGGTTTACGGCACGCGCCAAGGCGACGACCACTATGTAGCCGAAACCGATCAGGGCGTGGTTAATCATCTTTCGCCGCGCGCCTGCTACGACGAGGGCAAGCGCTTTTCCGAAACCATGTTTGAGACTTATCGCCAGGCCCATGGCGTGGATGCAAAAATTGCGCGCATCTTCCGAACCTACGGTCCGAAAATGCCTTTGTTTGACGGCCATTTGATCCCGGATTTCATCTTAAACGCCCTTGACAATAAGGATTTGGTAATATATGGAAAAGAGGAGTTTCGCACTTCTTTGGTCTATGTCGCCGACGTGGTGGACGGCCTGATCCGCTTGATGGGCGCGCCTGCTGGCTTGGGTCCGGTCAACATCGGCTCGGACGTGGATCTGCAGGTTGATACCGTGGCCAAAAAGATTATTGCCATGACCGGTTCCACCTCCAAAATCGTGCACGAAGCCGAACTGCCTTTCCTGTCCGAATTAGCTCTGCCGCGCATCGCCAAGGCCAAAGAATTAGGCTGGCTGCCCTTGGTCCGCCTGGAAGACGGCTTAAGCAATACCATTGATTATTTGAAAGCCAACCGTTTGCTCATGGAAGCGGCTTGGACCCCAACCGTTCCGGCAGAATAATCCGTTAATTTTACCCTACCTACCTCCTTTTTCCCCTACTTACGTTTTATGAAAACCATCGCCGTCATCCCCGCCTATAACGAGGAAACCACCCTGGCCGACACGCTTGATCGCACTCGGCCTTTTGTGGATGAAATCATTGTGGTCAATGACGGCTCCCGCGACCGCACCAGGCAAATCGCGGCCGGAAAAAAAGTTTTGTGCTTGAGCCACGCCGTCAATCGCGGTTTGGGCGCGTCTTTGGGCAGCGGCCTGATCGCGGCCCTGGAGCGAGGCGCGGACGCCATTATTACTTTGGATGCGGACGGCCAGCATGACCCGGCGGAAATCCCTGATTTTATTGCCGCTTTAAACCATGGAGCTGATGTGGTGATCGGCTCGCGCATGCTCACGCGCACCGGCATGCCGTTCATCCGCCAAATTGCCCAAGTCATCGGCAATGTGGTCACCTTTATTCTGTTCGGCGCCTGGGTCACTGACAGCCAGTCCGGCTTTCGGGCTTTCAACGCCTCGGCGGCGCGGCGCATTCGCCTGCGCACCAATCGCATGGAAGTTTCTTCCGAAATCATCGCCGAAGCCAAAGCCCAGCAATTAACTTTGGTGGAAATCCCCATCAAAGCCATTTACACCGAATACTCTTTATCCAAAGGCCAAAATTTTTTCGAAGGCCTTCGGACTTTGATTAAACTTATCTTGCGCCGCTTAACTGATTAAGCCGGAGGAAAATTTTATGTTATTAATTCAAATCCTCATTGTTGCGTTTGCGGTTTTTGCCATCCTGCGCGCCCTGCATCAATTTCGCCAAGGCCGTTTGACCCGTCAGTGGCTGGCTTTTTGGCTGGTGTTCTGGCTGTTTGCCATCATTGTCGTCATTTTGCCGGAAACTTCGGAATTCGCCGCCCGCTTAACCGGCGTGGGCCGGGGCGTGGATTTGATCATCTACTTATCCATTGTTTTGCTTTTCTATTTAGTTTTCCGTTTGTTCATCAAAATTGAGGAAGGGGAGCGCCAGCTCACGCGCCTGGTCCGCAAACTGGCTTTGGATGATTTTGCCAAAACCAAAGATGAAAACCCGCGCGTCCGCGTGACCAAATCCGTTGAAAATCAAGAAAAATTCAATATTTAGCTTCACATAAGATGCGATCGCATCTTATGTGAAGTATTTTGCCATCATGCTGCCAAAAGTCGCGATAATATATTTATCCTACAACAGCCGTCCATATCTGGACGATGTTGTTTTGTCTCTGGAGCAGCTAAATTATCCCAAAGACCAACTCGATTTGATTATTGTTGATAATGCCTCGCCGGATAACTCCACGGACTTGATCCGTGAGACTGTCTTGCCCAAATCCGGCCAGTCCTTGCCCGAAGTGACTTTCTTTCCGTCCGGCGAAAACCTGGGCTTTGCTGAAGGTAATAATCTTGGCCTCGAACATGCCTTGTCTGAGGGCGCGGATTACGTCTTCTTACTCAACAACGATGCGAAACTGCATCCGGATTCAATCATGGAGGCGGTCAAACTGGCTGAGTCGGATGCGAAAATCGGCTCGGTTCAGCCCCTCATCATGCTTTGGCAGGATGAAAATATAATCAATTCCACGGGCGGCATGATCCATTTTCTGGGCTTCGGCTTTGTGCGCGACAATGGCCGACAATTATCCAAGGTAAAAATTACCAACGGGGAAGAGATTGCTTACTCAAGCGGGGCCGCGGTTTTGTATCGGGCCTCGGCACTAAGAGCGGTCGGCCTGCTGGATCCTTATCTCTTTCTCTATCACGAAGATCTGCAGTTGGGTTGGCGCTTACACTTGGCCGGGTACAAAAATGTTTTATGCTCGGTGGCGGTCGTTTATCATCTTTACGAATTCAAGCGCTCGGTCAGCAAGTTTTTCTGGATGGAGCGCAACCGGATTCTGGTGCACTTTGCCTGCTTGAAGCTCGCGACCCTTATTCTCTTAATACCCTTTCTCTTGCTGCTCGAAATCACCCTATTCTTCTTCGGCCTCAAAGGCCATTGGGTTAAAGATAAATTATTAGTTTGGTGGGAATTGATTCAGCCCAAAACCTGGAAATACATCATCAAAACCAGAAAAGAAATCCAAGAAACCCGTCAAGCGTCTGACCGCGAAATCCTGCGTTTGTTCACGGCCAAAGTTGAACATCAAGCCACTTCCAATTTTGTGGTAAATTATCTTGGCAACCCGCTTCTGTCCGCGGTTTGGTGGCTGATGAAAAAAATAATCTTTTGGTAACTTTCTACTCTCAACTTTCTATCTTCTACCTTCCCCTATGAAAATCGCCCACGTGGTTTCAACTTATCCGCCTTATCAAGGCGGCATGGGCAATGTGGCCCGCGAATATGTGGAGCGCTTGCGCGTGCGCGGCCACCGGGTGCACGTGTTCACGCCTCGTTATCGAAACGTGCCTGATGATCCCAAGTACGTGCACCGCATCCCGTCGCCCGTGCATTTTGGCAACGCCGGCCTGGTGCCGTCTTTGTATTGGCGCCTCAAAGGTTTTGACATCGTGCATCTGCATTATCCGTTTTTCGGCGGCGCCGAACCCGTGGTCGTGCGCAAAGCCATTCGGCCGGATCAAGGCTTGGTCATGACTTATCACATGGACGCCGTGGCTCAAGGCCTCAAAGGCGCTTTGTTTGAAGCGCATCGGCGCGTGCTGTTTCCTTGGTTGATTAATCGCGCGGATCGGATTTTGGTCAGCACCAAAGAATATGCGGCCACTTCCGCCCTGGCCGAGCATGCTGAGGCCATGAACCGCTTAGAGATCCATCCTTTTGGCATTGATTTGGAAAAATTTCATCCCGGCGACGAACCCGAGCTTAAATCCGTGCAAAATCTGGATCAAGGCCAGCCGGTTTTAATTTTTGTGGGCGGTTTGGATCCGGCCCACCACTTCAAAGGCTTGTCAGTCTTAATCGAAGCGCTGGCCGGACTCAAGCAATATCCGTGGACCATTTTGATTATCGGACAGGGGAGTCTAAAAGAAACTTACGAAGCCCAAGTGACTGCGTTGGGCTTGGCTGATCGCTTTCGCTTTTTGGGCAGCGTTTCCGATGAAGAGCTGCCAAAGTATTTTCGCGCCGCGGACATTCATTGTTTTCCATCCACGGCTCGGGCCGAAGCTTTCGGCTTAGTGGCGCTCGAGGCCGCGGCTTCCGGCCTGCCCAGCATCGCCTCGGATTTGCCCGGCGTCAGCTCCGTGGTGCTTGATGGCCAAACCGGGCTCCTGGTTCCGCCCAACAATGTTGCCGAATTGAAAAAAGCCATCTTGCTTTTGCTGGAACAAGTTGATTTGCGCGAGCGCTTAGGCCAAGCCGCGCGCGCTCGCGCCCAAGCTGATTTTGCCTGGGAGCCATTAATCAGCAAACTGGAGCAAACCTATCGTTCAGTTGCGCAGTCAAAACAAAAAGAATAAGGTGGATATTGTATGAAGATCGCGGTTATCACCAATTTATATCCCCCGTATGCTCGCGGCGGCGCCGAACAAGTGGCGCGCCGCTTAGTGAATGAAATGACCCTCGGCGGCCATCAGGTTTTTGTTATTTCCACGGTTCCTTATCGCGGCTGGCGCGCCTTCTTAAAAAGCCGCGGCTGGCGCGCGCACTTAACCGAACACGAGCCGGTCCCGGTTTATCGCTTCGGTCCCTGGAATCTCTATCACCTGCTCAATAGCCACCGTTTTCCCGTCATTGTCCGTCTGCTTTGGCATGTGATTGATTTGCTCAGTCCTTTGCCGGCCTGGGAAGTGCGCAAAATTCTCAAGCAAGAACGGCCGGATCTAGTCATCACCCACAATCTCAAGGGGTTGGGCCTGCCCATTGCCCGGGATGTGCAAAAGCAGGGCTACAAGCACATCCACACCGTGCATGATGTGCAGTTGTCCATTCCCAGCGGTCTGCTGATTTTCGGGCAAGAAAGAAGCTGGATTAATCGTTCGCCGTTTCGATATTTTTATGAAGTTCTGGTTAAGCGGGCCATTGGCCGGCCGAATTTAGTGCTCTGTCCTTCCATGTTTTTAGCTCGTTTTCACCGCGAGCGCGGATTTTTCCAACACAGCCGAGTTGAAGTTTTGCCCAACCCCGCGCCGAAAATGAAATTTGTGCAGCGCAAGCCTTATGATCCCAAGATTTTAAATATTTTGTACGCCAGCCAAATTGAATCAGCTAAAGGCTTTTTGTTTTTGAAATCCGCTTTGGAAAAATTCGATCGGCCGTTCAAATTGCATATTGCCGGCGAAGGCGTTTTAAGCCAACTGGCCGCGCAGTGGGCCGAGCAGGACCCGCGCGTGGTCTATCACGGTTATGTCTCTTTTGAAAATCTGGTTCATTTATTTGAGATTTCCGATGTGATTGTCGTACCCTCGCTCTGTTACGAAGGTTCGCCTTCGATTATTTACGAAAGTTTTCAAGCCGGCATTCCCGTGGTGGCTTCGCGCCTCGGCGGGGTCGGGGAGCTGGTTCAGTATGGGAAAAACGGTTATTTGGTGGACACTGGCAATGTTGAGTCCTTGCTTTCGGCCTTAAAAAAAGTCGCCGATGATGTCGACAACTTTCAGGGGCGCAGTGAAGAAATTAAAGCCACGGTTGAGTTATATCGAGTGGATCGCTATTTGGCGCGCTTGGAAAATTTGATCAAAGAAACTTGCTCGTAAGCTATTCCGCGGCCTGGTAGCGGAAAACATGGATGCGCCCTTGATCCAAGGAAAACCAGGCGTCCGCCGTGCTCTTGCCGGTTTCAATCAGGCGCGGCGCTTGCCACCAATAATCGTTGACCACGTAAAATAAAATTTTCGGCCTCGCGCAGTTACCGCAGCGTTCCGCAATTAAGTCCAAGGCGCCTTGGGCTATTTTTTTATCCGGTTTGACATTCATCTCCAAAAAGAATTGGTACAGTTCGCCGCCGGTCGGAATCGGGTAGAAATACAGCTCGCCGTAATAGTGTTCGAAACCCAGATAGCGGATCGCGGCCGCGGACACGGATTGATTGGCTAAAACCGCGTAAGGCTGGCCCGCGGCTTCTCGATCAATGGCGTACACTGCGTTGATATCGCTTTGCGCCACGTTGAACCCGTGCCCGCGCTCATAAGCGTCATCGCGCGGATAAGCGACATACAAGGATGCGGTCGCCAGCAGTGCCAGCAAAACTATCACCCCGACTCTCAAAACTACGGGTTTTGTTTGCAGCGCCTTCATCATCAGGCCCAGCCCCAAAATAAACAGCGGGATCAAGAAGAAAGTCATAATCGGGATCAGGCGCGCCGCGTAATTCTGCCGCTCATAATCGATTAGGAAGGAAAAATCCACCACCGTCATCAAGAACACATAATTAATCAGCAGAATCACGGCCATGGCCAGCAAGACCCGTAGTGATTTTCCCT
The DNA here is from genome assembly GCA_018814025.1 of Patescibacteria group bacterium. Classification (GTDB taxonomy): domain Bacteria; phylum Patescibacteriota; class Patescibacteriia; order UBA9934; family GWF2-40-263; genus JAHJAM01. The sequence goes on along the minus strand of JAHJAM010000015.1, from coordinate 14,214 downwards.
CCGCGCCGCGCCGCCGCCACCAAGCCAAAATCGCCACCAAGCCGATGATCGCGGCCAAGTTGTAGCCGTACAAGTAAGCAAAATCCAGCCAAGGTTCAAAACGATTTTCCAAAAATAAATCCCAGTGCAAAGCCGCGGCCAAGGAGTTGAAATTCAAAGCTGATAAATCCAAACCCCAAGTGCCGGCGGTGCGCAGAGAATTGGCCACGAAGCTGGCCGGCAAAACCACGCTGCCCAGGATCAAAATCAGCCAAAATAAAATTTTCGCCCAGGCTTGAAGTTTGGGATGAGTTTTGGCCGGCTCGGCCGCAATGAGCACCACGAACAATAAGATTGGCAAACCCGCAATCGGATGCGTGGCCAAAGTGGCCAAAGCCGGGATCAACAACCAAAACACGCGCGGTTTTTCTTGATTGACCAGGTAGGGGACCGCGGCCAGCACGGTTAACAGAATCCACAAATTGGCCAAGCCTTGCGGCGTGGTCACGATCAACGCGGACAAGGGCATGAGAAATATGCCCAAGAGCGTGGCCGTGGCCGCGCGCCGATCCCGCAGCAGATGCGCGGCCGCCCCGTACCAAGCCGCGGGCAGCAGGGCCGCGGTTAAAATCGGCAATAACCAAGTATCAATCTGCGCCACCGGCAGTCCGAAAACTTGGTGGCTGAATAGCACCAGGCTGTATTGCCCGATGTAATAAAGCGGTTTGGGACTGACGCTGCCGAAAGCCGCGATGTATTCTTCCGTGATTTGATGAATGAATGAGTCGAAACCGAAACCCAGCGGATAAACGAAAGCCGCCACGGACACGGCTAAGAACAGCAGGGCCATGACCAGCGCTATATTTATGGCTCGCTCTTGCCCGCGCCATAATTGCGCGCCCAGCATCAGTCCGGCTAAGCCGAACGCCACGAAAAAAGCCGTGGGCAGATTGATCCAGGTCGTGCGCACCGCCTCGGTGACTTGCCCGGCCGCGGCCAAGTAGAAACCCAAGTACAAGCAAAAGATGATCACCACCGTGGCCAGCCAAGTCGAGGACGGGATGCGATGGGCTTTCGCTTGCCATAAATTATGGAACCGGTGCCAAAAACTGGTTTGGCTCCGTCCGCCCAGCCATAAAACCACGGGCACGCTTAACAGCGCCGTCACCATCGAGGTCAGCTGGGAAATCTCAGCCAAATAGTAAATTCCGCTGCCCGCTAGCATTAAGCCCGAAATCAGCCAAAATCCGCCCAGCCACCATTGCAAAAAAGGATGTTCATCCGGAGCCAAAGCTCGGCCCAATTGCGCACCAAAATAAATCGCGTACCAAATCAGCAAAATGACCCCGAGCCAGGCGATTTGCCACAGATAAACATTCGCGACCAAAAGCGCTAGGAAAATGAGCGTAAAAATGCTAGACTGAAGCTTAGATATCACTTTGATCATAGGAAATTCTTGGGTAATTATAGCACAAATATGCTTTTCAAGCGCGACCCCAAACAGCTCTTTTGGCACGATTATTTGCTCAAGTACACCATCGTGCCCTTGGTTCCCGCCTGCGTCACGCCCAACGCGCTCACGATTTTCCGTTTCTTAAGCACGCCTTTTGTCATCTATTTTCTATTGTACGAGCATTACTCCGTGGGCGTGATTTTATTTTTGATCGTGTCTTTTTCCGATGCCTTAGACGGATCCTTGGCGCGCTTGCGCTCCCAGATCACCGAGTGGGGCACGCTTTACGATCCCATTGCCGACAAATTGTTAATCAGCTCCTTAATCCTGTTTATTGTCATCAAATACATTAATCCGATTTTCAGCATCATTATCATTTTTCTGGAAGTGTTGATTGTGGTCGGCGCTTATCGGCACAAACTGCGCGGCGGGATTGTCAGCGCCAACATATTTGGTAAAACCAAGATGTGCTTGCAAGTGGCCGGGGTGTTTATCCTCTTGCTCGCGGTCTGGTCCGGGTTTGATTTATTTATTCCGGTTTCCGTCGGCACTTTGTCTCTGGCCATCCTCTTTGCGGTCATCAGCCTGTTCACCTACGGTTTCTAACATGTCAAAAACTTCAAAACCATTGTTCTCGCACCTGTTGGTTCTCGCCGTGTTCGCCGGCGCGGTCTTTTTGGGTTCTCTGACCTTGATTTGGTCATCAAACTTGCATTTGTCCCCGGACGAATCAGCGAACGTTTTTTTCACCCGGCAATTCGCCGAGTCCGGACAATTAGCCGCGGCCGAGCCTCTGAACCTGGTCTTGTCTGATATTTTGCATCCGCGCAGCCTGCTTTCCCTCAATGGCCGGCTCTTGCCCGGCAGCTTTCTGGGCCTGCCCGTGTTATATGGCGCCCTGGCCGCGGTTTCCACTCCCAATATCTTGCCTTACCTCACGGCTTTTTTCGCTTTTCTCGCTGTCCTGGCTTGGTTTGGCATTGTGCGCCGCATATTCAGCCCGCAGATTGCTTTAATTTCCAGCTTGCTTTTGGCCTGCCATCCGGCCTGGTGGTATTACTCGGCTCGGCCGTTTATGCACAATGTCTTGTTTGTGAGCTTGCTGATCTTCGGCCTGTATTTGTTCACGGCCCGGCCTTTGAAAACCTGGTTTCGAAAAAACCCATCCGCTTTGATCAGCTTGGTCGATCCTTTCTTGGCCGGTCTGTGTTTGGGCTTGGCCGTGTTTGTTCGCAGCTCCGAAGTTATCTGGCTGGCCTTGGGTTTGGCCGTGGCCTACTTGTTTTATCGTCGGACTGTTTCCTGGCGCGTCTGGGTCACGGCCGCCCTGGGCGTGGTCTTGGCCCTGCTGCCCATGCTCTATTTTAACCATCAAACCTATGGCCACGTTTTTCTGACCGGTTACACGGTCGAGCCAGTTGGTCCGGAAATTGTCGAATCAGTCCCGCCCGAGCCGCCGGCTTTTGCCAATGCCGCTTTGAACCAAACCTGGGAGCAGCTGCAAGCCGCGCTTTCACCGGTTCTGCCTTTTGGCCTGCATCCGCGGAACATCTTGCGCCATCTCAGCTCATACGGCTTGTCGTTATTTTGGTGGCTGACCATTTTCGCCGTGCTCGGCTTATTGAGTTTTCTCACTCGCGCCGAAAGAAAACAGCTCCCGGCTAAAACCTATTTGTGGACCGGTTTGGCCATTTCCGCTTGGCTGATTTTGCTTTACGGCAGCTGGGCCTTTCATGATAATCCGGATCCCAACTCCATTACTTTGGCCAATTCCTACGTGCGCTATTGGCTGCCCATTTATCTATTTTCCACGCCGTTTTCGGCCTTGGGCATTCTCTGGCTGGTCCAAAAGCTCAAAGGCGTTCGCGTGCAAAATCTGGCCGTGATTCTTTTTCTGGCCATGAGTTTTGCTTTAAGCCTGCATCAAGTTTTTTATACCCCGGGCGACGGCTTGCTGGCCGCGGCCGCGACTTTGGAGCGATCCGCCCAAATCAAACAGCAAGTGCTGGCCCTGACCGAACCGGATTCGATTGTCATTGTCGATTATGCGGACAAGATTTTCTTTCCCGAGCGCCGCGTGCGCGTGCCTTTGCGCAGCGAAGTGACGTATCAATTTATGCCGGCCATGCTAAAACAAGCCCCGCTGTATTATTACGGCGTGACTTTGCCGGATAAAGACCTCGAATATTTAAATGAAGTAAAATTAAAAGACGGCCTGCAGATTGAACTCGTCAAGACTTTCGACGCCGAATCATTGTACCGAATCAGTCGATAAACCCCTTAACCACCTGGCCGAGTCGCCAGTCGAGGCCTAACCCCCTCAACCCCATGTTCCTCACCCGTCTCCTTCAACTTCTCATCATCGCCATTCCGATCGCCCTCTTCGGCTGGCTTTTGAATCAAGAAATCGTGCCGGATGGCCGGTTTGTGATTGAGCACCGGATTGACCAGCCCTCGCCGTTTATTGATCGGCTCCTGCCGGATGCGCGCGTCCAAATCGTTCAGCCCGACTCAGCCGGCGACCCGGTTCAGCCCATTATCGATGACCCGGTTTTCTTTTTCGTGCACCCGCATCGCGGTTTCAATACGCTCGAAGCCGAGGTCTGGTTCAAGAACGAAGATAATCCGATTGTGGAACTGGGCGGCTTGGCCCAAATCAATCAGGAAGTTTATGATCTGCAGCCGTTGCAAAATAAAATTATCGATGATCTGGCTTGGCCGCGCCTGGTTGATGGCGATTTGATTTTGCTCCAGCGCCAACCCGTTTACGCCAGCCTGGCGGATTTTTTGGCTGACCCGCCGCCGCGCCACGAAATCGCGGCTTATCAATTCCAGCTGGATCAGCCCTATCTGATCAAAAACTATCGGCCCTCAAGCGTCCCGCAAACCGTCGAGGTCAGCCTGCGCGGTTTTCATGAGATCAAGACTTATCTGAAAGACGAAACTCTGAATTTTGATTTTATTTTCATGGACATGAATCGGGAAGCGGGCGCGGATCCGGTCATGGCTTTGGTTTTTAACGAGCAAGGCCGGCCCGTGGCCGAAGTGCGCGCGGCTGATGACGGCAATCTGTCCGATGACGCCCGGCCCGGCGAACGCCAGCAGCTCAACCTCAATGTGCCGAATTTGCCCGAAGGCGTTTACAAAATTGAATTGCGCGCCCCGCGCGATATCTTTTTCCGTTCGTTTACCACCCCCCAGCAGAAAATCGTTTTTCTGAACAACTTGTATCTGGCCGACGAAGTCGGCTATCAGCCCGCGCCTCGGCCGGTTAATCTTTGGACTGAAGCCAAGGATTTGGGTTTTCAGACTCATCATGTTGAGGGTTTGCAAACCATTTTGGTTAATCAGCAAAGGGTGGATTTGAGCGCGCCTTATGAGCAGTATCGGCATTTGGTTAAGGATCCGGGCGTGGTGAAAATTACTTTGCCCAAGAGCGACGTGATCTATCAATCCAACGGCCATGTTGCCTTTTCGCCGGATCAGTTTTTCAATCCCGACCCGGTGCGTCTTAGTCCGAGCACGGATTTGGATAAATTGGATATCAATTATGTCATCGCCCGTTACGCGCCCCCGGCGCAAGCGGGGGATTGGTATGTGGCGCGCGCGGTGTTCGACACGCAAAAACTCGTCTACGTGGCTGACGGCACTTGGAAGCTGGCCTTTTCCATTCCCGGCATTCGCGAATCCGGCGGCCGCGTGGACATCGGCCGGATCAATCTCACTTTGACCCGCGAGCCTTTCAGTTTGCGCGACATCTTCAATTATTTCCTCAAATAATATGCATATTTTCAGCCATGGATCCGCTTGGCAATCGACTCTGGCCAAAACCGGTTTTCTCACCAGTCTGATTTCTTATCTATTGTTCGCCTTGGCCGAAGTTCTGCGTCCGGGTTTTGCCTCGCGCTATTTTTCCATTCATCTGTTCCTGCTTGCGGCCATCATTTTCGGGTTTTGGTGGGCCGGCCGCCTGAAAGACTTTAACGATCACTGGCTGATTCAGCATGTTTGCGCGATCATCTTCGGTGTTGTACTTTTTGTCTTGACTTGGCGGCTGGGCGCGGGCTTTGCCGAATACCGCATCCTGATGTCTTTGCTGGCCGCGGCCGCGCCCCTCATCTTCTTAAGAATTATCAGAACCTAGCCCCTAACCCTACCTACTATTACCCTACCTACCCCTATGAATGACTGCATCTTCTGCAAAATCATTGCCGGCCAAATGCCGGCTCATAAAATCTACGAAGACGATTTGGCTTTCGCCTTTTTGGATATCCGACCCATCAATCCTGGCCATACTTTGGTCATTCCCAAAGCGCACCAGGAAAATTTTCTGAAGTCCTCGGAAGCGGATATGTGCCACTTAATCAAAGTCGCGCAAAAAATCGCGCCCGGCATCCTGAAAGCCGTGGGCGCGGAATCCTTCAACCTCGGCTTCAACGTCGGCCGCGGCGCCGGCCAAGTGATTTTTCACACCCACCTGCACATCATGCCGCGCTTTCCCGCGGACGGACATGAAATTTGGCAAGGTTCGGATGAACACCCGGACTTTCAAGCTATCGCGGATCAGATCAAGCAAAGGCTTTGACCATCTGATCCCGCATATTTGCTGAAATAAGCTGAAAATATTAAGCTCTTTGTGAATCCATACCACAACCCGGTTGTGGTATGGTACAACCACAAAACCACAACCGGGTTGTGGTATTAGATTCCATTGTCCTATGAAACTTCTGGTCACCGGCGGTGCCGGTTTTATCGGTTCTAACTTTATCCATTACTTGCGTCGTGTTCATCCGGAATACGACATTGTTAATTTGGACAAGCTGACCTACGCCGGGAATTTGGAAAATTTAAAAAGTTTGGATCAGGATCCTCGCTACCAGTTCGTCAAAGGCGATATCTGCGACCGGGATTTAGTTTTCGACTTGGTTAAAGACGTCGACGCCATTGTCCACTTCGCGGCCGAAACTCACGTGGACCGTGCTATCCTGGGTGCGGCTGATTTTGTGAAAACCAACGTACTGGGGACCTTGAATTTGCTGGACGCGGCCAAGGAATTCAAAAAGCGCTTTCACCATATTTCCACGGATGAAGTATTTGGCGCACTCGGACCCAACGATCCGCCCTTCAACGAACACACACCTTACAATCCGAAAAATCCCTATTCCGCATCCAAAGCCGCGGCTGATCATTTGGTGCGCAGCTATATTCACACCCACAAAATCGCGGCCACGATTTCCAATTGTTCTAATAATTACGGTCCTTATCAGTTTCCGGAAAAACTCATTCCGCTGTTTATTTCCAAATTGTTAAATGATGAACGCGTACCGGTCTACGGTGACGGTCAGCAAATTCGCGACTGGATTCACGTCGAAGATCATGCCCGGGGCGTGGATTTAATTTTGCACCGCGGCCGGCTTGGCGAAACCTATTGCCTGGGCGGCAATTGCGAAATTCCCAATCTGGAACTCATCCGCGGCCTGATTGCGCTCATGGGCAAAGACGAAACATTAATCGAATATGTTAAGGATCGGCCCGGGCACGATCGCCGTTACGCCATCAATTTCACCAAAGCCCGCAACGAACTTAGCTGGGAACCCCGCATCAAGCTTGAAGAAGGTCTGCAAAAGACCATTGATTGGTATCAGAAGAATCAAGACTGGGTTGACCGCTGCAAAAGCGGGGAGTATCAAGAGTATTATGTGAAGAATTATTCAAACAAATAAGTGTCATCCTGAACCCGCCAACGGCGGGTGAAGGATCTTCATCATGAGGATTCTTCTCCGGCTTTGCCGGATCAGAATGACAATAGTAATTTATGAAAATCCTAATCTTCGGCAACGGCTACCTGGGCAATCGGTGCAAAGAGGTCTGGGGAGACGAAGCCATCATCACTGACAAAATTGTAAATACTCCGGCTGAGGCGCTTGAAGAAATCCGTTTGCATAATCCGGACGCGATTTTAAATGCCGCCGGCATCAAAGGCCGGCCCAATGTGGATTGGTGCGAAGACAATCAAATCGCCACCATGCGCGGCAACACGATTTTGCCGCTCAATTTAGCGGATGCGGCTCAAGAAGCCGGCGTTTATCTTTTGCACATGGGCTCGGGCTGTATTTTTTATGGTGATTCTCCTCACGAAGATAAAGCCTGGCGCGAACACGACTTTGGCAACCCCAGCGCGGTTTACTCCCGCAGCAAATGGGCCGCGGATTTGATTTTGTCCACTTTGCCCAACGTGGGCATCGCCCGAATCAGAATGCCCATTGATTGGCAGCCGTCACCCGGCAATCTCATCGATAAATTAGCTTCTTATCCGAAAGTAATTGATGTGGAGAACTCCGTCACTGTCATCGACGACATGATTGATGTTTTCTATCAGCTGTTATCTAAAAAAGCTCCCGGAATTTTCCATGTCACCAATCCGGGCACGCTCCGCCACCGTGAGACTCTTGCTTTGTATAAAGAGCTGGTCGATCCCAACCACGCTTGCGAATTTATTGACGAAGGCGAACTGGTCACTTGCGGTTTGGCCAAAAAGAAACGCTCAAACAATTTCCTGGCCTCGGATCGTTTGGCCGAATACGGCATCCACATGCGGCCGGTGGCAGAAGCCATCCGCGATACCATGGAGAAGTACGCGAGGGAAATAGAAAAGAAGTAGGTTGGGAAAATAAAAAACACCCCGGCTGGCGCTGAGGTGTTTAAATTTGTAACTAACCAGCCGAACCTTCAAGCTTCAAGATTCTTTCTTCCAACCTCTCACATCTTGATCTTAATGATGCGATTTCAGCTTCGTGACGATCAATCAAAGTCAAAAACCATCCAACTTATCGTAAGTCTTCACTTGCACTTCCTCAACATGCTCGACACGATCATTCAAATGCTTTACATCAGCTTGTGTATCCAGAACCGCATCTAAGATTTTATCTTGAATATCCATACAATTTCATCTTAACAGCCGTTTTGTCAGATGTAAATAAAAAACACCCCGGCTAACGCTGGGGTGTTAAGGTTTCACATCACGGACTGATTGGATGAGGCCGCGTCAAAGTCACGATTGTCATCCTCGCGCGGAAAGCTTGAGGAAAAAATGAGCAACATGGCGTGAGTGCTATTCTGATCGGCCTGACGACAAGCGCAAGCCTGATCCGACGGTTGGCGGCTCTTGGGAAGATTTTCAATCGCATGCGCGATTCCGGCCGGCACGACCAAGCCTTGTCCTGGATTCAAGATCATGACCGTCTGGTTTTTCAGATCTTCCGGATCCACCAGATATACATTGACCTGGCCGCTTAAGCAAAGAATCAACTCCAAACCCTTCACGTGATAGTGATTGCCATACCGACCATCTTCAGTCAATTGCACGGTCTGAATGGTTTTGGCAGCCAGACCGCCGGTTTGGCCGATCAGATCATCTAAAACCTGAGTCTGGATCACGCATCCGATCTGAGTTGTATCAGGCTTAAGCTCGATCACTTGCTGGATCAGCTGGCGCTTGGTCATGATGTCCTCCTTGACTGACTCAGTATTCTGCCAAGTTTTCTGATTTTTGTCAAGAATTAGCCCATAATCCGCATTGACGAGATTGGGTTGCTATCGTAAAGTGCCCTCATTATGAAAGCTCTCATCGCCGCGGGCGGGCGCGCCACGCGCTTGCGCCCCATCACCTGGACCACCAACAAGCACCTCATTCCGCTGGCTAACCGGCCCATGCTTTGGCATGTGATTGATAAAATCGTGGCCGCGGGCATTAAAGACATCATCGTGAACGTCAATCAAGGCGAGTTGGAAATGATGCAAAAGGCTCTGGGCGACGGGGCTTATTGGGGCGCGCAAATTACTTACTTGGAACAAAAAGGCGGGGCCTTGGGCGTCGCGCATGTGGTGGCCAATGCTGAAGAACATTTGCGCGGCCACAAATTTTTATTTTTTCTGGGCGACAACATTATCCTCGGCAGTATCAACCGTTTTGTGGAGCGTTTCCAAAACGAAAACCTGGATTGCATGCTGGCTTTTTCCAAAGTCAAAGATCCGCACCGCTTTGGCGTGCCCGAGTTTGCCGGGAATGGCGATTTGCTGCGCATCATTGAAAAACCCGAAGTCCCGCCCTCAGATTATGCAGTGACCGGCATCTATCTGTACAACGAGGAGTATTTCGACGCTTTCCGTACCCTCACCCCGTCCGCGCGCGGCGAATTTGAAATTTCCGACATCAACACTTGGTATATTGAGAACCGCAAGACTGGTTATGAGGAAATTACCGGCTGGTGGAAAGATACTGGCACGCCCGAGGCTCTGCTTGAAGGCAATGCCTTGGTCATGGATGATCTGCCGCGCGATACTTTCCGCATCAAGTCCGATGTTCCGGACGGCGCCCGCCTGCAAGGCATGGTGCAGGTGGGGGAGAACACGCGCATTTCTTCTGATTGTTTGATTCGCGGCCCGGTCATTATTGGCGACAATTGCGCCATCACGGACACCTACATTGGCCCGTACACGGCCATTGGCAACAATGTCAAAATCACTAACACCGAAGTCGAGCATTCAATCGTGTTTGATGGCGCGCAAATCGACACCACTCGCCGCATCGTCAACAGTTTGATCGGTCTGAACGCCACGCTCCGCGATGTGAAGCAATCCCACCCCCGCACCGGCCACCAGCTCATCGTCGGCGACAACAGTTTTGTTGAACTTTAGTTTGTCTCTATTGGCTCGTGTGTCATCCCGAACGAACGTGAGGGATCTCTAGTCGCCAGTTATCCCCAAGCGCAAAAAAAAAACGAACCTAACGGAAAGGTTCGTTTTTTGCTATAATATTCACAACCAATTATTACCCGTGCCGCCTTCGGGCGTAAATTTCACGACAGCGCTTTTGCGCCAAAAATATATATGCTGGCCACCACACCGCGCGCCCATAAAGGGATTTTCATCGGGATCGGATTAGCCCTGTCCCTGGTTTTATTAATTTCCGTTTTCACGGTCACGGAGTTTTTCGGTTTTTACACCCCGGAATCGTCCGCGGCTGATTATAATATTTCCTGTAATAGCCAGACTGTCACGGCCGCCAGCTATGGTGCATCTGATAATTTGAATTTTATCAATGGCACCACTGACATCTGTATCCTATCTGGCTCTTTCAATGTGGCTTCAGTCACGGTTCAAAACGGGGTTACCCTGACCCACGCCAACGCCGATGCCACGGGTGTAACCATTACTACCAGCGGAAATTTCACCATCAATTCCAGTGCATCAATCAATGTCGACTCCAAAGGTTGTCAGCCCCCTGCTGTTGATGGGGGAAACGGCTTTGGGCCAAACGTGTCCAATTCCTGTGGTACCGGCAGTGGATATTTCGGCTGGGGCTATGGTGATTACAGCGGCGGCAGCAGCGGCGGTTCGCATGGTGGTTTTGCTGGTCGTGGACAAGCTCAGGCTGGTGTAAATGAGATTTATGACGACTCTACTGCTCCGGTGCTCTTTGGTGCGACCGGTGGCAATGGTCGTTATGGTAATAGTGGTACAGGTGCCGGCGGCGGCAAAGTTCGTTTAGATGTCGGTGGCACGTTCAGAAATAACGGTTCAATTTCCGCAGATGGCGGTAACGGCGGTTCAGATTCAAACGGCAACTATTCTTCCGGTGCCGGCGGAGGCAGTATTTACATTACTGCTAACATTGTTTCCGATGGTGGAAATGCTGAAGGGACTTTTACTGCAGTTGGCGGTAACGGCGGCGGTAACGGTGTTGGCGGCGGCTATGACGGCGGCGCTGGCGCGGGCGGCAGTATTGCCATTATCTATACCACCAATGATGGTACCAACCCTTTCAATTTTGATTCCGGCGACTTTGTTGTTACTGGCGGCGATGGTTATGAAGTCGGCACGCCCAGCGATTCCGGGGACGGCGACAAGGGCACTGTCTTTGTGAAAGACACCACCAATAGCAGTGCCACGATTTATTACGGATTCAATTTCGATGACACTGATCACTCGGTCACTACTTGGACCAATGATTCATCCGTGGAAAATCAATTCTGTTTCACCACCACTACAACACCCTCAATCACCGCATCTAATATCACTCTGCGCGGCAATCTTGATTGTACTCAACCCACAAGTTTAAACTCTTTTGATGTCACTGCTACAGGAACGATTAGTTTTGATGGTTTAACTTTTACTTTGGATCCGGAAGAGTTTTTCAATGTTTCTGGTGGAGATATAACCTTATCTAATAGCACCAGCATCAACGCCAATGTAAATTGGACTAATCTTGATAATCTCACTATCAATTCCGGAACAAGCATTGCCGCTAATGAAAAAGGCTGCATTCCTCCGTACGGTAGTGGAACCGGAGTGGCTAATGGAAACGGGCCAAATTCTTCGAATGTTTGCGGTACAGGTTCAGGATATTACGGCTGGGGTTATGGAACCAGTGGGGATGGTGTGGGCACACCCGGCGCGAGTCACGGTGGCCGCGGCGGTCGTGGTCAGGGTTTCGCTACCATTACGGATTTTGTCGATACCTTAACTGCCCCAACACTCTTTGGTGCAACCAGCGGTAATGAAAATTGGTATCGCGTTGCCGCTTTAGGCAATGGTGGTGGCGCGGTTCGTTTGGATGTTAACGGAACATACGTACACAATGGAACAATTAGCGTTAATGGCGGTACTGGCGGTGTCATGAACGTTAGTAATGGTAGTGCCGGCGGTGGCGCGGGCGGTTCGATTTATATCACTACGGATACCATCTCCGATGGAGGAAATACTGAAGGTAGCTTTGCCGCCGCTGGCGGGGACGGCGGCAGCACCGGTGCCGATGGCGGCGGTGGCGGTGGTGGCCGTATTTCCATTATATATACCACCAATGATGGTGTTAACCCATTTACTTTTGCCTCAACCGATTTTGATACTTCTGGCGGTGATGGTTGGTTGGTCGGTACGCCCGGTGATTCCGGCGACGGCAGCAAGGGCTCGGTCTATATCAAGGATTTAACGACCAACGATGTCACTATCTATCACGCTTTCGATTTTGATAATACCGCATTCAGCACCACTGGCGATTGGACTTTTGATGCTTCGGCCACAGATCAATTTTGTCGAGCCTCGGCCACCACTCCTTCTTTAAGCGTTACCGGAAATTTGGCCTGGCCCGGTACCTTACAATGCACTCCCACTAGCTTAACATCGTTTACCGTTAGTGTTGGCGGCAACCTTGACTTTGATGGAACTGATATTACCTTACCGAGCCAGAAAACTTTCACTATCACGAGCGGTGCCGTGACTCTTTCCAACGGAGCTACGGTTAACGCTAATATTGACTGGTCCGGCCTAGACAGCCTTACGCTAAATAATGGAACTTCAGTTATTGCTAATACTCTTGGTTGTCAGGGTACGGCCACCGATTGTGCCAATGGAAAGGGACCGAATACCAGTAATGTCTGCGGCACCGGCGGCGGCTACTATGGCTGGGGTTACGGCAGTTGCAGTGGTTCAGGTTCGGGTGCTTCGCACGGCGGTTTGGGGGGGCAAGGCCAAGACACATCAAGTGTTAATGCTGTTTATGATGTCCCGCCGGCAACCCCGGTCTTGTTCGGAGCCTCAGGCGGTAATGGGCGTTATTCACCGGTTGGTGGTGCTGGCGGCGGGTTAATCAAACTGGCAATTTCCGGTCCGTTTGTTCACAACGGAACCTTAAGTACAAATGGTGGCAACGGTCAATCAGATAGTAATGGCAGCGGTACAGCCGGTGGGTCTGGCGGCAGTATTAATATCAGTGTGAACGGAGCCTTTTCTGGAAATGGTATTTTGTCATCAATCGGCGGAAACGGTTATACGGCCGGTAGTAATGATCCGGGCGGCGGTGGTGGTGGGCGTGTGTATTATGGCTTCTTGTCATCATCTTTCAGTGGCAGTTGTATTGTTACTGGCGGTACTGGTTATGCATCTGGCGGAGTAGGGACTTGCAACCCCGTAGCTTTAGATGACCCGCCGGTTATTTCTTCAGTCAACATCAATCCCTCAACTTCGGTCGCGGTTGGTACTCCGGTTTCGGTTTCAGTTCAAGGAACAGATGATAACGGTGTTGATCAAATCAAGATTTGGGTGGATGAGGATTTGGACGGTGATTTCATCACCGCCGGGGAACTAAAAGCCACTTGTAACTTTGCTTCCGTCTCTCCAGCCACATGCAATACCCCATCACAAACATATTCTCGAACCGACACTGTTCCCCACGCCATTAAGATTGAAGTCTATGACACTGTCTCCACTGTGGCCTCCGACGACACCACTTACTCTTTCCGCGTAGCGGATCAAACTTCTTCCAACTCGGTTGGTCTGGAACGCCTGAAGATCAACGAACCCACCATTTTCAATCTTTCCTTTGATCTCTCCGGTACTTCCACGGCCACGTTGGATGTGCATTTCCCGGCCGGTTTCATTTTAGGCGACTTTGGCGCTACCACGCCCATCGGCTCTTGCGCTGGCGGCACGGTTTCCGGCATTACCCGCATCTCCACCACAGACATTCAAGCCCAGAAAGTGGGCTGTCAGGCCGGCACAGTGTCTGTGACCAATGTTCCAGTCACTAACCCCGGTTCCGTGGGCTCCTACACCATCACCTGGTCCAACGACAACGGATCCGGCGAAGTCTACATCGTGGATGATGACCAAGTCACCATCAACGCCAATGTGGAACAAACCATGGTTTTTGACCTCAATCTTGGCACGGCTTCCACGGATACTTCCTCTGCTCCCTATACTCTGGACCTCGGCATCTTAAGTCC
>JAHJAM010000058.1 GCA_018814025.1 Patescibacteria group bacterium | reverse complement strand
GCTTCGTTTGCCGTGCAGAACAGCCCGGTCAAGGTGGTGGAGATGGATTTCTCGCTCATGAAGGATCCTGCAAAGGAGTCTCCACCGAAAGTCGAAAAGGAGATAATTGAGAAAAAAGCACGGATCCTTAAAGCAGAGAAGGGGTCCAAGAGGATAGTCGAGCAGGATCGGCCTTTTAAGCAGAATCCGGAAACCGTTCCAGCGAAAGAGCAGGTCGAGCCGTCCTCTGAGCCGACCATCGTCGCTGCGTCGTCCCCGGACCTGATGAAAGAGCAGGTCGAGCCGTCTCCTGTGCTGACCGTCGTCACTACGTCGGATGCCCAAGGCGAAATGGTCGTACATGGCACACCGGCAACCTACGCGGCCCCTTCCGGCGTCACTGCGTCGGATGCCCAAGGCAAAAAGGTCACTCATTGGACGCCGGCAACCTATGCGGACTCTTCCGGGTCGGGAAGCTCCCTTCAGGCGCACGGAGGTTCCGCCGGGGGGACAGATGGCACGGAAGGCGGTGGTAGAGGTACAGGTAAAGGTAGCGAAATCATGCTCGAAGAGGGCAAGGACTACAACTATATCCGTCATGCGGTCATGAAGAATATTGGATATCCGGAGAGGGCGAGGAAGATGGGGTTTGAGGGAAAGACGCTTCTCTCCTTCATAGTGCTGGAAAACGGGACTACAAACCAGATTAGGGTAGAGAAGAGCTCAGGCTACCAGCTTCTCGACGATAGCGCCAAAGAGGGGGTCGCAAGAACGGTGATTCCCAGAAAGGCGCCCCACAGGGTCGTTGTTCGTCTCCCCATAACATACAGGCTCCAGGTTTCAAAGGGTGACGGGACATGAATGAGGCCCATTCCACAAAAGTGGCAGAGGGGAGGTGATGGGAACATATCGGCAATGTAGTTCTTCGAGGACGCGGCAAGAAAAAGAGGGACAGGGCCAACCTTGGCGGGAAAAACCCTGCCCCCCGATGAAAGAAAGCGATGTGCATGACACCGCCTTCCCTTTATTTATTATAACATAAGGAGGTGGTGAAAGAAAAGAAGGAGGAATGTTCAATGAAAAACGCTGCAAGAATCACAATCGGTCTTCTTCTGTGCATCTTTGTCATGGTTATATCGGCATGGGCGGAAGAGCCAAAGAAAGGTGAAAAGGCGGGAGAAGAAAAGGAAGCGAAAACGGTATTGGAAGAAATCACCGTCATAGGCGCCCCGGACACCAACCCGGTTACTCCTATTGATACCCGTTACGGTACGCAGTACAATCTGGTGACCGAAGAACAGATCAAACAACAGAATGCTTACGACTTCCAGTCCACCCTGCGCAATGTGCCGGGGGTCATGTTTCAGAGCAAGAATCTCATGGGGAGCCAGACCAGCCACAGCCTTTATATTCGTGGCCGGGGCGCCAGCCATCCCAGCTCTGATTTTGCGGTTCAGTTTGACGGAGTTCCCCGCTTTGGGGCATTATTCGGCCAGGTGTTGGGCGACGGCATCGCCGTCTCCACGATCGGGGGGATAGAGGTTTTCAAGAGCCCGCAGCCCTCTCAATTCGGCAGCGGGTATGCGTCGGTGAATGTCCTGCCCAAGTATTTAAAGGAAGAGGGTCAAGAGGTCTTGTTGGATTTCAGCGGGGGCAGTTACGGCACATTCAGCCAGAGTCTTTCCGGTGGTGTTAAAAAGGGGGCGTTTGATTCCTATGTTTCCCAGAGCTGGGCGTCCACAGACGGTCATCAGGACCATTCCCGCGCTCAGCAGCAAAACTACTATGCCAATACCGGCTATCAAATCAACAAAGAATGGAACATCAGGTTTTTGGCCAACTATGTAAGCAGTCAAACTTTGGCTTCCATGCCGGACACCACGCCCACTGCAACTAACGGGGTGAGCTGGCCCTGGGCAGAACGCTTCGATACCAAAACCTTCTTCACCACGTTGACACTTAACCACCAATACGAGCATTTCAGCGGTTTTCTCAAGGCCTATAGGAATGATACCGATTTTGACCTGTTGCAGGAATTGACAAACGGTAAGCGGTACGCCAGCGGCACCGGCGGACTCTGGTCCCGGCAGGAGATTTCACTTTATGGAATACGGGCCAAAGAAAAACTCCTTTTTTGGCCGGGTGGAGAAATTTTGGTCGGAGCGGACATGGATATGACCGAACTGAAAAATACCCAACGGACATACAGTGGGCTCGCGGTTGCAGGAATCAATGGCGGACGAGCAGAGAGAGTCTGGGATTTTCCCGAAACAAAGCTCTTTTCTCCCTATGTGGCCATAAGTCAGATGGTCGGTCGATCTGAAGGTTTCCACATCATCCCCTCGGCAGGTTTCCGTTATTTCAAACACAACGAGTTCCAGGATAAGTCCGCGGTCCAGGCAGGTCTGGTGACGGGTTACGGAAATACCGATCTCAATATCAATTACTCCCAGGGTGTCAACTATCCCTCTCCGGTAGCGCTGATGAACATGGTGCTTACCAGCTCGCCAGTGAGTAATCCCAGTCAGTACTGGGAAAAGATAAAACCGGAAGTGGTGGACCACTATGAAGTAGGC
>JAHJAM010000014.1 GCA_018814025.1 Patescibacteria group bacterium | reverse complement strand
CGGAGCGCAAGCGGAAGCGGCTTTGGATAAGGCCGGCATGACCGTGAACAAAAATATGATTCCGGATGATCCGCGCAAACCCATGGATCCGTCAGGCATTCGCTTGGGGACGCCGGCCATTACCACCCGCGGCTTGAAAGAAACGGAAATGAAACAGATTGTGGCCTGGATCGATCAAGCAATTGCGAATCATGAAGATGAAGCGAAATTGTCAGAGATTAAAAATCGAGTAAAAGAAATGGCTTCGAAGTTTCCTCTGTATCCGGATTTGCAATATTAGCGGCGAAACGGAAGGTGAACCCTTCCGTTTTTAGATTATTTGTGTTATGGTGGGCGGTATTCAATTTTATGGTCCAGATCATCAACGGGCGAGAAATCGCCAGAGACATTAGAGAGAAAATCCGCGAGCGCGTGGAGCAAATGCCAATTAAACCCAAACTGGCCGTGATTTTAGTGGGCGATGATGAAGCCTCTCATTTATACGTGGGCTTGAAGCAGCGCGCGTGCGAAGAGGCCGGGATTGGTTTCGAATTATTTCTCTATCCGGCGGATGCGTCCGAACCGGAAATCGTGAGCAAAATTCAGGAACTGAACGCGCGCACCGAAGTCACGGGCATTTTAGTTCAGCTGCCCTTACCCTCGCAAAACGCGGATCGGGTGGTTTTGGCCATCGATCCTAAGAAAGACGTGGACGGTTTTCATCCGGCCAACCTGGAAAATCTCAAAAATGACCACCCAACTCTGGTTTCGGCCACGGCTTTGGGAATTATGAAGCTAATCACCGCAACCAATGAAGAACTGCGGGGCAAGCAAGCAGTTTTGGTCAGCGGCGAGCGATTTGCCGAACCTTTGGAAATCTTGTTAGCCGAGCAGGGCGTGGCGAGCGAAGTGGTGAGCCCGGACGATCCGCATTTGAAAGAAAAAACTCAACAGGGCGACATCTTGATCGTGGCCGTGGGCCGGCCGCACCTGATCAACGGCGAGATGATCAAAAATAAAGCCATCGTGCTGGATGTGGGCACGAATAAAATCGCGGAACGAACCATCGGCGATGTGGATCAAGAATCCGCGGCCGAAGCGGCCAGCTGGATCACGCCCGTGCCCGGGGGCGTGGGTCCCATGACGGTCGCCATGCTGCTCGTCAACATCACCAAGGCCTGGGACTTGCAAAAATAAAAACACCCGGTTTGAACCGGGTGTTTTTTAATTTAAGCGAGAACCGATTTCCAAGAACGCGCCAAACACAAAGATGATAATAATCACCACACTGACGGGAGTGGGAATGTTCAAACCTCGATAGCTCCGGCCGGCCTGCTGCTTCATCTTTTCATAGGCCAGCACCACGATAATCCCCAGGGTAGCGCCAAAAACTGATCCGATGAAGCTAATCAAATCGATAAATTCCCGAAGGCCCATGATAAACAGGAGCAAAGGCACGACCACCGCCATGGCCCAGGCTCGCCGATGTTCAAGACGAAAATCATACTTGAGCATGTTCAGCAATTCGATACCTAAAATCGTGAAGATAGAAAGAATGGTTAAGGAGCCCAGCAAAGCCGCCACTAAGCCAAAACCGGAACCGAAAATCGGAATTAGGCCGGTCAGGGCCATGGAGGTGGTGGCCGGGCCAGTGGTGCCGACCACAGCGAAAGAAAATAACAAATACAAGACGCCGGTGACGATCAAGCCGATGATCAAAGCTTGAGGCAGGCGCTTGGGCTGGCGGCTTAACAGTTCTTTCATCTCCGGAATCACGCCCAAACCGCCGAAAGCAAAGAGAATCACGCCGTACGGCACAAAAATATTGCCGGGATGAATCGAAAGCAAATGATCGACGCGCAAATGACCCAAGCCTAAAATAATGACCACTAAAAACAGAAAGATCAAAGCGGAAATTACGAAGACTTCGAGGCTGGCCACGAACTTCAAGCCGCGGTAAATTAAGGCCGATGCGGCCACGGCCATGATCAATGAATAAACGACCTCGGGGCCGCCGAAGACTGAACCGAAGAGTAAATATAAGAAATGGCCGCCCACGATAATGTAAGCCAGCATGGCGCCCCAAAGCCCGACCGTGTGCGTGACGGCCGTAACCCAGCCCCAGCGCGGGCCCAAATAGTTTTTCACATGGCCGACCAAACGGTGGTGATCATGAGCCCGGGAGACCAGCTCACCGTACATCATCATCAAAATGCTGATTAAGGCGGCTAAAACTACAAAAACCAGAGCGCCGATAATGTAGCCGCTCTGGGCAAAGGCGTAAGGCAAGCCAAAAACACCGACCCCGACCATGCCGCCGATCAGGGTGCCGATAGCTCGCAAAAATTTTACATTGGGATGAACCATGTTCCTCCTGAAGTTATCCACTAATTCCCCACAATTATAGCACAATTTTCCTTGATCGAGTGGCCCGCCCCTTGTAAGATGCAGGAGCTATGGAGAAACAACGCATCCCGCCGCAAAGCCTCGAGACCGAGCAATCATTGCTGGGCAGCATTATGATTGATCAGGACTCGATGATGAAAATTGCGGATAAAGTCAGGCCGGATGATTTTTATAAAGACTCGAACCGCTTGATTTACGAGTGCATGCAGGAATTGTACGACCGGCATGACCCGATTGACTTGCTGACTTTGGGCAACCGCTTGGAAGAAAAAGAATTGCTGCAGCGGGTGGGCGGCCGGGCTTATTTGGCCGAGCTGTCCAACGCGGTCCCGACTTCGGCCCACATCGTCAATTACGCAAATATCATTCAGAAAAAAGCCACTTTGCGCCGGCTGTTGGACGCGGCCAGCAGCATTATCCGTTTGGGTTATAACGAAGAAGACGATATTGAAAATACTTTGGATGAAGCGGAACGGACGCTCTTCAATGTTTCGCAAAAGTTTTTAAAAAATTCTTTCACGGACATTCGCACGGTTTTGTCCGATGCGTTTGACCGGATTGACGAACTGCACCGAGAAAAGGGCAAGATGCGCGGCATTCCCACGGGCTTGCACGAGCTGGATGATTTGCTGGCCGGCTTGCAGAAATCTGATTTGCTGATTTTGGCGGCGCGGCCGTCTTTGGGAAAAACCTCTTTGGCTTTGGATATGGCGCGCTACGTGGCGCTGAAAGGCAAAGCCACGGTGGGCTTGTTTTCATTGGAAATGAGCAAAGAACAATTGGTGGATAGGATGATCTGCGCGGAAGCCAACGTTGATTTGTGGAAGCTGCGCACGGGCCGGCTGAGCGATCGGGATGATGATTTTCCGCGCATCGGCAATGCTTTGGGTGTGTTGAGCGAAGCGCCGATTTTTATCGATGACAGCCCGACTTTAAACGTGATGGAATTGCGCACCAAAGCCCGGCGCATGAAATCCGAACACGGATTAGACTTGATTATCATCGATTACTTGCAGCTGATGGAAGGCCGAAGCAAAAGCGGTTCGGACAATCGCGTGCAAGAAGTTTCGGAAATCTCCCGCGGCTTAAAATCAATCGCGCGCGAATTAAACGTACCGGTTTTAGCCCTGGCTCAGTTGTCCCGGGCCGTGGAAATGAACAAACCCGCAATCCCGCGCCTGGCGCACTTGCGCGATTCCGGATCCATCGAACAGGACGCGGACGTGGTGATGTTCATTTACCGCAAAGCCGCGGATCGCAACTATCGGCCCGAGGATTTGGCGCCGGAAGAGCGAAGCATGGCGGAAATCCACGTGGCCAAGCATCGCAACGGCCCGACCGGCATGGTGCGATTGTTTTTCGATGAAAAACGAACTTCTTTCAAGAATTTGGAAAGACGCCGGGATACCGGACCAACCGCGCACACGATTGACGCGCCGCCGACCGTGCCGCCGCCCATGGGCGGCGGGCGTCCGGCTCCGCCCATGGATATCCCGCCCCCGCCTCTGGATGAAAACCCGGGCGGTTACCCGGCTGTTAACGATTCGGATAATCAATGATAAACTCGAGGCACGATAAATCTTCAATCAAATACTATGTTTAACAAGATCAAAGCGGTTAAAGATCTGAGAACTCAGGCTAAAAAAATGCAAAATGAATTGGACTTGATCACGGCTGAGGGCACGGGCGCTTGGGGCAAGGTCAAAGTGCGAGTGAACGGCAATCAAAAAATCTTGGGCGTGGAAATCGACGATGAGCTGGTGGGCAACAAGGAAAAATTACAGGAAGCCGTGAAAGAAGCGACGAACGATGCTTTAAAAAAGATTCAAAAAGACATGGCTGGCAAAATGAAGGAGATGGGCGGCTTGCAGGATCTCATGAAAAATTTAGGCATGTAACATGCGCAGATTTCCCGAGGCAATTCAAAACGCGACCGCGGCGCTTTCCCGATTACCTGGCGTAGGACCCAAGACGGCCCTGCGCTATGTTTTCTTTTTGCTCAAACAGCCAAAAGCGGATTTGCAGATGATGGCTAAGATGATCACGGACTTGGGCGATAAGGTAAAAGTATGCAACCAATGCTTCGCCTATACGGAATATGAGCGGTGTGAGATTTGCCAGGATGCCAAGCGCGACCAAAATCTGTTGTGCGTGATCGAGGAGTCGCGCGATATTGCGACCATCGAAGCCACGGACATATACCCGGGCTTGTATCATGTCTTGGGCGGCACTTTGAATCCGATTGAGGGCATGACCCCGGAAGTCTTAAAGATTCAAGAACTAGTCGCGCGTTTACGAGCGAATCCTCAAATCAAGGAAATTATCCTGGCTTTTTCGCCGGATGTGCACGGCGAAACCACCATGATGTATTTAGCCCAACAATTAGCGGAATTCCCCCTGAAAATCACTCGTTTAGCCAGGGGTTTGCCCACGGGCGCCAGCCTGGAGTATGCGGATGAAGTGACGCTGGGCGACGCGCTGAAAGGTCGGCGCGAGGCTTGACAAGAATCCACGATTGCATATGATTGAGGCAGAAGGTGGCTTATTCGCGTGAGCCGCCTTTCCCCTGCCCACGGCAAGTGTGCTCTGCTCTACCCCCCCTGGAGCAATCACATAGCCGTGGGCTTTTTCTTTTGGCAGGGATATTTTTATTGGATCTGACTTCGTTGTCGATGATTATCCACATCCAAAGCCGCCAAACCACTTAGCAAGCAAATCGAAAAATGATATAATTTTTTCAGACCAAAGACCCCTGGGCCGCGGGCCCAGAGGCACCCGGTCTTTTCTCCTTACCCGTAGCTTGCTGCGGGTTTTTTCTATCAAAATTCAAAACCGGACTGCTTTGATGAAGTCCGGTTTTGCAGCGGTTAAGCCGTGATTTTTTCGATTTGGATGAGAGTGAAAGGTTGGCGGTGGCCGACGTTGCGGCGGTAGCGAACCTTGCGCTTATATTTGATGACTGAGACTTTTTCATCGCGGCCCTGTTCGAGAACTTTGGCCGTGACTTTGGCGCCCGCGACTTCGGGAGTGCCGACTTTGACCTCTTGACCCTGTTCGTCAGCAATCAACAAAGGGTTGAAGGTGATGGACTGATCGGCTTCAAGATCAAGTTTTTCGATCTGAAGTTTCAATCCCTCTTTGACGGTATATTGCTTACCGCCGGTTTGAATTACTGCAATCATATTTATCTGCGGCTGCCACATCTCCCCTTCTTCACTAAAGCCATGAAGGGCAAGCGGGTCTGCCAGCGATTAGATTTAAGGTGCGGGTATATTAAGATTTCAGACGGTTTTTGTCAAGACACAGAGAAAACGATTGACCTTTGACCGGATGAGCGTATAATTTTGCCTTATCGCGGAAAAGTTCTTTTTCACAAGGGAGGTGGCGATGTCGAATGCTGATTGTTTACAGCGATGCTTGTTGGAGAAAGCTCTGACTCGGGAAGCCAGCCAGACGCTGATTCCCGCGGCCATGGACTTGATCCAGCCGTTTTACCACATGGCGGAGAAAGGGGAACACCGCCTGGCCAGATACGATCAGTTTTCCTGCGCCAGCGTGCATCAGTACCTGAGCTTGACGACCGGAGCCGAGGTCAAGCGCATCCGCTTCGTGGATGAGCCGCAAGTCCTGCCCAAAGATCGCGCCTACTTCCCCATGGTGGAACAGCATCTGAACATTCAAGATCTGGGCGAAGCGGTGCACCAGATCGAGGCGGCTTTCGACCACTACCTGTGGCTGCCGCTGGAGGAGATGATCTGGCAACGCTACGACCAGCCGGCCTGGCAGAAGCTGATCGAAAACTTCCAGATCGACCTGCGCCTGGCTCTGCTCTCGATCCTGGCCATGGCGGTCACGGGCGATGGGGAGCGCCAGAAGCGCATGGGCCACGCCCTGCGCCTGATGAAGGAATCCATTCCCTTGGGCCAAGCCCCGAACGAAGACGGCACTTGGCTGCTCTTGGCCGCCTGAAAGCGGCCCAAAGAAAATAACCCGACTCGCACGGAGCCGGGTTTTTTGGTTGATCAATAATTAGTTAGGCTTTTTGGTTTTCTGGCACAGGACGCGCCGCAAGGGGTAAAGCAACAAAGCGCCGAACAGGCTAATGACGCTCACGCTCCAAATCAAGGCCGGAAAGCCAATGACCAAAGCCACGAAACCGCCAATGGCCGCGGTCAAAGCCCAACTGAAATCGGTCAGCGTGTGATAAACGCCCCACTCCGTGCCTTCGCGGTCTTTGTCGATGTGGCGAGTATAGAGGGCCATAAATGACGGGAAAGTGGTGGCCGTGATGGCGCCATGCAGAAATTGGACAAAATAGAGCTGGGGCACAGTGGACACCAGCAGGTAGGCCAACGGGACCAGAGCCGAACAAATCGTGCCGATAAACATGAACCAGAAGTCGTCGCGATCGCCCCGAATCCGATCAACCAAATTAGCGACCGGCACTTGGACCACGCTTTTGGTCACCCAAAAAATCGTGGTGGCCACGCCGACCACGGCCACGTTGGCGCCGCTGATATTATCAACCACGAAAATCGCAAAAATTGGACTGAACAAACCGCTGCCGCTGAACAGAATGACATCTGAGATGGTCAGATATTTAATGACCGGACTAATGTTGGTCAAGAGCAGGTAATCACGAAATGGAATGGCGCGCTTTTTCATATTAAGGCAAACGGATAGTTAATTGATTTCCAATAGTTAAATTATGGGCGCGGGCGAAACCGGCGGCGACTTCCAAAACTTGATTGACGGGCGCGGCCGGCGTGTAAGTTTGAGTATCCAGCGGCAGGTTTTCATCCAGATCGACAATCCGACCGTCCAATAACCAGATGATATCGATGGAAAAATTCATGCCGCGCATCCAAAAAGTGGGCAGCTTGGGTTCATCATAGGGAAAAAGCAGGCCATGATTGGCAACCAAACCGGCTCGGCCGGATAAACCCAGAGCTTGTTCCGCGGGCGTGCGTGCCAAATCAACGGTGATCACGGTTTGGTCCGGGAAAGTAACGGCGGCCGTGTCCGGATGAGAGAAATTCGGGATCAAGACAAAAACGACTACTAAAATTACGATCGCTAAGATAAACCACCGCAAGATGCTGAATTCTTGAGAAGCGCGATCAAGATTGCTTTTTTTCATGTAAAACCAAAAGATAAGCGGCGATAATCATAAGCAGGGTTAAAATGACCAGGGCCATGAATTTCTCCCGGCTTTGCAGAAACAGCGCGGCCGTGCCAAAAGCGCCGGCCACCAAAAGATAAGTCAAAACAATGCGGCGCTGGCTCCAGCCCAGATCCAAAAGACGATGATGCAAATGCTTGCGATCGGCTTTGAACACTTGCTTGAGGCCGCCTTGGGACCAGCGGCGCAAAATCACCCAAACCACATCGAGAATCGGGATGCCGAGCACGAGCAGCAAAGTGGCGAGCTTGCCGCCGGAAATGACGGCCAGAATGCCCAGGGTGTAGCCCACGAAAGTGCTGCCGCCTTCGCCCAGGAAAACCGCGGCCGGGTGGAAATTCCAGAAAAAGAAGCCGAGAAAAGCGCCCAAGGCCAGAGCCGAAAGCAAAGCTACATCCGGTTGGAAATAAGCGATGGACAAGGATAAAAGCATGATCATGAAAGCGCCCATGCCGGACACGCCCGTGGCCAAGCCGTCCAGACCATCCAAAAACTTGGTGGTGTACATCACGGCCATGAGCCAGACAAAAACTAAAAGAGAGGAAACCCAGGGCGCCAAATATATAATGCCGCCCAGGGGGTTGGTCAGCTTCTCAACTTCGATGCCAAAAACGATCGCGGCCAAGGCGGCCAAGACCGGCGCGATGATGCTAAACCAAGGCGGCAGGCTGTAACGATCATCCAAGTAGCCGCCGGCCATCAAAATTAAACCGCCGAGCAAAAAGCCAAAATAATGCCAGCCGGAAATTTGGCCGCCGGTTAAATACCGGCTGGTGAGCAAAATAATGCCAATGGCCAAAGCTAGAGACAAATAAATGGCCAAACCGCCGAGCAAGGGCTTGGTTTGGTTATGGATTTTTCGATCCGAAGCCGGCCGATCCACGATCCGCCAGCGCAGAGCCAATTTGGCAATATATTTGGTGCCGACAAAGGACAAGAGAAAAGTGATCAGGAACCAGGAAATCATGATGGTACTCATAGAGCTGGGGCTTTTTCGATATTTATTTTTCCACCCTCTTCGAGGATGATGGTATCGCGGCGGGAAACCCGGCCTTCAAGCAGGGCTTCGGCAATGGCGTTATCGACTTTTTCTTGCACGACCCGGCGCAAAGGGCGGGCGCCGAATTTCGGATCATAGCCCAGGCGGGCCAATTCGGCCACGGCTTCGTCCGAGGCACGGAAATGAATGCCTTTGGGTTCGAGGCGAGCGGCCACTTGATTGATCATTAAATAGGCAATCTGCTCGACTTCGCTGGGCGATAAAGTTTTGAAAACGATAGTGCCATCAAATCGATTGAGGAATTCTGGCCGATAAATGCTGCGCAATTCTTCTTCCAACAGATGGTTTTTAATTTGGTCCAGGGGCAGATTTTGGCGGACCGCGTCTTGGATGTATTGAGAACCGGCGTTGGAAGTGGCCACGATGATGGCGTTGGTGAAATCAATGGTGCGGCCGGCCGCGTCCGTGAGCCGGCCGTCGTCAAAGACCTGCAAAAAGACGTTTAAAATATCCGGATGAGCTTTTTCCAATTCGTCCAAGAGCACGATGGAAAACGGATGGCGGCGCACGGCCTCGGTTAATAATCCGCCTTCATTGGAGCCGGGCACGCCGATCAAACGATCAATGCTGCCGGACTCCTGGTATTCGGACATGTCAAAACGAAGCATGGCCTCCTCGCGGCCGAAATAAACTTCGGCCACGGTTTTGGCCAGCTCGGTTTTACCCACGCCCGTGGGACCCAAAAACAGAAAAGTGGCGATCGGACGATTTTCAGAGCGCAATTCGGCTCGGGCCCGGCGCAGAGCATCGGCCACGGCGCTGACGGCTTCGGCTTGGCCGACCATGCGTTCGCGCATTTTTTCTTCCAGATTCAGTAATTTTTCTTTTTCGGCCTGCGTGACTTGCGTAATCGGGATATTGGTTTTATCCGCGATGATGCCGGCCACGTCCTCGCCGGTCACTAAGGCGTTCTGGCCTTTTTTCTGAGCCACCTCCAAGGCGACTTCGCGGCAAACATTAATGGCCTTTTGCGGCAAGTATTCTTCGTGCATGTAGCGATCCGAGAGCTGAACGGCTTTGGCCACGGCGTCGTATGAAAAAATCACGTGGTGCTCATACTCCAGGCCGCCGATTTTTGATTCTAAAATTTGGATGGATTCATTGATGTCCGGTTCCAGCAATTCAACTTTTTCAAAAGACCGGCCTAAAATCGAGCGCTCGATCGCGGCCACGTAAGCCTGAGGCGTGGTGGTGGCAATGGCGAAAGTGGAGCCGCGGGCCAGAAAATCAATCAACAAGGCGGATAAATCAGCGGTTTGCTCGGAACCGGCAGATAAACCGGTTAATTGTTCCAGATTGGGAATGGCCAGAATGATGTTGCGCGAGCGAGCCACGTCAACCAGCACTTGCAGCAGCCGCTCCTGAGCCTGAGCCGGGTTGGCGCCGGAAACCAGATACGGAATATTCAAACTGACCAGGCGCTTGTCTTGCAAAACTTCCGGCACTCTTTCCTCCACCATCAACTGAGCCAAGCCTTGCAGCACGGCGGATTTGCCGGTGCCGTCCGCGCCGACTAAGACGACGCTTTGACGGCCGCCTTCGATCACGCGGAGAATTTCGGCCATTTCTTTTTGCCGGCCAATCAGCAGGGGCGCGTCCCCGGCCACCGCGGCCGCGGTTAAATCATCGGAAACGGCATCCAAAGCCGGCGTGGCCACGGAAGTCATGGCGCGATTCATGGGGCCGGTGGGCTTGAAAAAAGCCGCTTTCTGAAAATCCTGAAAACGCTCGCGCAGCTTGCCGGTAATCCGAATCCATTCCACTACGTTTAAGAGCTGAGTCTCATCAACTTTCAGATCATAAAGCAATTCGCGCACAAACGCGTCGCGCCGGTAAGCCTCGTAAAAAATTTCCAAGCCGGTCACGGTTTTGCGGCTTTGCTGATAAGCATTGAGAAAAGCGGCCAAAAGTGTTTCTTCAGATTCAACCGCAAACTGAGTGGGTGCGCCTTTTTGCTGTTCATTCAAGCGGCGGCCCAAAGCATCTTTGATTTGATCGAATTTCAGACCCAGACGCCCGAAAACCACGCCCACGTCTTGGGCGGTCAAGGAACCGATAAACAAATGCAGGGGCCGAACTTGTTTGTGCTGGTAGCGGGCGGCCAGCTGATAGGCTTCTTCCACGGCTTTCAGAGCCGTGGGATCAAAGAGCCGGGCGATGTTTTTCTGCTTGCCCGGCGGCAAGGTTTGAATTTGCGGTTTCGGATCAGCTTTTTTCAGCGGAGGGATAAACAAGCGGCGGCGAGCCGATTCGGCCAAACGATAAAAAACAAAACAACCGATGAGCACGGCAATTGAGAAATATAAGCCGGCCGAAGTCGGAACAAGCCAGTAGGCTAAAGACAAAGCCGTGGCCGGATCAGTTTGAAACAAAGAGACATAGATGAAAAGCAAAAAGAAAAATAAGGCCGCGACTAAGGCCACAATATTCACAGCCATGTTCAAGCGGTCGCGGAGGTTGCGCAAAGCAATGGCCGTGGCATCGACCCGCTCGGACCAAACAAAAACATCCTTGCCCAGGCTGACGCCGAGGGTGGGCTTGAGGTCGGCCGGGGCCGGAGCTTGAGACTTGATGGGTGGCTGTTCTTGCATGCTAGGTAATGGCCAAACCGCCTAAATGATAAATAATGCCGATGATGGCCAAGGGTAAAATGGCTAAATAGAAGGCGAAAAAGGCAAAAACACAAATACTAAGAAGGACAAAAGCCAGACCCCGGGCCAGAATCATAAACAATCGGATAAAAAAACTGATGACCCGGCCGGCCAGGCCGGTTTCCCCATACATAGGCACGAATAAATTCTTGATCCAAACTGAAACCGCGGTATATTGATTCACGGTCTTAAGGGCTCGGCCCAACCAACTCAGCATGATCTGCAAACCAAAGGTGTACCACCAGATGGGAAAAGCGATGATGCCGCCCAGCAGATCCCCGAAAAAATATTTTATAGCTAAAATGCCGGCATTTTGTGCCATATGGAAATATCATATCATATCTGTGAAAACTTGACTCGGAGCTATGAGGACAATTGACAAATCGGCGGAAATAACATAAATTTTGGCCGGCATACCAGCGGGAGGTACCCATGCGAGTCAGGCGCCGAGCATCCGGTTTAACGCCAAAACAACAGATGGCCCAAGACCAAAGACTGGACGGACAAGCAGAAGTTTGGGGGCGCTTTTGGAAAGATCAAGACGCGACCGCGAATTTCCAAGGACAAGAGCTGATCCAGGCTTTCGTCAAGGAGCATTTTCAATTCGGCTTTGACAATCTGATTCGCACCCTGGCCGCGGGCCAAACCGTGGGCCAGCTGATGATGGCTTTGCGCGGCACGGCTCAAGGCCGGGAAATGTGTTCCCGAGAGCTGGATGATTTGATCCGGATTGCGGCGGCGCGCCAGGGCCCTAAGTTCCTTTTTCAGTACTTGCCTTCGGCCGTGGCCAAATTCGTTCGTCTATTTCTTGAATTGCGCACGAACGCATCCAAGGAACTGATCCATTTGGCCAATCAAAGCAACGAAAACGAACGCACAGAACTCAGCTCGGCCCCGCAGACCGCAATTCAGGACATTATGTCCCAGATTCGCGCGGCTTATCCGGATCTGTCGGCTCTGGAAGACTTGAGCGCGGGCTTGGATCAAAACATTCAGGCGGCGCGCCCGACTTTGCGGGCCATCGCCAACCTGATCGCGGCCAAGGAACTGGTCGACGAACTGCTCAATCTCGCTAACCGGCTTAAAGTCCGAATCGCTGATCCGGATGATGAGGCGGAAACCGGCGATGACTCGGGCTGAACAAACACAAAGCGGACCGAACTGGCCCGCTTTTTTTGATTGATTAGGCTTTAGGCATCCGGCGAAGCCGGACCCGGCTCTGCCGAGCTAGGCCTCCAGGAACCGGCGAATCTCTTGCATCAGGCGCAGATAAAAACGCAAGTTGTGGATACTGGCTAAGCGCATGGCTAAAAGTTCATTGACGGAAAATAAATGACGAAGATAAGCGCGAGAAGTGGTTTGGCAAGTTTCGCAATCGCAATGCGGATCAATGGGCTGTTGATCAAACTGATTCTTTTCCGCGGTGATGTTTAGTTTTTGATAAAAATCATCGGGATTGGATGAGTAATCGACCGAAGATGGATCTTGGTTCCAAATAAACAGCGTGCCGTGCCGGGCGTTGCGAGTCGGCAAGACGCAATCAAACATATCCACGCCCGCATTGACGTTGCGCACGATTTCTTCGGGCATGCCCCCGCCCATGAAGTAACGAGGTTTGTCAGTGGGCAAATGATCGCAACAAAACTCCGTAATGCGGTACATGTCTGCACGCGGCTCCCCCACTGACAGGCCGCCGATGGCGTAGCCGTCGAAACCGATATCCACCAGACCTTCGATGGAGCGCTGACGCAGATCTTCATGCACGCCGCCTTGAACAATGCCGAAAAGGTTTTGGCCCGCGGGCAAAGCAACTTTACAGCGCTTGGCCCAGCGCAAAGAGCGCTCCATGGCATCCTCAAATCGGTCTTTGGATGAGCGGCCGTCAGCCACGTCATCAAACTGCATGACGATATCAGAGCCCAAAGCCTGCTGCATTTGCATGGACAGCTCGGGCGTCAAATGGATTTTGGCTCCGTCGAGATGGGAATTGAACGTCACGCCGTCCTCGTCAATCTTATTAATCTTGGACAAACTGAAAACCTGAAATCCCCCGCTGTCGGTTAAAATTGGTTTATCCCAGCCGATCAGTTGATGAAGACCGCCAAGTTTCTGCATGGCTTCCAGACCAGGACGCAAAAGTAAATGATAGGTGTTGGAAAGAATAATTTGCGCGCCCAAACCAGCCGCGTCCTCAACGGACATGGCCTTGATCGCGCCCTTGGTGGCAATGGGCATGAAAAACGGAGTTTCAATGGTCCCGTGGGCCGTGGTTAATCGCCCGCGCCGGGCCTTATTTTTTTGTTTAATCATTTCGAACATATTGCCCATAAGATATGGATTTTTCTTGATAAAGTCAACGCTCCAAGTTTATACACAGAACCGATCTGTTCCTTGGTGTATAATTGGCAAAACGATCTTTTACCTAAACCCGAGGAGGGGTGATGAGCGAGATGGCAGTCGAAACCGGAACGGAAAAACAACCACCGGTGATCGGAGAATTCGAAGGTTTCGAACTGGTTTCGAACCTGAAGTCCAACAATTTGATCAGCCGACCATGGTCAGTTTCCGGCACCATGGCGACTCCGGACGGAACTCCGACTACCTTGCTGACCGGCGATATGATCCACTACGACATGGAAAAGCGCTGGATCAGCGTGATCCGGAACAACCAGCGCCTGATCATCATCAGCCTGATCGACGGCGAACAGAAAGGCTTCCTTGAGTACCTGAGCTTCAGTTCGGTGGTGGTCAGCCGGGTTTTCACGGCCACCATGGCCATTATTTCCGCCGTGACCGGCCTTTCCTTGAAACGAATGGATAAGCCTCTGTTTCCGGGCATCGCTTATCGGGTCATGGGAAAGGTGTGAGACACACCAGCATCGCGGCACCTGATTCATCTGAATCAGGTGCTTTTTTTCTAGAAAGTGGACGAAATTCAAAACTCCCCGGGAATACCCTAAGGAGTTTTCTTTCTACTTTCTACTTTCTACTTTCTACTTTCTACTCTCTACCTTAAATCCAACTGTTCCAATAGCTTCTTTTGCTCGCGGGATAATTTCTTTGGTGTGACGACATTGGCGATGATGATTTGGTCGCCGCGGCCGTGGCGGCCGGGCACACCTTTGCCTTTGAGGCGGAATTGCGTGCCGGATTGGGTGCCGGCGGGAATTTTTAATTCACCAGAACCGTCGATGGTTTTCACTTCAATCTTGTCGCCGAGCGCGGCTTGAGTAAAACCGAGATCAACTTGTGAAATGATGGTGTGATCTTGGCGCTGAAAATCCGGATCCGGCTTCACATGAATCCGGACGAACAAATCCCCGTCCGGACCGCCTTTGACGGCTTCGCCTTGGCCGCGCACGCGCAAAGTCACGCCGTCATCAACCCCGGCCGGAATGTTGACGTTTAAAGTCTTTTGGCTATTGGTCAGGCCGGAGCCGGCGCATTCACTGCATTGGGTTTCGGGAATTTCTCCTTCGCCAGCACAAGTTGGACAAGCGGTTTTCTGCTGAAGATTGCCGAGCATGGTGCGGTGCGTGGTGACTTTGACGCCGCTGCCCTGGCAATCATCGCAGGTTTTCATTTTGGTGCCGGGCTCGGCGCCAACGCCGCCGCAGCGGGCGCAAGCCGAAGGCTTGGTCAGGGAAAATTCAATTTCTTTACCAAACACGGATTCTTTAAAGGAAAGATCAGCGTCCACGCGGATATCGTGGCCGCGGCGAGTCTGACGACCACCTCCGGCGAAGCCGGATCCGGCTCTGCCGGAGAAACCGAACATGTCGCCAAAAATATCGCCTAAATCATCCATGTTGATGTTTTGAGAAAAACCAGAAAAACCGCCAAACCCTTGGCCATATCCGCCGCCGGCCGAGCCGTCGAAGGCCGCGGAACCGAATTGATCATATTGGGCGCGCTTTTTTTCATCACCCAAGACTTGATAAGCTTCATTGGCTTCTTTGAACTTGGCTTCATTGCCAGTGGGCTTGTCCGGATGATATTGATGCGCGAGTTTACGAAAAGCGCGCTTGATCTCATCTTGAGAAGCGCCTTTCCCGACTCCTAATGTTTGATAATAATCTTTGGACATGTGTTTTCTCGTCATTGCGAGCGAGATATTAATCGAGCGAAGCAATCTCACGTGACTTGAGGTTGCTTCGTCAGTCGACTTATGACTCCAGCCTCGCAATGACGAAAGGTTCTTTTAATGGTCCTTAATCGCCATTTGAATCATTTGCATGATGATGAGCGCAAAAATGAAAACAATGACCACGGTGAATACGTGCCATTGGGCCAGGCCGTACATGAGGTGCACACTTTCTGAACAGGTATCAGGAGGCGGGATCACCGCCTCGGTCGTAACACAGCCCTCGTCATGCGCCATGTAGGCCACGAAATTTTCTTCTAGTGATTGGGGCGCGCGGGATGTCATAGTATTCAAGACCCCCTCCCAACCTCCCCCTTGGCAAGGGGGAGGAGAACGTGTTTATTCCCCCTCCTTACCAAGGAGGGGGCTAGGGGGAGGTGATCGTTAATTATTTTTTCTCCTCAAACTCCGCATCAATGGGTTCGTCAGCCTTCTTATCTGAAGATCCTTCGTCGGCTCCCGCGGTCTCAGGACGGCTCGCTTCGCTCGCCGCTTTCTGCGCTTCGTACATTTTGGCCCCGACTTTTTGGGCTACTTCGGTTAATTCATCAGCGGCTTTTTTAATAGCTTCCGCATCATCGCCGTCTTTCACCTTTTTCAAAGCTTCAATTTTATCTTCAATATTTTTCTTTTCTTCGGCACTGACTTTGTCGCCCGCTTCTTTGAGCATTTTTTCCGTGGTATAGATCATGGTTTCCGCCAAGTTTTGCTGTTCGATCTTGGCTTTTTTCTTTTGGTCTTCGGCCGCGTGTTCCTCCGCGTCCTTTTTCATGCGTTCGACTTCTTCGTCGGAAAGTCCGGTGGAAGCCTCGATGCGGATTTCCTGCTTTTGGCCCGAAGCTTTATCGGTCGCGGACACGTTTAAGATGCCGTTGGCGTCGATATCAAACTTCACTTCGACTTGAGGCACGCCGCGCGGCGCCATGGGAATGCCGGAGAGGATAAAGCGGCCGAGGGTTTTGTTGCCGCTCGCCAGCTCGCGTTCGCCTTGCAGGACATTGATTTCGACCGAGGTCTGGCTATCGGCGGCCGTGGAGAAAATTTGCGACTTGCTGGTGGGGATGGTGGTGTTGCGTTCAATCAGCTTGGTCATCACGCCGCCCAGAGTTTCCAAACCGAGCGATAAGGGAGTGACATCAAGCAGCAAAACATCTTTCACTTCGCCTTGGAGCACGCCGGCTTGCACGGCCGCGCCCAGAGCCACCACTTCATCCGGATTCACGCTGACATTGGGTTTTTTGCCGAAGAATTCCTCAACCACTCGCTGGACCATGGGCATGCGAGTCATGCCGCCGACCAAAACGATTTCTTCGATATCGCCTTTGCCTAATTTGGCATCAGCCAAAGCAGCCTTGACCGGCTCCATGGTTTTTTTGATCAAATCATCGCACAGCTCTTCGAGCTTGGAGCGCGTCATGGTGATGACCAGGTGTTTGGGACCATTGGCGTCGGAGGTAATGAAGGGCTGGTTGATTTCGGTTTGTTCGGCCGTGGATAACTCAATTTTAGCTTTTTCGGCCGCGTCTTTAATGCGCTGCAAAGCCAGACTGTCAGTTTGTAAATCAATCCCCTCTTGCTTTCGAAATTCATTGAGAATCCAGTCAATAATCACGCGGTCAAAGTCATCGCCGCCCAAGTGAGTGTCGCCATTGGTGGATTTGACTTCCACGGTATCTTCAGACACGTCCAGCACGGAAACATCGAAGGTTCCGCCGCCCAGATCGTAAACCAAAATTTGCTGGCCTTTCTTTTTATCAAAGCCGTAGGCCAAGGCCGCGGCCGTGGGTTCGTTGATGATGCGTTTGACGGTTAAACCCGCGATTTCGCCAGCCACTTTGGTGGCTTGGCGCTGGGCATCGTCGAAATAGGCCGGCACGGTGATCACGGCTTCGGTCACTTTTTCGCCCAAGCGCGCTTCCGCGTCTTGCTTCAGCTTCTGCAAAATCATGGCTGAGATTTCTTCGGGCGTGTGTTCTTTATCGCCCATTTTGATGGCAATGCCGTCGCCGCGCTGGACGATTTGGTAAGGCATGCGTTCGAGGTCGCGCTGAACTTCCGGATCAGCCCAGCGGCGGCCAATCAAACGCTTGATGGAAAACAAAGTGTTGGCCGGGTTGGTAACGGCTTGGCGCTTAGCGGACATGCCCACCAGGCGTTCACCGCTTTTGGAAATGGCCACCACCGAAGGGGTGGTGCGATTGCCTTCTTTATTTTCTAAAACTTTGGGCTGGCCGCCTTCGATGACGGCCAGGCAGGAATTGGTGGTGCCTAAATCGATTCCGATAATTTTGGGCATATGATTGGATGATGTAGAAAGGAGAGTCGCTCGCGTTGCTCGCTGTAGAAAGTGAATTCGCTTTCTACTCTCTACCAGGCCGAAGGCCGATTCTACTTTCTACTTTAAATTATTAATTACTACTTTGGCCGGACGGATGATTTTCTCCCCCATTTTCCAACCGCGCAAAGTGACTTGAATGATGGTTTGATCGGCTTGATCCGGCTCGTTCACTTCCTGGATCGCGTCATGGAGATGGGGATCAAATTCATCGCCGGGCGATCCGTAAGGCTCGGCGCCGAAATCGCTTAACGTGCCGGTGAGCTGATCTTTGATGTGCAAAATGCCGTTGAGCCAGTTTTGGGTTTGATCATCCAAGCGGTCCGGAACATGGCTGGTGGCTTGATCGAAATTGTCCAGCACCGGCAGCAATGATTCGACAACGTCTTGTTTGGAGTTTTGGCGCAGCTCGGATTTGATCCGGCCCAGATCCTTCAACACGTTGTCGTAATCCGCTAAAGCACGCTTCCAGCCCGCGAGATACTCTTCGCCTTTTTTTCTTAGCTCTTCTAGCTCATTTAGCTCCGCCGGCTCTTTTTTATTATCCTTCTTCATATTCGTCTAGGATTTCTTTAGCCCTCTCGAGCAAATGAATGTTTTTGGAATAGTCCATGCGCATGGGGCCGACCAGGCCGAGCAGGCCGGTGTGGCCGGAAGGCAGGGTGTATTTGACCATGATGGATGACATGTCCGAGCCAAAGGGATTGGCCGAGCCGATCATGACTTGGGGGTCGGAATGGATTTGATCAAACATTTCGCCCATTACCTCATCAAAACGATCAACCAAAGCGGACAAGGATTGAATCATGGCCAAATTGTGAAAATCCGGCTTGGCAAAGAGATTGGACACGCCCGTGAAATAGCTGGAGCGCGGATCAAAAGCGGCCACGACCATTTCCCCGGAAAGTTCGACTAAAGTTTTCGCCAGAGTTTTAACGATATCTTGATCGGCCTCGGCGCCTTCAAGGGCTTGATACATTTGCTTGGCGTGCGTCGGACGGCTTTGGTCAGAAGTAAAGTTTTGCAAATAGTAGATGTAGGCTTTTTCCGTGGGCACGCGGCCGGCCGAAGTGTGAGGCTGGGCGATGTAGCCTTCGCATTCCAGGGCCACCATGTCGTTTCTGATAGTAGCCGGCGACACTTGAAGCTCGCTCATTTGCGATAAGAAGCGCGAGCCGACTGGTTCGGCGCTGCGAACATACTCATCTACAATCAATTTTAAAACAGTTTCTTGCCGAGGATTCATAGGGTGGAGACTAGTAACTGGCAACTGGGAACTGGGTTTGGGAAAAATTTTTTCCCAGTACTAAGTAACAAGTTACCACTAACAAAATTAGCACTCTCAATTATAGAGTGCTAATTATTTGATGTCAACTATTGATTTTGCTAATAAATGTCGCTCACCTTTTGCCGCATGGCGCGGCGACGGTTTTCCCATTGCAAGTCCTGGGATTGGCGCAAGAACAGGTCGTGTGTGCGCTTTTTTTGCTGATAATCTTGATGGCTGGATTTCATTTGGTTCAGAGCTTGCATGGCCCGAGCCAATAGAGCCGCTTGCTGGTCGGTCAGGCGCGGGGTTTGCCAGCTTTCCAAAGTGAAACGATCCACGGCCAGATCTTGAACATGATGATCATGCCGGTGGCCGCGGCGGCGGCTTTGGCGGATCAGATACGAATGGTCAGCCGGATTAAAAGCATAGATGACGTTTTCGTCCGCGGCGGATTCGGGCAGGTGCACCAGATCGCCGGCGGACAAAATCGGCGGCAGCTTGGCGGCAATGGCTTCACGCAAAGTGAAAGCCAGCCAATATTCTAAATTGGCTTTGGCCATTTCCAACCGCAGACGCTCAAGAGCCGGATGCGGCTTAGAAAGTTGTTCGACTACCCCTTGAAGTTGATCGTTTAATCGGGCTAAGCGCACGGAAACGGGAATTCCTCTTTCAGTTTCCGGAATCCGTTCTAGACCTTGAGGCGTAAAAGATTTGGCGGTCCAGATTAAGATTCCTTTGTCCCCTTCCCTTGGTTCAAGATGGCGCAAAACCAAGTGTTCGGCCGTAGCATCGGAATGGGGCATGCGGGAAATCAACTTAGCCAATTCGCTCTCGGTTAAGTGTTCACGAATGCTTCGGGTAGTCAGGATCAGCCGATGGCCGGGCGTGAGCGTGGCCGTGATAATGTCCGGAGCCTGGTCAGGGATGCGAAATAACGAACGGTCTGGTTCTTGAAAATACACCTGGTGGTCGCCCAAGTTGGTCAAGAGCACGCGAAACTTCTCACCGCCCAGATGGTTGGCCTTGGCCATGACCACGGAAAGATCGCGGGACTGGTGATAAGACCGAAACAAACTAGTTACCTGTTCTGCGGCCGCCTGAAACGCGTCATTGAGATACTGCTGGGCATCCACTTCCGGCCGAGCGGTCAAATTTAACAGAGCTTGGTCTAAATTCGGGCCAAGCTGATCC
The DNA here is from genome assembly GCA_018814025.1 of Patescibacteria group bacterium. Taxonomy (GTDB): domain Bacteria; phylum Patescibacteriota; class Patescibacteriia; order UBA9934; family GWF2-40-263; genus JAHJAM01. The sequence continues at coordinate 29,417 of JAHJAM010000014.1, read as the reverse complement.
AAAATTATCTTGATGATTTGACCGGGTACGCCCGGCTGTTCGGCCGGGGCCGAGACCAAAGCAAATAATCCCCTGTCTGGCTGATTGATTTTCCCCAGGATCATACGCTGATATTATAGCAGAGTAGGTAGGGTAAAAGTAGGTAGGGTAAAAAAATAAACCGCTCGGAGGAGCGGTTTATTTTACCCGGGAGAGGAATTGTTGCTCATCCGCGGCCAGGCGTTTCCATTGAGTCTTGAGCGCGCGCTTGTCTTTGAACAATTGCTTGAGCCGCTCGCCGGTTAAGATGCGCGGGACAATCACGTAAGTGGCGCCGGCTTGATAGCATTTGTGCGCTTCCGCCACGTTATGCGTGGCCACGATGGCCGTGCCGCGATAATCATGGGCTTTCAGAAAAGCCAACAACTCAAGACTGATCACGGCGTCCGGAATGGTGGAGATGATTAATCGCGCTTGATCGGCTTGGATTTCGGTTAAGAAATTATCATCGCCGGCATCGCCGTAGATCACCGGCTCGTTTTTCCGCTCCAGCTCGTGCACGGTTTGCGGATCAAAATCAACAATGGCATAAGCTAGTTTCATTTTTTTCAGGCTGGGCAGAATCTGCTGGCCGATGTCCTCATAACCGAACAAAATAATCTTGGCACTGGCCGGCAGGCGTTTTCGTTCCGCGGGATGAGTTTTCTGGGGCGCGAACCATTGGAAAAAGGCTTGAATTTTTTCATAAATGGTTTCGTTATGGACGATAGTGTAAGAGCTGACGCTGATGGTAATCAAGGCCACGGAAGTAGCCAGCACCATGGTGTCATTGGAAATATGCCCCAGGGACATGCCCGCGGCCAAGACGATAAAGGAGAACTCGGAGATTTGGGCAATGGCAGAACCGGCCAGGAAGCCGGTGCGCGGGTGATAGCCGGTGAGGCGCATAATGAGCAAGACGATCAAAGGCTTGCTCAGCAAAATAATCAAGGAAAAAGCGATAATCGGCAGAATTGAAACACCCAAGGTTTCCAAGCCCAAGTTTGTGCCTAATTTGATAAAGAAAATGACTAAGAAAAAATCGCGCAGCGGCCGAATGCGGGCGCTGATCTCGCGCTGATACAAGGTGCCGGATAAAGTTACACCCGCGATCAGGGCGCCCAGTTCCACACCGAAGCCGGCCCAGACAAAGCCGCCGGTAATGAGAAAGCACCAAGCCAGGGAAAAAATAAACAACAATTCTTGGGAACGGGCCGCGTAGCGCACCAAAGGCGGCACGATTTTTACGGAGGTGAACCAGAGAACCGGGATGACGATCAAGGCCTTGAAGAGCGATTGGGTGATGATATCCACGGCACCCGCGCCCGTGGACAAGGAACCGAGGCTGAGCAAGACGAACATGGCGATGAAATCTTGAATCAACAGGAAGCCGACGCTGATGCGGCCGTAGAGCGTGTCCAAATCATTCTTATCCATTAACAATTTCACGACCACGATGGTGCTGGAAAAAGCGAAAGCAATGGATAAATACAGACTGGTGATGAAATCAAAATCGAAATATTGCGAAAGCAAAAAGCCCAACAGCATGGAGAAGAGCACTTGAACCGTGCCCGCGCCCAGGGCGATCCAGCCCACTTCGCGCAAAGAGCGCCAATTCAATCCCAGACCCACGGTGAACAGCAAAAAAGCCACGCCGAATTCGGCCATGACATCAAAAAATTCGCTGGAACGGGTCAGCGCAAAAACACTCGGACCGATCAGCAGCCCGGCTAAAATGTAGGCGATGATCAAGGGCTGGCGGAAACGATGAGCCAGCATGGAGATGACGGCCGCAATAATGATGATCGCGCCAATTTCAAAAAATATTTCCTCCAGAAGCATAGGGATATTATAGCAGAAGTATTATGGGAGCTAAAGGAGCTAGAGAAAAGAAAAACCGCGGGCGCAGATGCGCGGGCGGTTGAGAGAAGGAGTCAGTCCTCGCAGAAGGTTGGAATAATTGACCGAGAATCATCAGGCTGGATGATCACGGAGAAACAGTCGCCGGTATCTGGGCTAACGAAGATCCCATGAAAGAAGCACTGGTGCGGCATCCGATTGAGCGAATCTGCCTTTTGCGGAAAGCAGTACTTGTAAATCGCGCCTCTCTGTTGCAGTGTCCGATCAGTGTGGTTGATGTCGAGGAAGGCGGCATTGGGTGATTGATTAGCGGAGGATAGCAGCTTCAGACCAGCTACACCCAAGACAAAGGAACAAACACAGCGCCAGAAGCGGCAAACCCAGATGAGTCATCACGATTTTCAAACGTGTGAAAAAAGTCATTTGCAAACCATTGTGCACACATTCGACCGTGGGAAAGCTCATGCGTCCTCCTTCGGGTGGCTGTCGACTATCAAATCTATGCCGAATGCAAAAAAAGTCAAGAAAAAAACCGCCTGGCACGAGGTGCGCGAGGCGGTTGAGCTCGAATTCATCCCAACTGGATGATCAGATGATAGGCCAGTCAGAAAACCCCGAACAGCCAGACAACCCCGGTTAGGAAGAGTTTGAATTGCTGCCAGAGCGCTGCCACAATCACTCGATTGGTGATATACATGATTATTTTCCTCCTGAACATGGCACTTTGACCAGGCCGTAAACATCACTGTGCAGGCCGGGGTCATCCGTCTGCTCTTCCAGAGTATAGCCCTTGAACGCCAGATCATAGAACATCAGATAGCACTGACCATGGTTATCTTTGATCAAGGTGGTTTCAACGATGCTGTGATAAGCGATGATCATGGGTTGATCAGCCCCGCCAGCTTTTCGTTGAAGTGACAGATGCAGAAGATAAGCGCCGGCCGGTGATCCGTCGCCGGCTTGATCACTCTTCACCAAAGCCTGAAGGGCGATAGGATCGGCCAAGGAGACGATCTGGCTGCCGGGCTCTGCCCTCAAAATATATATAGTCAAACGCAGGGCGCCGTAGAAGCTGCCGGCAAAGAGCATCAGTGCAAGGATGATGAAACGCACAACTGGAAAGAAGGTTCCCTGAATTTCTGATTCGTCCACGTGGTAGATACTCTCGATTTGACCGGACTTAATATTTTGACCGAAGAATTCACCTTCGATCCCGGGTTCGTTGGACATTTATCACCTCTCTCGAAGTGGTTTTGGTTGGAAGGTACGACGGTTAAACGTACCTGTTTTTTTTGATTTTGTCAAGAGTTTTGGCTAAGGATAGATAAATTATCGAGATAAATTCTTGATTTATCCAATAGATTTGTTATTATTGCGCCACAAGCCTTTGGCCCCATCGTCTAACGGTTAGCCCGGCGGAGCCGGGTCCGGCTTGGCCGGAGACGCTTGCGATGCAACCGAAAAAATACAACCAAAGCCAGAACATAGCTATAATTCTGGCCCCATCGTCTAACGGTTAGCCCGGCGGAGCCGGGTCCGGCTTGGCCGGAGACGCTTGCGATGCAACCAAAAAAATACAACCAAAGCCAGAACATAGCTATAATTCTGGCCCCATCGTCTAACGGTTAGGACGCCAGGTTCTCATCCTGGAAATCGGGGTTCGATTCCCCGTGGGGTCACCAAAACACCTTCGCCAATTGGCGGAGGTGTTTTGATTTCTATAGGAATATTCTAGCTAGGCGTAATTCATCGTAGGAATACTCCTCGTCTAGTTGTTTGAAGATGGCGGTTAGGGTTTTGTTTTTTGATTTGTTGAAGGCTTTTTGGATTTTTTGGAAATCTTTGTCTTTCGGCTTTAGGTGAGTGATGTCTGGGAGTTCGTCTGCTTGGAGGAGTTTTTCAAGGTGTTGGATGATGGTGCCTGGGCTTAATCCTCTTTGTTTGGCGATCTCCTTGATGGAAAGTTTTTGTTCTAAGAGTTCTTTTGTTTCATTAAGAGTTGAGCTGGTTTGTGGGGGTGAGTTGGTGATTGAGAGTGAGGCTTTTCTTGGTACTGGTTTTTCTTTGAGATTTTGTTCAGCTGTTTGGATGGCGATGCAGTCGATGAATTGTTGTCCGAAGGCTTCGAGTTTTTGTTTTCCTACACCAAAGAGATGCGAGAAGGCTTCGAGCGTTGATGGTAAGTAATAGGCCATTTCGTGAAGAGTTTTATCGCCGAAGATGACGAAGGGCGGGACGTTTTGTTGGTCGGCGATTTGTTTGCGCAGGGCGCGGAGTTTTTCGAATGTTTCGAGATTGTATTCAAGAGTTGTTCCGGATGGGCGGGTGAGAACTTTTTTAATCACTGTCAGTGGTGGTAAGAGGATTGATTCGTTTTTGATTAGGGCTTGTTTTCCTTTGATGGTGACTTGGAGAGTTGGATATTCTCCTAAATTTTGTTGTAAGTAGCTGAGTTTTTTTAAACCCTCGATGTATTCGCGCAAAGCGGGTATGGGGAGGTTTTTGGCGATGCCAAAGACTGAGAGTTGATGGTGGCCTAATTCGATAACTCGCTTTTTCTTTGAACCGCGCAGAACATCACAAACATGAGCCATACCGAATCGCTCCCCTGTCCGCAGAACGGCTGAGAGGATTTTCTGGGAAATTTCGGTCGCATCAACATATTCAACCGGCGGGTTAAGGCAATTATCACAAGCATCGCAAGTGGTGGCTTGATGATCTTCACCGAAATAGGTTAACAAACAAAAACGGCGACAAGCTGGTGTTTGGCAATAGATAATCATGTCTTCGAGCTTGCGCATGGCCTGGGCTCGTTCGTCGGGTTCTTCGATTTGATTGATGAAGAACTCATGCTTTCGTCGATCAGCATATGAATAAAATAGAATGCATTCACCAGGCAAGCCATCGCGGCCGGTACGACCGGTTTCTTGATAGTAGCTTTCGATGGTTTTGGGCAGATCCAAGTGAACGACCAAGCGCACATCGGGTTTATCGATTCCCATGCCAAAAGCAATGGTGGCCACAATGATCGGGACTTCGTCGCGAATGAACCGCTCTTGGGTTTGTTGTCGGACGTCTTTGTTAAGACCGGCGTGATAAGGCAAGGCTGGCAAACCGGCTTGAGTGAGTTTTTTGGCTGTTTCCTCTGTGTTCTTACGCGAGAAACAGTACACAATGATTGATTCGTCTTTGTGTGATTGTAAAAGCTCAACCAGTTGATCAAAAGCTTGGTATTTGGGACGGACGCTGTAATGAAGGTTGGCCCGATTGAAACTTGAGACAAAAACTGATGCTTGTTCCATTCCCAGCTGGCTTAAAATATCTCGGCGCACGCGCGGGGTGGCGGTGGCAGTGAGGGCGATGACTGGGGCTTTTGAAAGTTTTTTGCGCAGATGCCAAAGGTTGCGGTATTCCGGGCGAAAATCATGGCCCCATTCTGAAATACAATGGGCTTCATCGATGGCGATGAGGCTGACATTGAGCGAATCGAGGAATTCGGAAAAACCGTATGACCCAAGACGTTCTGGGGCGAGGTAGAGGATTTTGAGATCACCGGCAGAGGCGCGTTGCATGACTTGCGCCTGTTCTTTGGGGGTGATTGAACTGTTAATTAATGCAGCTGAGATGCCGTTGGCGCACAATGTATCTACTTGGTCCTTCATTAGGGCAATTAGTGGGGAAATAACGAGGGCGAGGCCGGGCAAAGCCAGGGCTGGTAATTGGAAACACAAAGACTTCCCTCCCCCGGTTGGCATTAGGACAAGAGTGTCCTGGCCGGAGAGAACTGTGTCAATAATTTCCTTTTGCAACGGCCGGAAGGAATCATAACCGAAGTGAGTTTTTAAAAGTTTGAGCATAATTGAAAGCCTGGCATCAAAAATGGATACAGTTGGAGGCAAATAAAAAAACGGCCCATGGCCGCGTTCTTTGCACGCAATTTATAAATTGAGTTTACAGATTTTTTTTGGCTTTGTCAACCACTTAAAATCAGTTATTCCCCTGTAGGGAATATATTGGTTTCACTGTATAATGAAATTATTATTCAATAGCTATTTTATGAAAAAAGATAAATTATTATTTGGAATTATCCGCCTGGGAATGGGTTGGGTGTTTCTGTGGTCATTTTTAGACAAGATGTTCGGTTGGGGTTTTGCAACACCAGCAGATCAGGCTTGGATTGCGGGTGGCTCCCCTACTACTGGCTTCTTAACTTATGGCACTAAAGGCCCGTTTGCGGATATTTTCCAAAGCCTGGCTGGCAATCCGATTGTGGATTGGTTGTTTATGCTGGGGCTTTTAGGAATCGGTGTGGCTTTGATTCTGGGTATAGGAGTTAAAGTTGCTGGTTATGCTGGAGTCTTAATGTTCGCACTGATGTATTTGGCTGGATTTATTCCACCTGAACATAATCCATTCTTCGACGAGCATGTATTGAATGCTTTGATCTTGCTCATGCTGGTTTATGTGGATGCGGGCATGTATCTGGGATTGGGAAAGAAATGGCAAAAGCAAACACTGGTGAAAAAGTATCCGTGGCTGGCGTAAATGATCAACAGTAAAACTCGGGCCATTGGCCCGAGTTTTTTCTAGCTGTCGCTTTCGGTCAAGAATTTAAACCCGTGTGTACAATCTATTCTCAATGCACCACCCATGGGGATTCAAACCCTACAAAATCATCGTACGGTAAACTTTACGATCGTGAAGTTTACCGTATGCTCAAATTACTGATCTACCCTGGAAAATATAAATCCAATTGTTAACTTTCATCTCTTTCAATAGAATATTTAGTGGTCTTATCGTATCGGCAGTGGTAATCCATACGCTGCGCTGTAATTGTACGAAACCCGCACTTTTTAGAAACCAACGTAGCTCATCGCGAATCTTGCGGACATGTTCTGGAATATCAAAGACCACAATACACACTTCGTCTTTGGGTAGCTGTCGATCTTCTGAAATAATTTGATGTCGGACAGATTCTAATTTCCCCTTTTTTGTTAAGGAAAGTTCAATTCTTTTCGCTTTCTTTTTTATCTTGATCAGTTTCTTTTGCTCTAATAGACGTACAGCCTCCCTGATCCTTCTCCGTTCCTGTACTGCCTTTATTTCATTGAACATCTCAAGCCCTTGAGGATTACATGCGAAAATAACGGATTTCATCTTTCCGATTCCATCAAGGTAATAATCTAACTCCACCAACAAATCAGAGGCCACACTTTCAGATACTCTTGCAACTCGTTTTATTTTTTCCAATAATCTCTTCATATGATCTGACGGCATTCTTTACGATCGTAAAGAATGCCGTTTGATAAACATTTGGTGTTATTGCTTTAGTGCTATTGCTTTGGAGATACAAAACTCCACCCGTTTGTAATGGGTGGAGTTGTCTTATTGTTTGGTAATTACATCAGAATTTTTGGTGTTTGTCAATGAGTGTTTTGTGGAAAACTATGTCTTCAGCCACTTTTCGGATTGCCGGACGAGGAGCTGTTCGGCACGCAATGGCTCGGCCATTAAATCTTTGACCACTTTTTCCATGCGCGCGGATTGGGAGCCCTTAACCAAGACAATGTCGCCGGTGCGGACTTCTTTATCTAAATGACGGCCGGCTTCTTCCGAGTTATCAAAATGAGCGCACTGGCCATCGGTTAAACCGGCTTCGATGGCGCCTGCGCGAATACCCAGAGCTTCCTCCCCCACCGTGACCAATAATGAGACGCCGATTTCCGCGACCTGGTGGCCAATCAAACGATGTTCATCGCGGCTGTAGCGGCCCAGCTCGGCCATCTGGCCCAAGGCGGCAATCCGCTGGCCATCGCCTTGAGGCGTGAACTGACCCAAAACCTCCAATGCGGCTCGCACGGACGCGGGCGCGGCATTATACGTGTCATCGAGCACTAAACATTTCTTGATGCCGGGCAGCGGGTTCATGCGCCCGGCTTGGGGCAAAATTTTGGCCAAGCGCGGAATCATGTCTTCCAAAGACAAATCAAAATGGCGGCCCACGGCCAAAGCGCCCAAAGCGGCGCTGACTTGAGCCCGGCCAATGAGATTGGGCAGGTTGGCAGGCATGGTTTCTTCTTCAAATTCGACTTCAAAGTGAGTTTCCGCAAACTGTTCGCCCGGATCAAAGGTAAAATCCTGCCGAGTTTCCAAATGATAATTGAAACCACGCAGATCCGCGGCTTGACTGAAACCGTAGGTCAGAACGCGCGCCGGCGCCTCCAGTCGATGATCAAGCACACGCGCATCATCAGCATTTAAAACCGCCAGACCGCCGGGCTTAACTCGGCGAATAATGGTGGTTTTTTCATCGATTAATTGTTCAAAGGATGCGTAATTGGCCGCGTGAACCGGAGAAACCACGGTGAGCACGGCCACATCCGGCTGGGCGATATCACATAAAGCGCCAATATCGCCGGGCCGATCAGCGCCAAATTCCAGGACTAAAAGCTGCGGATAAGTCTGATCTTTGAAAAGAGTTTGCTTGGCGCCATGAAAAATTACCTTGAGCCAACCGATCAATGACTTTTCCGGCGAAACCGCGCCAATGATCGTCAAGGGAACGCCAAATTCATTGTTGTAATTGGCAAAGTTGGTTCGCAAACGGAAGCTCGACTCCAAAACCGCAGCGATAGCGTTGCGGGTGGAGGTTTTACCCACGGAACCGGTGACGGCTACGATAATGGGCTGATGCCGGCGGATAATGCGCTTGGAGAGCCAAATGAGAAGTTTTTGGATTAGGAGTTTCATAAAGAGGAGCTAAACTGACTATATGAGAGCTAGAGGAGCTATCGAGTGGGCGGTATTTCAAAATACTGTAGCAGGAAGGCGGCAATTTCGCCAAAGAGCGGGGCCGCGGTTTGAGCCGCGTAAGGGTTAGTGCGCGGGTGATCCAGGCGAGTCAAAATGACAAAGCGCGGGTCCTCAACCGGCCCGAAGCCCACGAATGAAGCGATGGTGTTGTTTTCTTGATAGCCGCCGGTGGAGCGATTGGCGACTTGGGCCGTACCGGTTTTGCCGGCCAAGTAATAGCCGGACACGGCGGCTTTGGCCGCGTGGCCGTTGTCGACCACGGAAATTAACATGGCGCCCAACAAGCGCGAGGTCTTGGATTCGATCACTCGGCGCAAATCCTGGTCTTCAATTTTGACCACCCGGCCGTCGGGATAACGCAGTTCGTCCACGATATGGATTTTCTTGTAAATGCCGCCGTTGGCAATGGGGACATAGGCGGCGGCCATTTGCAAAGGCGTCACGGTGATCCCCTGGCCGTAGGAAGCGGTGGCGGAATAAATTTCATAACCGGTTTCCAATTCGCCCAAGTCGCCGGCCACTTCAGTATCCAAATTAATCCCCACGGGTTCGCCAAAGCCGAAGCGCTTCACATAATCGAGAAAAACCGGGATGCCGGTTTCGCGCATGGCGTAAATGGCGCCGGTGTTCAGGGAAAGTTCTAAAACTTGGGTCATGGTTTGCCGGCCATGCGCCAATTCGTCGGAATTTTTAATGGTGTGTTCGTCGATCTTCACTTCGCCGGTGTCGAGATAGGTTGAGGTCGGAGTGACCGCGCCCGTATCCAAGGCCGCGGCCAAAGTGATGGCTTTAAAGATTGATCCGGGCTCATAATCTTCAAAAATTGCCGGATTATTAAAATCGTTAATACTGTCCACGGCGCCATAATTATTGGGATCAAAATCCGGGGCGCCGCACATAGCCAGGACTCGACCGGTGTGAGGATCAATCACGATCGCGCTGCCGCCGTCGGCCTGATAACGAGCCACGGCCTGATCCAAAGCCGAACAAACGGTGTATTGAATGGTGCGATCCAGCGTGAGCACGATATCAGCCCCATCCACCGCTCTTTCGATGGAACGATCCGCCACGGCAATCAAGCGCCCGGCAATATCGCGCTCGCTGCGCAAATACCCGGCTTGGCCGGCCAGTTCCTGATTGAAATAACCTTCAACGCCATATTTGCCGGCTAAGGAACCGTCCTTGTTCATACCCAAAAAACCGATCACGTGCCCGCCGACTTTGGCTTCCGGATACAGGCGCGCTTGTTCGCGAGCAAAATAGATGCCGGGCAATTGGGCTTGGATAATTTGATCCAGCTGCTGGTCGCCGACGCGATGAGCAATGGGCTCATAAGGATCTTCGGGCTGATCCAGCCGCTTTTGCAAAGCCTCAACGGCTTCTGCTTCATAAGCAAAAATTTCTCCCAGAGTTTTGGCCGCGCCTTCGGCATCGGTGATGTGGCGCGGATCAGCGTAAACAAACGCCAATTGCTGATTAGTGGCCACGGGCACTAGCGTGCCGTCTTTGAGATCATGAAAGTATATGTCGCCGCGCTCCGGATAAAGCTCTTGGAAAATTTCATGCTGGCCATTGGCCAGAGCCTGATAAAAACCGTGGCTCAAGACTTGCAAGGAAACCAAGCGCAGGACAATCACAAAAGCTAACAAAACCACGACCATCCGAAAAGCCTCAATTCGCCAATCGCGGCCTTGGTTGGTTTTCTGCCAGGGTTTTGATGATTTTTTGTCAGTCATGGGGATGATGATTAGCCGCCCAAGCCAAAACCGAAAAGCGAGCCTTGGCCTCTGGGATTGCGGCCGTCCAGCACTTCATCGCCGTCGGAAACCCCGTCGCGGTCGGTATCGGGATGATTGGGATCCGTGCCGTAAAAAAATTCGAGCATGTTATCCAAGCCGTCGTGATCCGGATCCGAAGCCGGAATCGCAGAAGTTCGGCCGGCCAAAGGCAGATGACCGGTGTCGGCGGTGGCCGCGGTTAACCAGCCTGAGGTTTGGGGCGATAAAGTTAAAGCCTCGGGCAAATCATTGGCTTGAACGGATAAACTGGAAAAATCCTGGAATTGATCGGGCGCCTGAACTAAGAACGCGGCATTAAAATCAGTCAACTCAATTTTCAAATCCACGGCCTGGCGATCGCGTTCTTGAGTGATGACGCCAGTGGCCTGCAAACGATACAGACGATGATCTTTGATTCCGATCCACAAGCGCACATACATGGGATCAAAAGTCCGAGCCAAAGATTCCACGAACAAGCGCTCATCCGTGTTCGGCTCCCGCCCTTGGCGGGTGCGCACGACGGCTAGAAGAAAGGCGCGCCCGGCATCGGGATCGACCCGAGCGTCTAGTACGCGCGTGTTCACGCCATTCACAATTTCGGTTTCACCGTCAAAAGCGACCTGCAGAACATCGGTCTGGGCCACCAGGGCGCGCAGCCGCGGCAAAGATTCCGGCGACCAAGCATGAATCACTTGCCGGTCTTCCCGGGCGCTGGGCAAAAAAGCGCGTTTGACGGATGAGCCGAAGGGATTATCAAAACGAATCCAAGTATCAGCTTCGGGCACGGCCTGGCCATCGATGACGGCGCCGGGCTGTTCGAATTTGATAAAAGTGTCTTCATTAATGGCCATGACCTCGCCCGCGACATCGCTCGACTCCCCGGACCGGCTGAAATCAACAACCCGGAAACTGGTTCCGTGCTCGATTGAATATGGGTGAGTAAAATTTAACTGGCCGGTAGCTAAAACGGAGGTAGTGCGGTCGGCTTGATCATAGGACCGGCTCAAACCAGCTTTGTATTTGACGGTTTCGAGTTGAGACATGACGGCCTGCATGCGGCGAACTTCATTGGCCGGCTGAAATCGGCCGAGTTCAAAATAGACGGCCAAAGCCAAAACCACCATGGTGCTGGCGCCGACCGCAATTACAAAAAGAAGTTTGGTCATAGGGAATCAGGGGCTAGGGCCTAGTAACTAGTAACTGGGTCAAGGCGTCTTTAAAACCCAGTTACCAGTACCCAGTTACCAGCACCTTTTACTCGATGTTCAAAATATCTTCCTCGACCACAATCTTGCCCAGGTAGCCCTGTTCTTCGCCAGTGTTCAAATTATGAAGCTGGCGAATCAGTTCGCCATTGTCAGCTTCATAATCCATAAACGAATATTGGTCTTCTTCTTCCACGCCGCTGTCTTCGGAAGCGGCCGTGACCGTGCCGGCACCCTCATAGTCGAGTTCGTACTCTTTGTTGCGGAAAAAAAAGACCTCGCCTTGCGGCTCGATTTCTTCATCCAGGGGCTGGAAAAAAAATAATTCTTCGTTGTGCGGGGCCACGCTTAAAATGTCTCCCTCGTTGGAAAACAACCAGTGGAGGACCTCGCCGCCTTCGAGCGTGATTTCAATTTGACCGGCAAAAGAAAACGGCTCGTTGAGGATGGTCATCTCCGAATCTGGTTCGAGATTATGAAGTAGATCGTTGATCTTCATAGAGTGATGAAGATGTTAGTTTCTAAAATGGCGGATCGCCAAAGAACTATAACCGATTATATAGAGAACTGTTTAATCGGTCGAGTGTGGGTAAGTCAAGAGCCGCGGAATCGAAACCGACCATTGACGAAAGTCAGATTCGATGTTATTATCAAACGCTGTTTGCCGAATCTTGAATTCGGAAACAAGTCGTCCTTTATCAACCCTGGGAGGCGTGATGACCCGACAGAAAATTTTGATGAACCCCGGCCCCCGTTTTGAAGAGATCTGCGCTTTGCATCTGTACCAGCTAAAAACCGGGCAAACCGCGGAAATCCTTTTTCGAGATACGGATGGCGATCCGGGACCGGCTGTGCCGGACATTGACGTGCGCGAGCCTTATCCAAGCGGCAGTTCCGCGTTCGAGCAAATGGCTCTGAAGCTCAACTGCGCGGACGAGTTCGCGGACTTGATCCGAGTATTCAACGACGACAATCAAAGCGGCTACTTGAACCGACGGCCGTTTCGGCAATCTTTCATCAGCCTGATCCCCCGCCTGTTTGATCTGACGCCGGCTGACACCAAAGGCAAGCTCAACTATCGGCGATTCATCATCGCCGAGGCGGGTGAACTGGCGGAGTTGGCTTTCTGGGCCTATGACAATCAGCGGCTGACGCCTTACCTGAAGACCTTGACCCAAGCCCGGCCCGGCCAGCTGAAGCAATGGCCTCAGCGCCAGAACTTCGTGAAGAACTGGCCAAGCTTGGCCGACGCCTATCCCTCGCCCCTGACTTTGTCCGGCTACGCGTGCATGCGCTTCCTGCGCGAGGAGAAGGTAGAGGAAATCAACTTGGGTTTGCGGAAGTGGCAGGCGCTGTTTGATCGAGTCCATGTCGAATTCGGGCAGACGATCGAACGCTTGCAGGCTCAGGATCAGAATATCTTCCGGATCCATGGTCTTTGGGCCGGCTACCTCATGGTCAACCACAACTTCGATACCCGGGCGTTCTTCTCGTTGTTCCGAGATGTTCAGGTGCTGGTGGCCTATGACCAGCGCGGCCGCCTGCCCCAGGCTGTGATTCAGGTGCGCCACGGCACGGACTTGCGAACCATGATGGAACGCTTGTCCTTGATCTTGTGCGAACGCGAACCGGATTGCTGGCACTATAGCCAACGAGCCATTCCCGGACCGACCGGGACTCTGCTCAACGGCGGACGCAACCGCTTCCGCGAGCGCGGCTCCCTGATCGCGGCGGACCCGCAGACCATCTTCGCACTCATGAACGAGTGCATCTAAACTCAAAGCCCTCGAGGAAACTCGGGGGCTTTTTTATCTCATGATGTAGAAATAGAGGTTGGGAAAGCGTTCGGACTTATCAACCTTGACCGGCTCCCAGCCGGGCACGGGCCAGACATAAGAAACGACTTTAGCGCCGGGACGCAATTCTTTTTCCAGTTTGGGACGGAGTTTCTCATACACCTCTGGCATGAGAAAAAAATAAACTGCATCCGCGTCAGACAGATTTGTCTGGAATAAGTTTCCCAAGCGATATTGAATGTTATATGTCCGACCAATCATTTTCCGGATTTGAGAGATTAACCATTGGCCAAGAGATAATTCAACGCCGATCACTTGAACTTGCGGGTTATGACCGGCGGCCACGCAAAGCGTGCCGATTCCGCTGCCTAATTCATAAAACTTTTCTTCAGGCTGAAGATCCAGGAGCTTGAGCGCGCGAGCAGTATCATGCCGCCAAGTGGGCACCCAGGGCGCGCCGGAAATGGCCGCGTAGCCAAAAGAAAATAGGAGAATGAAGCCAATGAGAAGAAGAATGTTCCCGAACATAATAGAATTAGTGTACAAGAGATTGAATCAATAAAAAAGCACGACATTAAAAGTCGTGCTTTTTTGGTCGGGCTGACTGGACTTGAACCAGCGACCTCTACGTCCCGAACGTAGCGCTCTAGCCTACTGAGCTACAGCCCGATGTGAGGTGATGATACGAAATATTGAGAAAAAAATCAATAATCTAATCCCGCTCGGGCTTTCACGCCGGAATAGAAGTAGTGTTTTTGCAGGGTCATTTCCGTGACCAGATGCGCGCGGTCTAGGAATTCTTGGGGGGCGTGGCGGCCGGTCAGGATCAGTTCGGTGTTATCCGGCTTTTGGTCCAGGAGCGCCAGGACTTGGCCGAGAGCGACAATTTTTAAATCAACGGATGAATTGATTTCGTCCAGAATCACCAAATCGAAGCCTTGAGCGAACATTTGTTTTGCAAATTCGAGGCCTTTCTCCCCTTCCTGTTTATCTTCATCCGTGATTGAGAAATCAAAACGCCCGGACGGATCAAGGCGGTCGCGGCCGCAGGCCGCGACCGCTACGCCAAGTTTATCTAAGGCGGCGCGCTCGGAGTAATGCGCGCCGCCTTTATCAAAAAAGACAATCCCGACTTTTTGGCCCGCGCCATGAGCCCGAAGAGCTTCACCCAAGGCGGCCGTGGTCTTGCCTTTGCCATCGCCGGTGAAGATTTGGATTAGACCATGGCCTGAGCGGCCTTTGATTGATTCGTCAGCTTGAGGTTTCATACATTTAATAAAGTGTCACACATATTAGACGACCGTTCATTAGTTGTGTCAGATGATCTCCTCGGTGGCGGTGTAGACTCTAACCCAACCTTTCGCATTAGATGCCCGGAAGAGCTCCAGTAACGGTTTGGTGGCATTAAATGGTGAGATCCAGACGCTTTGTTGAAAACGATGGAAACCTGCTTCTTTTAAAAAAGATCTGAGCTGGCTTCGGAGTCGTCGGTGTCTTTCGGGGACATCAAAGATCACGATACAAAACCTGTTATCCTCGAATTCTTCGGCATTGAGTACTTGAAGTCGGTAATTCTCGATTAGACCAGATTCCGTTAAAGCGACTGTATAATTTTCGGCATTTTTGCTTATTTTGATGAGCTTACCTTGATGAAGTCTGGTAAGGGCTTGTCTTCTTTGTTTATATTCATTGGCCTTTCTCATCCTTAGAACGCCGTCGAGACCATACCGAGCTACAGCAACAGGCTTATACCCCACTGTCAACGTGAGATCTAATTGATCAACAAGATCAGTCAGTAATGAAGCGGCCACTGACCCCTTAGCCAAATGCCTTTGTTTTATGTTGTTTTTTTGACACATATATTGCACGGCCGTCTATTAGGCGTGTCGGGGCTAATACTCTTTGACATAAAAGACGGAAGAATGTCTCCCGTCTTTTCATGAACTTAATTCAGATTTAGCTGCAGCCGCTGGTGGCGCCGCAATTAAGGCATTTGTAGCAGGCGCCGTTGCGCACCATGATGGAGCCGCAGGTGTCGCAGGCCGGAGCGTCGGATTGGTTATCAAAAGTGGCGGTTAGACCCGGGACTTTTTCCGGTTTTTGTCCGAATAAATCCGGCTGAGCCTCAGTTTTCACTTCGACGGACTTTTCTTCCGCCTTCGCAACATCGTCTTCAGCCAGTTCGATCACATTGATGCCGACCTGCATTTGCGTTTCGCGAGGCAGGAATTTCATGGCCAGCCAGCGGAAAATGTAATCGACCAAGGACTTGGCAATGCGGATATTGGGGTTGTTGGTGTAACCGGAGGGTTCAAAGCGCATGTGCACGAACTTGTTGACCAGCACTTCCAGAGGCACGCCATATTGCAAGCCAATGGAAACAGCGGTGGAAAAGCTATCCATCAAACCGCTAATCACCGAACCTTCTTTGCTCATGGTGACAAACAGCTCGCCGGGCGTGCCATCATCATATAAACCAACCGTAATGTAGCCTTGATAATTAGCCACCACGAACTTGTGGGTGATGGAGCGGCGCTCATCCGGCAGACGGTGGCGGCGCGGCTTGTGGCCGCTGTCGGAAGAAATCGTCACGGTTTTCACGGCTTTGACTTCGGCCGCGGCCTTGTCTTCGGCTTTTTTATGGCCGTCTGAATCTTTAGTAGTGGTTAAAGGTTGCATGCGCTTGGAACCGTCGCGATAAATGGCCACGGCTTTGATGCCCAGGCGCCAGGCTTCCAGATAGGCTTTTTCTACATCTTCGACCGTGGATTCGGTAGGCATATTCACGGTTTTGCTAATGGCGCCGGAAAGGAACGGCTGAACCGCGGACATCATGCGGATGTGGCCCATGTAAGAAATGCAGCGGGTACCGTTGGCGGCCCGGAAAGCGCAATCGAAAATCGACAAATGTTCGTCCTTCAAATACGGAGCGCCTTCGATGGTATCGTGCTCATTGATGTAATTGAGAATTTCTTGAACTTGATCATGATCATGGCCGATTCGATCCAAAGCTTCGGGCACGGTTTGGTTGACGATTTTCATCATACCGCCGCCCACGAGCCATTTGTATTTGACCAAAGCGATATCAGGCTCAATGCCGGTGGTGTCGCAGTCCATCAAGAATGAGATGGTGCCGGTGGGAGCCAGAACTGAAATCTGAGCGTTGCGCAGCCCGAATTGACCGGCTTGATCAATGACCCCGTCCCAAGCTTGGCGGGCCGCGACTAATAAATCCTGAGGCACGCCTTGGGGATTCATGTCATAAGTGGCCTGGCGATGCTTTTGCATGATATTCAAACAAGGCTCTTCGTTCTGCTTATAATTGGCAAACGGCCCGGTTTTGGCCGCGATGCGCGCGGATTGGCGGTAGCAGGCGCCGGTCATTAAGGAGGTGATGGCCGCGGCTAAATTGCGGCCAGCGTCAGAATCGTAAGCCAAGCCTCGGCTCATGAGCAAAGCACCCAGGTTGGCATAACCGATGCCCAAGGGGCGATAATCAAAGCTGTTTTGTTCAATGGCCGGGGTGGGATAACTGGAGTTGCCGACAATGATTTCCATGGCCGTGATCACGATTTCATTGGCGTGAATGAAGGCTTGGGCATCAAAAACCATTTCCCCGTCAATTTTGTTGCGGAACTTCATCAAATTTAAGGAAGCCAAATTGCAGGCCGAATCGTTGAGGAACATGTATTCGGAACACGGGTTGCTGGCGTGAATGCGATCGGTGTTGGAACAGGTGTGCCAATTGTTGATAGTGGTATCAAACTGCATGCCCGGGTCGCCGCACTGCCAAGTGGCATCGGCAATTTTGCGCATGAGGTCGCGCGCGCGGTAAGTGACGCTGGGCCGGCCGGTCATGACTTCTTTGGTGACCCAATCTTCATCATTTTCAACGGCGCGCATGAACTTGTCATTCACGCGCACGGAATTGTTGGCGTTTTGGAAATAGATTGAGGAATAAGCGGAACCGTCCATGCCGCCGTCATAGCCGGCGTCCATCAAGGCCCAAGCTTTCTTTTCTTCGTCCACTTTGCAGGTGATGAATTTATCAATATCCGGATGATCCGCGTTTAAAATTACCATTTTGGCGGCGCGGCGGGTTTTGCCCCCGCTTTTAATTACGCCAGCAAACGCATCCAGGCCTTTCATGAAAGAAACCGGGCCCGAAGCTTTGCCGTTGGAACCGCCCAGATATTCGTGGCTGGAGCGCAGTGTGGAAAAATTGGTGCCCGTGCCGGAACCGCCTTTAAACAGCATGCCTTCAGTTACGGTCAGGTTGAGGATGCTGCGCATGTCGTCTTGCACGGAATTGATAAAACAAGCGCTGCATTGGGGATGTGCGGCCACGCCCACATTGAACCAAACTGGCGAATTGAAGGCCGCGATTTGGTTGACCAAAATGTAAGTAAGTTCGTCTTCAAAAGTGTCAGCGTCTTCCACGGTTTGAAAATATCCGTCTTTGCGGCCCCAGCTGGCGATAGTGGTGGCCACGCGGCCGACTAATTGCTTAACCGAGGTTTCGCGCTCGGGCGCGCCGATTTTGCCGCGGAAATATTTGCTGACCACCACGTTGGTGGCGGTTTGCGACCAAGACTTGGGCATTTCCACTTGCTTTTGTTCAAAAACGATTTCGCCCTTGTCGTTAGTGATGCGGGCATCGCGCTTTTCCCATTCGATCTGATCATAAGGATGCACGCCTCTGGTGGTGAAATGGCGCTGTAAAGTCAGGCCTCGGCCGTACTTGGGATCTTCGCTCAGGCGCTGGGAGGTCATGCGGAAAGACATATAGGCTTTGGTGGCGTGCGCCAGGTTGTTGTCGACAAAAGCCAAATTGATGTTCTCGCGCACATCAGAAAAGGTCGGCACCGTGTGCCCGTCAAAAGCGCGGGTTAACCGAGCCATGGCCTGGAGCGTGATCTTTTCCGCGATTTTCGGATCTTTCATGCCGGAATCAACCAGGGCTCGCCAAATGGAGGTATAGAGCTTCTCCGGACTGAAATCTTCTTCGGAGCCGTTGCGTTTCTTAATGGATTTGACGGAGGTCACAAATTCCCAGACTTTGTCTGAAATGTCACGTACGGACTTGGCGTCAGCGGTGCCGGCGGAAGAGTTTGGATTCATCATAAGATAGGCGAGTTTATGAAGTGATTGGCCACGAGTAATTTATAAATAAAAGGATGATTTGGCAAGAAAACTGGGCAAAAAAAAGATTATCCGTTTAGGATCATCTATTTTTCCCGAATTGTCTGGGATTGACTTCTGACAAGCAAGAACAGATTTGTCCTCCGTCCCCCACTTCAGCAAGGTTCTTTGCACCACCACTATATGTTGTGGTGCCTTAGTATTTTATACCACTACATATTGTGCGTCAAAGAAAAGGTTATCCACAGAATATTTGGCGACGCAAGGCTGATTATCCGCTGATTTAAGCCCAACTACAGAGGCATGGTCAGATTGATAGGTTTGCTTTCTCCGGCCCGTAAAACAAAATCCACGGGAATCCCCTTGCGGTTGCCGAAGTGATCTTCGTAAGCCAAGGCATTATACTTGAGTCCGTACTCGTATACTTCCTTGGTGACTCGGACATCATCCAAACAATAATTTTTGACTTTATCTTTCTCGCCCTGCCGCCACCATTCCACGGCCTGCAGGCCATGGCCGGACTTGCGATGGCCCACGGAAGCCGCGGCCACGTCATCAAGCTTTAAACGAAAGCCCAGGGCCTTGTGGATCTCCTCTAAGATGTCGAGCGAAGGAAAAGTTAAGAAGTCGCCGGAGTAATAACGGTTCATGACCGGATAGTCAAAATTCTTAGTGTTGTAGCCGATGATGCGGTCGGCACGCTCCAGGCGCGGCCAAAGTTCAGGCAGTTCGTCCAGTTCATAGGCGCGATATTCATCAGTTTCATAAAAATAAACGCCGATGACGGAAACATCGAGTTTTTGCGGGGCATACTCGCCCACGTCTTGAAAAGTATTTGAGGTTTCAATGTCGAGAACCACTTCTTTGCCTGACATAACGCGGTGATTATAACAAATTCCTACTCAAGTTCAACACTGTTAGCTGCGGCCATGAGGGCTTCGGAGTAGGTTGGGAATGCGTGAATCAGGGAACCGAGTTTATCAACGGTCGTATTCAAATGCATGGCCAAAGCGGCTTCGTGGATCATTTCCCCGGCGTGCGGACTCATGATGTGGCAGCCTAGGATTTTTCTGGTTTTGGGATGAGCGATGATTTTGACCAGTCCTTGTTTTTGATTATCAGTCACGGCCCGGCCCAAATTGGCAATGGCGTAACGGCCGACGAGCAGCTGGCCCATTTTGGCTTTTAATTCTTGACTGGTTTGGCCCACGGAAGCGACCTCTGGATCAACGAAGGTGACGCGCGGCACAACCCGCAAATCGGATTTCATTTTTTCCGCGCGCTTGCCCAGGGCCTGCAGAGCGGCGTTGTGGCCGGCCACCGCGCCTTCGCGGTGGGCGGTATGGGTCAATTGCAGTCCCCCATCCACGTCCCCGGCCGCGAAAATGTGACGGACATTGGTGCGCTGTTCATCATCGGTTTTGATGGTCTGGCGATCATCCAAAGCCACACCGGTCGATTCCAGATTCAAATCAGCGACATTTGAGCGCCGGCCCGCGGCCACCACCACTTGTTCGACCGCGTGGGTTTGCACGGCCCCGCCTTGTTCGACTTTTAAGCCATAAACGCCGCCACGGCCGTCAATCACTTCCAGAATCCGCGCACTGCCAAAAACTTCAACGTTATGGGTTTTGAGGGCTTGATGCGCCAGCCGAGCTAACTCTTCATCTTCCTTGGGCAAAATCGTGGGCGTGAATTCAAAAAGCAAAACTCGGGTGCCTAAGGTGCCGAAAAAAGTGGCCAGTTCGCTGCCCACGGCGCCGCCGCCGATAATGGCCATGGATTTGGGCTGGCGCTTTTGTAGCAGAGCTTGTTTCCAACCCAGAAAATGGGCCTGATCCAAACCGGAAATGGGCGGCAGATAATCCACCGTACCAGTGGCGATTATCAGGCTTTTGCCTTTGATGAGGGTATGGCCGACTTCGAGCGTGTGCTCATCAATCAAGGCGGCTGATCCGATGATTAAGGTAATGTTCAATTGCTGGGCAATTTTTTGATAACGCTCGCCGTGCGCGCCGCCAGTAATGGAGCTGACCACCTTTTCCCGATACTTGACCATGGCTTCAAAATCCACTCCAATCCCCTGGCAGGAGACGCCGTATTCGCGCGACTGCTTGGCCGAGCGATAGACTTTGGCGGCTTTGAGCCAAGCCTTGCTGGGAATACAGGCATAATTGGGACATTCGCCGCCGAATTTATCTTTTTCGATTAAACAAACGCTGGCGCCTAGGGCGCGCGCGGCTTCGGCCGCGGAAAAACCCGCGGAACCGGAACCGATGATCACGACATCAAAGTTTTGAGTTTTAGTCATAAGATATTATTTTGCGAACGCTTCGCGGGCCACATTCCACAAGCCGTCTTCACCGTTGATTTTTAGAAAATACCACCATTCCGCGCCCCAGAGATACACTTCGTCCAAGCCGGTCTGCTCGGCGAAATAAATATTTTTGCGCATCATGTCCGCATCAAAGACTTGATACCACTGCGCCGGCGTGCGCCGGTCCATGGGTTCGGGGAACCAAGGCTCGGCTTGGAGTTCGGAGATGATCACCCGATCCACTAAAGGACGCACACTGTTGGCGCGCGCGGCATAAAAGCTTGGGGAAATGGGATAGAAGAAATAGCCGAAAAAATCATTCCAGGTCACGCGATACATGGAAATGCCCAGCACATCGGCCAAGGCCGCGGCATCAAACCAAGGTTCCAATTCCCCGCTGACCGTGGCTTGTATCGGCCGATCGTCTAAAGAACGAACTAACGTAAGCTCAGCCAAATGCTGATCCACATCCGGCCGCGGGCAAACACCAAAAGGGAAAAAAGCTTCATTTTCCACTTGCCAGCGCACGATGGCTGAGGAGCCTTGGTAGCGCGTGACCAGAGCTTCCAAATATGCCATTAATTCCGCGTGCAAATAATCTCCCTCCAGGGTTTCGGCCCAATCCGGAATAAAACACTCGGGCCAGCGCGGCACTTTGCGGCCGATGGCCGCGGTAATTTCTACGCCGTGATCTTCGGCTTGCTTGATATACCAATCCATTTCCCGCCAATCGTAATGGTCGTTCTGCGCTTCGATGCGCGACCAATAAAAAGGCAGACGAACGCGCTTGACTTCAAGATCTTCCAACAAAGCCAAAAAAGCGGCGTGGGAATCGAGGCCCAAATCTTCCGCATATTGAACGGAGTAAGTCAGGCCGAACAGCTGATCGCCTTTGACCGGCCGATTGAAGAGAAAATAAATGCCCACCAAGATCAGCACAATAAAAATAACCCCAACAACGGTTAGGGGCCATTTTCTCTGGTGGCGATGCAAAACGATGTTCATAATTAGATCTCTTCGCGCTTTTCTTTGAGGAAGGCCAGCCAGCCTTCGATTAAGCGAATGGCGGCTTTAAAAGGAGCCTCGACAATGAAATCAAAAAAGAAAAGAAAGATGTTAATGCGCGGGGCTTTGAGCGCCATCCAGCGGCCGGCGCGGATGATGGGCAAAAAAAGAATATCGATCAAGGTTGCAAAAAAACCGCTCTCGGTGTCGATAATCACGAGCTCGCGGCGGCGATTGCGGACCTTGAGCCCGAAATAGGTCACCAAGCTCAAGAAGAACAAGAAGAAGGCAATGGAAACGTAATTGAAGTCAAAGCCATGCAGAATGTAAGAGATCACGCCGATGGTCAAGAGGAAGAAAGCCGTGTAGAGCAGGCGAAAAACCTGAGCCAGCGCGCCTTTGGCCCAGGGCCGGCGAACCCGGAAATTGACATTGAAGTCATCACCCACCCGCAACACACCCAAAGCCAGTTCCGTGATTCTGGCCGTATTTTTCTTTTGGGGGATATTCACGGTTAAGCCGATGAGGCCGAGCAACAAAGGATGGAAAATCACGTTGACGGTTAAGGGCAGCCAGTTGGTGGTTTGCAAAATTAAGCGTTCGTAAGGCATTTCAATCAGCAAGGCCAGGACGAATTTGCTCAAGAACAAGAAAGTGACGGCGCGGAAAACGCCGCGGCGCTGGCGCGCGTAAAAACGCTCGTAGCGGACTTTGGCGGCTTTGCCGATGGCTCGTTCCAAAGACGCAGTGTCTTTTTGCACCACGGCTTGGGCGAAAGCGGACGGATCATCTTCGGCAATATCGCGCAATAGATGGAAAACCACGGCGTAGCCCCGAACTAACCGGAACATGGAATCCGCGGCCGGATGGCTGATTTGTTTTTCCACCGAGTCGATGACCGTGTCGAGATGGTTGGCAATTTCAGCCACCACGGAATCGTTGGGGCCGGCCTTGAGCCATTCCGGATAATACAAAGTCAGCAAGCGGAAGCGCAAAGTGGCGTTGTTGGATTTGAGCACGGTGCGATGCACGGCCGCGTAAAGCTGCAAATCGCGATCTTCATCCTTAACCAAGCCGCCATGCCATTCCAAACGAGATTTTAATTCTTGATAAGCAAAACTGGCCAAAGCCTCATCGGCTAAGGGCGGGGAAACCAGATATTCGATTTCCGTGGATAAGACATCAAGCAGCCATTGATAATGCTGGCCGCCGGACTGGGAATCCGATTCCAGATTTTCGAACAAGGGATGATATTTGGCAAAGACTTGAGCCAGGGTGCCGATTAAACTTTCGGGGATTTTTTTGTTAGGCAAATAGCGAGCCCAAATCAGTTCGCGCAATAGATCGCCGGCTAAAGCTTCGCGGTCTTCTTCGGCCAGACGGCGCTTTAAAATGCGGCGAATGGCGTTGCGCCGCAACAGATGCTCTTCATCATACTCGAGGGTGTTGCGGATATTTTCGTAAACGGAAGCGGCCACGGAAACCGTGTCGCTGACCGCGATTCTTTCCTCCTTTTCGTCGAATTGGGGTGCTTGGGCACGCGCGAGCGCGGCTAAGAACTGATCGAGATTTTTGCTCATATTACTCATAATGATACTAAGAAATGCGGATTTTGACCAGCGAAAAACAAACCACCGCTAGGCGGTGGTGGGTGGGTAATTTATTTGGTGATAAATAGATGTATGCCGGTGCCGCAAACAGCGCAGACCCCTTTCCAAGCCGGCCGGGTCTGGCCGCCTTTGATCGGAATTTTCACTTTTTCACTATCCATCATTTCCCGATTCTTTTGACACTTAACGCAATAGGCTTCAAGTTTGGCGGACATAAGCGGATTCAATTACAAACAATGGGAACAGGCGAATCATAAATCATTTCAAGGCGCGGGTAAAGACACGGTAAAAGTCGTACCTTGGTTGGAAGAAACAAAAGTGATTTGGCCGTGCATGGCTTCAACCAGGCGATGGCTGAAATGCAGACCGAGTCCGGCGCCGGAATTTTTGTGCCGTTTATCACCCCGCCCTTTGATCTCAAAAATCTTGCCGGCCAGTTCGGCCGGGATTCCCGGGCCTTGATCGCAAACCATAAAATCAACCGCTGACCCGCGTTTAACGGCTTGGAGGCGAATCTCTGAATTTTTCCGCGTGTATTTGATGGCGTTATCAATCAGATTGCGCAGTACTTCCACTAATTTATTTGGGTCGGTCAAAACTTGAAGGTCTTGAGGAATCGAATCAAAGATGATCTTAACTTGGAATTGATCGGCTTTGGCCAGGAGCGGCTGAACCGCTTGCTTCACGATTTTAACACAGGCAACCGGTTGAGCTTCGATTTTCAAGATGCCTCTTTCCAAGCGCGAAATATCCAACAGCTGCCGCACAAAATCGTTTTCGTGCAGCACGGATTCATGAAGCATGTTGAGGTGGGCTTTGGTTGATTGATTGATTTTTTCCGTGAGCAGCTGTTCGGTCAGCCAGCGCATCTCCACCAAAGGCTCGCGCAATTGGTGAGCGACAAAGGCCACGAACTGAGTTTTATCTTCTTCAATCTGCTTGCGCTGGGTGATATCGCTGGACACCAGCATGAGCCGAGGCGGATCTTGTCCAAAAGAATGCAAAGATGCGGACAAAACGCGGCGACCGGAAGGTTGAGCAAGCTCAAATTCACCATGCCAAACCCCTTGGCTTTGGCAAACTTGCCGGGCTTGAGCGAAAGTGACGGATTGGCAAGCGAGAAACAGGCGATGGAGATTTTGATTCTTTAGTTTTTTCAGAGAACGATTACACAGGCGAGAGCTGGTCTGGTTGGCGTATTTGATTTCCCCCGCAAGCGAAGCCACCACGATTCCGTCGTTGACGTTATCCAGAAAATATTTCGAGTCGGCTAAATCATTTACCCGACGGCGCAAATTCAGAGTTCGAGACTGCAAAAGACGATGAAGACTGGCTTGTTTGGAAACCAGAACGTAGATCAAAACCGACATCATCGCCGCCACAACCCAGACCAGAGTAAGTTCAAAGATTAATCTCGGCCAAATGTCAGCCAGGGTGATTTGCGGAAACAGAGCCACGGACTCGTGAATAATATAACTGTAAATGGCATAAGAAATGATCAAGGCAATGATCCCGAATAAGATGGGAATCCAATAGCGCAAGCGATAGAAATACCGAGTGTTATCGGCCTTGACTGGATGCAGGCGAAAATACAAATAGACAAAGTAAAGGAGTAGAAAGGCGCCCAGGCCGTGCAGCCAATCAACCAACCCGCCGAAGCGATAAGCACCAAATCTTAATTGCCAACCATAGAGAATCGAGGCAACAGAAAAGACAAGGCTGCTGGCGAGAAAAGAAAACAGAGCTTGGCGGGCGGTTGGGTTTGCTGCCTGCTTAAGCAAAAGAATGGCGCCCCACAACCATAACAGAGTAGTGCCGGAATAGAAGATTTCCGCGGCTTCAAAGACGTTCCCAATCATCAAAAAGAAGCCGACTAACGCGCCCAGAACAATGAATGGCCAGGTGTAATAAGTGAATATCCAGCGCTGGCTTTTTTTGATGGAAAAACCATGCTGAACCAATTGGACTTTCAGTTTGAAATGAATAGCGAACAAGACGCCAGCCAGCATCCCAATACTGAAAAGATGAAGCAAAGAATTGAGGGCTGAGGTGAAACCGAATTGGCGGGTGAAAAGAATCCAGGTCAAAGAATAGAAACCAAAAAACAGGAAGGCCAGGGCCAGGCTGAAGAGCCAATTGATTTCGGTTTTCAATTGAATCTGCCGCGTAATTAAGCGCCGGATAATGACCGCCACCACCCAGAAGGCGGTCAGGGGAGGAACCACGGATAAAACAAAAGTGTATCTGTGGAAAAACTCCCCCGGAAACAGCAAGAAAACAAACCAGGTGACCAGGACGGCGCCCAGACACCAGATTGAGATTATAGAATTTCTTTCAAAAGAATTCGCGGACGAGATATGTTTGCAGGTTAAAACTGTAAAAACCAAGCCAACCATCCGGTGCTGGCTTGGGGCAAGAAAACAAGCTAAACAATGAGCGGCAGAGGATGGATTTCGCTTTCGCGGCCGAGCACCAGATCTTCAATGCGATAGGTGCCGTGGGTGGGCGCTTCAATATAGCCGCTCCAGGCCATGCGGGCCAAGCCGCCGGAATTTACCCAATCAAACAGCCATTCATTGGTGTACTTGGGATTTTCCATGGACATGCCCCCGCCCAGGTAGCGCAGCCAAACGCGATTGAACTTTTCTTGCGAGCCGATGGGCTCGGACATAATAATCGGAAAACCCAAAGCCGTGTAAAAAGACATTTCGCTGGGTTTGGTCCAGATAATGTCGGTCTGCATCAAAAGCTTGTTAAAGCCCTTGAAATAAGCGGCCCGGGAAGAAAAAGTGGGAATCACGAGCCACTCCCCCAACTCTTTCTTGAGCCCCAGGGCTTTGGCTTCTTGGGTGAATATTTCGGCAATGTCATGGCGCGTGCCCGGCACGATGATTAAGCGAATTTCGTGGCGCTTAATTTTCGCTTTCAAACTCTGCATGATGTTCAAGGCCAATTGTTTTTGGGCGCCGGCGCCGCCGAGCATATAAAGCAAAGTTAAAGGCCGCTTGATTGAGCGCCGGTGGCAAGTATCAGACCCGAACTTGGCTTTGAGCAAATCATCATACCGCTCATGAAAAATTCCGCGCGGATCCAGGTTGCACATGCGATCATTGAGCAGCGCGCGCAATTGATTATCCGGATAACCGCCGACTAATTCTTTGGGTAAAGGAAAACCGGTCAAATAAATTTGATTTTCCTTAACGCCATAGAGCTGCAGACGCTCTTTGACCCGGCCGTTGCTGGCGATATATTTGATGCGGCTTTTTTTCGGATGCAGAGGCGCCCAGGTGCGGCTAATGTCCGCGTCCGTGGTGATGCAGTAAATGTCGCCCGGGTAATCGTTATCTTCGGCAAAGAAAGCCGGCACGAAAAAAGTGGTGACTATCGGCTTAGGATCACGGCTCAATTGGGCAATCAAATGCCGGCCCAGGCCTTGTTTCAACCAATGATAGATCTGCAACAACTGGAGATTGGGTCGAGACAAATCACGACGCGGATAAAAGGAGTGAATTTTTTGAATGCGGTCCATGGCGCCAAAAGCCAGATCACCAATGATCGGAATCGGCTTTAAGCGCGAAATGGTTTCGTAAGCTTGCCGGGAATCACGCCACATTTTCTTATCTTTCTCCGGAATGCCCGGATAATCATTGGCGGAAATGACTTTCCCGCCGGAAATGTCAGTCAAACAATGAGCGGGCCGGGAATGGCCATAGCCCATGTTCACGTCAATGACATAGGCATCTTTGGTAATTTTTCGTTCGTGAGTATGATTGGCTGGCATATTAAAAGAAAGTCCTTTCTTGAGAATCTTTGATCAGGTCATAAGCCTGCTTGGCCGTATTGACCACAGTGTAGATTTGGCAATCTTGCCGGCTCACGGTTTTTTGCGTCTTGACCAGCATCTGATCAATCCAGTCGGTGAGCGGATCCCAAAATTCATGCCCGACCAAAACAATGGGCACGCGCTGAGCTTTTTTGGTTTGGATCAAAACGATCATTTCAAAAAGCTCATCCAAAGTGCCGAAGCCGCCGGGAAAAAATACGTAAGCCTGAGCCGAAGCGGCCAGCATGACTTTGCGAGTGAAGAAATAATGAAAGCCGCGGCCGCGATTGACATATTTGTTGATGCGCTGTTCAGCCGGCAGCTGAATATTCAAACCGATGGAAACCCCGCCTTTTTCGCCGGCGCCGCGATTGGCCGCTTCCATGATGCCGGGACCGCCGCCCGTCACCACGGTAAAGCCGCCCTGGGCCAAAAGCTGGCCGAGCTTGCGAGCTTCGCGATACCACTTGTTAAACTGTTTGAAGCGAGCGGAACCGAAAATCGTGACTTCCTTTTCGGATTGAGAAAGGAACTGAAAGCCTTCCACGAATTCGGACATAATTCGAAAAATCCGCCAAGTCAATTCATACATGCGCGGCGGCTGCTTTTCGGTTTTGTGATCCTCCTCGTGAGGCATGGGAATGCGGCAAAGATCATCGCCGCTGCCCCCAAATTCAAAACTTCCTCCTGAAGTCATAGTGACTAAATTATAACACAAGTTGCGGGCGGAAGCACTTATATTAGATACTTTTTCAATTCTTTGCGACGAGACCGGTAATCCGGACAATAAACTTCGACCGCGGACCAAAAGTTTTTTGAATGATTCAGATGCCGGGTGTGGCAAAGCTCGTGAATCACGATATATTCAGACAACTCAGCCGGCAGCAGCGAGAGCTTGTAGTTAAAACAAAGCCGGTGCTTGACGTCGCAGCTGCCCCAGCGGGATTTATAAGCGCGAACTTTGAGTCCGGCGTAAGAAAACTCCGGACCGAAATTATCCAGGACGCGGTTTAACAAGTCGCGAGTTTGATCCGCGACTTTTTGCGTGGAAATTCCTTGGTGAGACAAGGGAATTTTATGAACGTTCTTTTTCAAACGCGTCACTTGGCGGACAATCCAAGGAGCTTGCGTTTGCAAAAAGCGGTCAACGGCTTGGGCGCTGATCCAGCGGCGGCTGGGCACAATCACCTCGCAATCGCCGTTCCAATTAACCGTGATGCTCAAATTCCTGGCCCGATTAGAATAGCGGATTCGATAGGCGACAGCGGCGGTGGCAGTGGTGAGAATGGGCATTAGTTTGGCCGAGATTAAAAGGTCAGGCTCGGGGCCTCAGCGGGGGTCGGCTGAGCCGGAAAAGACTCAGGTGCGGTGACCATCAATCCGACCGCGCCAATAATCAAAATCAGCAAGATAACATACCAAGAAACAGGCACCTTTCGAAAAAACGAACTTTTTTTGCGGTCGGACATAGATTTGTTTGTCTGCTGACAATTTAATGATTTGCGATTATTCTACCATAATTCTCAAATTATCCGGATCTATTGCCAAAAATCCGGGTTTGCCCTATAATTCCAGTACTTGAAAAATATCTATATGCCCAGTAGTACAACTTCGATGAAGTTGGCCTTTTTACAAACACTGGGCTGGAGTAAAGGGTTTTAAACCAAACATACGTTTATTTAGTCTAACAAGGATGCAACTTCATCTATTTAACTAGAGTAAAAAGATCGAAGTTGTACTACTGGGTATGGGAAAAAGTTGCGTAGTTACAGGAAAAAAAGTCATCGTTGGCAACAACGTGAGCCACTCAAACGTCAAAACCAAGCGCCAATTAAAGCCGAATTTGCAAAAGCGCAAGCTTTTGAATCCGGCCACTGGACGCAAGGTTACGGTTTGGATTAGCACCCGCGGCATGCGGACCCTGAAGAAATGGGATCAAGAAGGCAAGAAATCCGACTTAGCCAAAATGTCCAAAGAAGCCCTGCAGTAAAATCAAAAAACCCCCCCGGCGGGGTGTTTTTTAGTTCTGAATTAATGATTCGAGCCGTTG
>JAHJAM010000052.1 GCA_018814025.1 Patescibacteria group bacterium | reverse complement strand
TGGATATGGCCTCCGCGGTTGTGGTTGGCGATGATAGTGATGTCTCTGTGGTGGAGAAATAGACGTTTTTTTGCTATAATAGTCTGATGAAAATAAAAATCGCCCCTTCAATTTTGTCCGCGGATTTTGGAAAGCTCAATGACGAGATTGCCGAGGTTGAGCCGTACAGCGATATGCTTCACGTGGATGTTATGGACGGGCATTTTGTGCCGAATATAACAATCGGGCCGCCGGTGGTGAAGAAAATCGTTTCAAAGTTACCACTGGATGTTCATTTGATGATCGAAAATCCGCAGCTTTATATTGAGTTATTTGTGAAGGCCGGGGCCGCAAGTATAACGGTCCACCAGGAGGCCTGCACGCATTTACACAGGGTAATTCAGCAAATTAAGGCGCTCGGCGTTCGTGCCGCGGTGGCGCTGAATCCGGCCACACCGGTTGAAACAATCAAGCATGTGCTTAATGATCTGGACATGGTTCTTGTTATGAGCGTAAATCCGGGTTTTGGCGGACAAAAGTTCATTCCGGAAGTTTTGGTAAAAATCAAGGAACTGCGGAATCTTAAGCCGGATCTGGATATTGAGGTTGATGGCGGTATCAACGCGGAAACGGCCCGCCAATGTATTGAGGCCGGCGCCAATGTGCTGGTTTCAGGTTCTCATATTTTCGGGGCGAAAGATCGTAAGGCCGCAATAGAAAGCTTAAGACAGTAAATGTAAAGGTTGTTTTCCGGCGATTATACGATCGCTTGCTTTTTATTTGCGGACTGTGCTTTTATATTTGCCGGGATATGCATTCTTAACTTTTATTTATGTCTACTTCTATCGGTTCCATCAAGGAGGTGAAAAATAATGAAAACAGAGTCGGGTTGACACCGGCGGGCGTTAAAGAACTAACGGCGGACGGTCATAAGGTTTTTGTGGAAAAAGGGGCCGGTATCGGTGCTGGATTTAGCGATGAAGAGTACGTGGCCGGTGGCGCGGAAATGATGGAAACCCCCGAAGAGGTTGTGCAGGCATGCGATATTCTTGTGAAAGTCAAGGAGCCCGTGCAGGAGGAATATCGACTTTTGGATATGCTTAAAGGGAAAACTCTTTACACCTATCTGCATTTGTCGGGCGTGGATAAAGGGTTGACCATGAAACTTCTGGAAAATGAGATCACTTCGGTGGCGTACGAGACCGTTGAGGACGAAAAGGGTCAATTGCCTTTGTTGGCTCCCATGAGCGAAATTGCGGGTGTTTTGGCCGTGCAGTACGGGGCTCAATATCTACAAAAAAAATATCATGGTATCGGTGTGACGCTTGGAAGTATTCATGGTGCCGATCCCGCCGAAACGGTGGTGATTGGCGGAGGTTTTGTTGGCGCGACATGCGCGCGGACGGCTACCGGAATGGGGGGAAATGTGACGATTGTTAACAGGAGCGCGGAGCGTCTGGAAAGATTGAAAAAAGAGTTTACGGATTTTTTTGGTGAAAAGCTTGCTTCTAATGTTAGTTTTGTTCAGTTGAACGATGAAAATCTGCGCGCGGCGGTGGCAAAGGCGGATCTGCTTGTCGGCGCGGTTCTGGTCCCTGGGGCGCGCGCTCCGCAGGTTGTAACGGAAGAAATGGTCGGATCGATGAAAAAGGGCGCCGTTATTGTGGATGTTTCCATTGATCAGGGCGGTTGTATATGGGGCGCAAGACCGACTTCCCACAGTGAGCCGATTTATGAAATCGACGGCAAAATTTTCTGCTGTATTACAAATATGCCCGGGCAGGTTGCAAGGCAGTCCACCCAGGCGCTGACGCATGCGACTCTTCCGTATTTGAAGATGATGGCCGCGCAGGGATCAGTTGCTTCCGTTGCGGCTTCGTTAAAAGGTGACGGCCGTTTTGCGCGGGGAATAAATACATATAGGGGAAAAATAACCTATGAATCTGTGGCGGATGATCTGGATCTGAAAGACAGGTATCAGGACCTTAAAGGGCTGATTGTCTAATTGTTTATATGGTGCGCCCGACAGGGTTCGAACCTGTGGCCTCTGGCTCCGCAAGCCAACGCTCTATCCAGCTGAGCTACGGGCGCGCATGTCGCTTTTGTATGAAGCACGCCATACTGTAGGGATTTTGAGTGGGCGGGTCAAGGTGT
>JAHJAM010000013.1 GCA_018814025.1 Patescibacteria group bacterium | reverse complement strand
CCGCCGCTTGGGGTGATGGTCAGCTCACCGCCGGAGGAAGTACGGAAATCTGTGTAGACCGAACCGTCGGTGTAGGTTAAGCGTAATTGGGGGTTGGAAGCATCAAGAACATCTAATCGGCGATCCGGACCAGTGGTGTTGATGCCCACGCTGCCGCCGTCAATAATGCGCATGGCTTCGGAATCATTCGGATTGAACGTGATTGGTTTAGCCCCGCCAGTGACAAAAGCAAAACCGTTTAGGGCAGAATCGGTGCGCAGGCGCCCCCAGCCAGCAAGCCCGGTGGCACCCTCAGTTGAACCAATGGATTGTATAACCATGGGACCGAGATTGCTTGTGGCCATGAAACCCGCAATGCCCGACGAGTTCGTATTACTCACTTGAGCGTATGTACCAGCAGCCTGATCCTTAGAAACGGTTAATAGTTGCCCCGGACTAGTGGTGCCGATGCCTAATTGGCCAGAAGTGTCCAAAGTCATCCAGGCGCCGGTTGTGCTCCTGGTAGTGGCCGCATTGGTGCCAAATAGCAAAGGATGGTTGGAATAGGTGGCAATATAGAAGCCGTTGGTACCGCCGCTGTCTTTGTCAGTGCTGGTAAGAATCCCCTCCACACTGCGGCCGCTATCGTAGAAATCTAAACTGGGATTACCTGGCGTTCCATTGGTTACCGCGGCGCGCAAACCCAGTGCTGTGCTACTAGAAATCGTAAGAGGATAATTGGGACTGGCCGTGCCGATGCCCACGTTGCCGGACGCGTCGATGATAAAGGGGGTGGTGTCGGTGGCTTGGTCAAAAACCACCAAGGAATCGCCGGTGCCGGTGTTTTGCACGAAGAAAGCGCCGCCGTTGGCGGAGTTGGAAACTTCAAGCGTGTAATCGCCGGCGTTGGAGCCGGTCATTTCAATAGCGCCGGAATCAACGGTGATAACACGGCCGGCGCCGGCGCCGCCGTAATCATACGCCTGGTCCAGAGTGCCGCCGCCTCCACCGAGCAGGTCGGAAAGGGTAGCCGAACCAGCAATGGCATCGGCAAAAACCAAGTCGCCGGTGGCGTTATAAGAAAGGTAGGTACTGGTATTAACGAAAAAGGCCTTATCGTCGGTGGCGGCGATCAAGAATACATCCCCATCAGCTTCGGTAGCAATCAGCACGGATTCACCCGCGCTTTGACTGGGTTGGAAACCGCCAACTAAACCGGCGTTGATAGCGGAAGGTACGGCCCCAAGCTTGATGCGCGGGCTCATTTCCGCATCAGAACCGATTTTGACGCCGATGAAGCGATTATCGGAACTGGTAAAAATATCATCAGGAATGACAGTTTGGCCAGTATCGCCAAGCAAAATTGAGAAAACCCCGTCTTTGGGGGTAACGGAAATGGCTGTGCCATCTGAACACGTGGTGCCATTGGACGAACCAGAGGCAGTCCACAAACAATTACCACCAGAATCGGCATCGTAAATGTGGAATTGCATATCCAGAACCGAATCCGGCACGGTAATGCGGTTTTCGTCAGTCAATTTGCCTTGGATGCTGATAACTTGCGGTACATCAAGCGCGGCCCATGAGCGCAAGGCGGACTCACCCCAGATAAATGCCGAAAAACCCAGCACCATGAGTAAACAAACCATGATGAGGGCTAAAGGCTCACTGTGTGAGGTTGTGTGATTAGATTTTTGTTTGGGTGGCAGTAAATTCATATCCTCCTGCGCGGATTGCGCTGGGGAGCTGCTGAATTCAGCAACTCACGCGGCCTTGGGTCCTACTCCAAGCCACGCGAATCGCCGGACTGCCGTTTTGAAAGAACTTGTGGTTTTTGTTTTTGGATAAACAAAAAACGGAATTCTTCCACAGAATCCGTTTTCGCCGAAAAAACGGTTTTTTCGACATATAGGCGTTTTGGTAAGTAAAATCCCTTGCCGACTAGGGGCAGGGTGACTTGGCAGTCTCCACACTCCTAGCAGGAATCATACGCTTATATATCTTCTTATATAATACCAGAAAAAAGGCCTTTTGTCAATGGGAAATTTGAGCTAAGGTTAGCGATTTGAAAATTTTGTGTTCAAGAAAATATTCGTATTTGACACAATTTCGGATCACTAATCAGAAATGTAAATTTTTGTCCTAACTAATCTGGACAAAGATGCACTTTCGTGATAGATTTGTTTCATATATGATGCGATCGCATCAAATGTGAATTTTTTCGAATATACATCTGATCAACTATGCATTTTATCGAGCTAGGAATTCATCCAGAACTGTCCAAGGCCGAGCTGATGGCGGTATATGGCAATCGAATCCGAATCACTCATGATTTAGGAGACGTTTTATTATTCGAATTTGTGAATGAGCCAATTGATCTCCTAGAAATTCAGGAACGATTAGCGGGGATCGTTAAGGTCGGTGAAATTATCGACCGGATCGAACTCAACCATCAGAACCTGCGGCCAGTTTTGGCCCAAAAGCTGTTTGATGGTCTTAAGACGTCTAAAACTGATAAGAAACTCAAATTTGGCATTAGTATTTATGGCGAAGGTAATCGAAAACTGGCTAAAGATCGCCAAAAAATCGGTTTAACATTAAAAACACTATTGAAGGATCAGGGATTATCGGTGCGCTATGTTGATTCCAGAGAGCCGGTCTTGTCTTCAGTAATTGTAAAAACCAATAAGTTAATCGAGTCTGGTGCGGAGTTTGTCCTGCTTGTTGTTGACAAAGAGTTACTGATCGGAAGCACGAAAGCGGTGCAGGACTTCAAGGCTTGGAGCAATCGAGATTACGGCCGGCCGGCACGCGATGCCAAATCCGGCATGCTGCCGCCCAAGCTGGCACGCATGATGGTCAACTTGTCCGGTACGGAGCCGGCAGAGACTGTGCTGTTTGATCCTTTTTGCGGATCCGGGACAGTTCTCATGGAAGCCTCCTTGATGGGTTATAAGGGGTTGATTGGTTCTGACGCATCTGAAAAGGCCATCACGGCTAGTGAGGAGAATTTGAAGTGGTTGAGAAATTTGTATTCCGGTTACGAAGACAAGAGTGAATTGCATGTCTCCCCGGCCCAAGAGGTCGATAAATTCTTGCAAGACAATGTTGAGGCGATTGTGTCTGAGACTTCACTGGGTCCGCCGCTCAAAGGAAACGAGACGCGCATGCAGATTGAATCGAACATTCGAGATTTGATGAGTATGTATCTCCC
Source organism: Patescibacteria group bacterium (assembly GCA_018814025.1). Taxonomy (GTDB): domain Bacteria; phylum Patescibacteriota; class Patescibacteriia; order UBA9934; family GWF2-40-263; genus JAHJAM01. The sequence goes on along the minus strand of JAHJAM010000013.1, from coordinate 13,270 downwards.
CTCTTTTGAAACTTTGTACGCGGTTTTGCTGCGCGGCGGCCGAGCCGTGATCGCTTTCCCGGCTTTCCGTTTCGGCAAAGAATTGATTCGCGTTCCGGTGAAAGAAAAACTGGAAGAGCTGGGCTGGCGAATGAAGGGTGAGACTTTGATTTATGAACGAGAAGGACAGAAAGTCGCGAGAGAAATATTTGTGATGGAGAAGTAGAAAGGAAGAAAGTAGAAAGTGGACGAAATTTTAAACTCCCTGGGAAATATCCCAGGGAGTTTTCTTTTTACTTTCTACAAGCGAACAGCGCGAGCGATTCTACTCTCTAGCTTCTACACATTAAATCGGAAATGACACACGTCGCCGTCTTCCATGACATATTCCTTGCCTTGAACACCGATTTTACCCTCGTCGCGGGCGCCAGCTTCGCCATTTAACTCAATAAAATCAGTACATTTGATGACTTCGGCGCGGATAAACCCTTTTTCAAAGTCAGTATGGATCACGCCCGCGGCCTGGGGCGCTTTGGTGCCTTTTTTAATGGTCCAGGCCTTGGTCTCCATTTCACCGGAGGTAAAGTAGGTAATCAGGCCGAGTAATTGATAGCAAGTTTTGATTACGCGATCCAGTCCGGATTCTTTCAAGCCCAGTTCTTCAAGAAAAGTTTTCTGATCCTCGAGCGCCATCTCGGTGATTTCGGATTCGACTTTGATGCTTAAGGCAATGGCCAGGCGTTCTGGCCCAAGCGGACTCTGCCAAGCCGGATCAGACGCGGTTTGTTCATCAACATTGAGCACATAGAGAATCGGCTTGCGCGTTAAGAGCTGCAAACCCTTAACCATTTTATCTTCATCCTCATCCAGCTCAGCCAGATTGGCCATCTGGCCTCGTTCAAGCAAAGCGTTGATTTTCACGAGCGCGCTTTCTTCCTTTTCTAAATCCTTGGTGCGGCCGGCTTTCATGTGCGCTTTGACGCTATCAAGACGCTTGGCCACGGTTTCCAAATCAGCCATGGCCAATTCGGTTTCCACGATTTCCACGTCGCGCACCGGGTCAATGGAGCCGTCCACGTGATGGACATTGGTATCCACAAAATCGCGCACTATGTGCAGAATCATCGCCACCTCGCGAATATTGCCTAAAAACTTGTTGCCCAGCCCCTCGCCCTTGTGTGCGCCTTTTACCAGGCCGGCAATATCCATAAATTCAATGGCCGCGGGGACAATTTTCCCGGAATGAGAGATTTTGGCTAATTTATCGAGTCTTTCATCCGCGACCTCAACCACGCCGACATTGGGTTCAATGGTGCAAAAAGGGAAATTCGCGCAATCAACCTGCTTTTTGGTCAGGGTTTTAAACAGGGTGGATTTTCCGACATTGGGCAGGCCAACGATACCGACTTGGAGCATAATAGTGAGAGTATAGCGATGAAACACCCAAATGTCGAGATACACAAAAACCGCCCGAAGGCGGTTTTTGCTGATACAAGACTCAATCTTATTTCTTCTTCACGGCGCGAGCCACGATCCACTTGTTGTACTGCATCACCAAGAGGGCGATGACAACGAGCAGGATAATGAAGAGAACAACGAGCATCCATGGCATGACCCAGAAGGAGGCCTCGGCTGAGACAACCTGGTTGGATTCACCATAGTTCATGATCAAGGTTGCAGTGTATGGACCAAAACCGAAGTTCTTCCATTCCTTGACCAACTCAGAAGCGTTGTCCGGCAATTCTGCCTTCATCCACTTGGCTGAGAAAACGCGGTTAGAATCTGGGAGAACATTGCCGCCAGCGGCGTTGACCGGAACGACAGCGGACGTACCGCCGAACATGTTGGTCACGCGCACGACACCTTGGGGCTTCAAGTGGACAGTACCGCTGTTTTGGAAGTCCATGGTGAAGTCAACCGGCAAAGAAGTGGTTGATTCTGGTTTAACGCCGTAGCTGAGCAAGCTGCCTCGCTCGACCACTGCGCCGGCCACGCGCAAGAGCACTAACGGTCCGGTCATGGCCACGGCTCCGACCCCTTCAGCATCTGGAGATGAAGAAGAGAAAAGCAAGCCGCCGAAGTATCCGCCAGGGGCGGCACCTTCAGGAACCCGAATGCGGTAGATGACTAAATCTGAGTCACCGCCGCCAAGGGCTACGGTTGTTTTATCGAAGGTGGTCCAATCCACTAAAGAGCGGGTCTTGGACTTGCCGATGAAAGCCGGGGTTCCGGCCGAATCGCCGGCCACGAAGTCTTGGACGGTGGCGTAATAAGTGGCTGTGCTTTCTGATTCGTTCTTGAGCTTGATTGTTCCGACAACCGTTTCGCCTGGCTTAACATCAAATTCGATGATGACCGGACTTACGGTCAAAGCGGAAGCCGGCTGTAATGCAGCCATCGGAACCACAAGCACGGCAAGAGCGAGTGCGAAGATAAATTTCCTCCACATAATATTTATGCTTGATTAGTTCCTTAGAAGGTACCCGTGGCGATGAACGTCAGGGTGTCTGTGTAATCGTCATGGGCTGGAGTGGTGTTGGCAATAGCGGCTTTCACAAAAATTTCAGCACGACCATCAGCAATTGGCCCCCCGCCGGAGTCGAGAATGTTTTGGGGAGTTGTGCTAAGAGCTGAGTTACCAACATTATTTTCAGTTACTGTGTCAGTACCAGTACAAGTATCGCTTAAATCAAAGCTGCTTGCACCAGATGTTAGAGAGTCAGCATCAAAAGCGCCTGTTCCAGCCCCGTCTAGGGTTGAGTTGGCACCGGCAGATACGCGGTGAACGCAAATACCATAGCCTTCAGTACCAGCTGTTAAATCACCAGTACCAGATTCAATGTCGTCGTCACTTTCAGAAGCACCGGTATCTGGACCAGCAGAAGTACTGGCCAAACCTTCGGCACCGTTAGCGTTTTTGACAGTCACAACCACGCCGCCGGTGGCGTTAGCTGAGATATCAACACCGATCATTCCAATTGTACCATCGCCAGAAGTGCTGACAGCAGCGGTGGTGAGAGTACCGAGATCAACAGTATAACCGGTATTGCTCATACAGGTAGTAGATGAACAATCAGTTCCGGTAGCAATTCCGACATCGAGGTCGAAAGTCATGGTTGACTCGACTGCAGCGTTAATGGTGACTTGGTCACCGTCAACAACTGGAAGCTGGATGGTGCCAGAGTCGCTTGGAGTGGCAATTACCAGGTCGTAAGAAGCAGCTGAAGAAGCGTTAGTTACTTGATTAACACCAGTACCACCAGTGGTGGCAACGGTACCAATCTCAACACAAACTTCTGCACCGGCGGCTATTCCGCCATCACCAGCATCAAGGGTCAAGATGAGGGCTGAGGTACGAGTGAATCCCCAAGTGGCGCCAGAAGCTGCACCAGCATCAACAGTTATCTGAGTATCACCGGTGTTACAAACACCGTCTCCACCAGCTGCTTGCCAACTAATATCCAAATCAGCTGAGGCTAATGAGGCAGAAATTGAAAAGTTGGTAGCGAAGGTAATGGTTAGATCATCACCGGTGGCAATGGCTGAGCCGAGGGTAAACAAGATGGTGTGATCGGAAGCAACGCCTTGTGCCTGACGAGTCATGGTGTCAGACATGTCAGTGAGCGATGCGGCTTGGGCTGGTGACACAACGGCAACCAAGCTCAAGACCAGGGAGAAGATAGCAACTTTGGCAATCAAAGTTTTATATCGCATCATAATCTTATTAATTAATTCTTTAAGTTTTTTTGTTTTCGCCCGTTCATAATACGAGGATGCATATGAACTGCCCCGTGCGACGAGGCTTGCCTAGAGAAAATGTCGAACGACGTCCAAACGACATTAGAGGCAGGGTTGTGTGTGCTATTTAGATTCGTAATCCTCCCCCGCCCAAAGCGGGAGCACTTGGAGGCGAATCCGACCTTTACCCCAGAACGAACTTGGTCTAGAGCTTCATCTTAAGACGAAGCCGACCCGGTAGACTCCGGATCATAATTCGCAATGGACGCTAGGATTTGACCCACAAACCTGGCGCCCGCTTCGAATTTATCCCCAGAAATTTTTAATGCCTATATTATACCAAAATTATTTAGAAGTTGCTGGTGGCGATTAGTGTATAAGTCCCGGAATAGTGGCCAGAAGCACTGGCCGAGCTGATCGCGGCCTTAAAAGTCAGGTTAGTGGTGCGATCAGCGCCCCAAATGCCCCGAGACGCAATGGTTAAAGGAACGGCTGACAGACCCCGATCATCCCCAAAAGCCGCATCGTCACCGGCCACGGCCAAACCAAACTCTTCGGAGCCGGCCGTGACTTCCCCATCAGTAACATCAGCCAAAACTCGGCCCTGGCCGTTATTAAAAGCCGTGGTTTCCGTGACGGTCACGACATAGCCGAAGTCCGCGTTGGTGGAAACCGTGACGGAAGTTGAGGCCGTACTGACTGAGACGAGGCTCAGGATATTTGGGATGAGGGACAGATCCGTGGTCGCAATAGAAAAAGTCATAACCGGCTCTTCATAAAGCGCTTCCAAACCGATCACGCCGTGGTAGTTGGCACTGTCCATGGGATCAGATGACAAATCCCCCACGGAAATATAGTTGATGTAGTTGGCTGAGGTGGCGCGCGCGCCGCCGGCGGTCACGGCCGACCCCCACAAAATATAACTTTCTGAGCTGGACTCAGCGAGCAGTTGCGCCGGGAGCGCAAGCAGAAACAGAAAAACTGTGACAAGCACGAAACGTTTCATATTGTCATCAGTATATCATAAATAGAGCTAAGGGAGCTAAACTTGCGATATAGGAGCTAGGGGAGCTAGATGACTAAGGGGATGATTACTTGACAATGCAGGACTTTGTTGATAAGTTTCGCGGTTCCGAAACTATCCCTATGAATAATATCAGTGAAACAATCCATGAAATATTAGTCTCAATCCTGGTCGTGGGCGCAAGTCTGGTCATGACCGGTTTGGGTTTTATCAACTGCTTTCAGATGAAATTGTTCGGATAAATCTTGACCATTGCAAGATAACCAGATATCCTTGTCCTCGTGATGGGCTCTTAGCTCAGTTGGTAGAGCGCCTCCATGGCATGGAGGAGGTCAAGGGTTCGAATCCCTTAGGGTCCACCAAAAACCCCCGACTTAGTCGGGGGTTTTTGTTTAAAAGCCGGTGGGTTGAGTTTCCGATTCCGCTTGATTGGCAGAGGGCGGCGAGGCACTGCCGGGTCCTTGGACCGGCTGGCCATCAGGCACTTGCACAATTCCCTCTTCGCCGGCCAAAGGTTGCGGCAACTCGGCCGCGGCCTGGCCGGCTTTGAGACTTTCCAAACGCTCAGCCACGACTTGATTGTCAGGATTTAATTCTTGAACTTTCAGCACTTGCTCAATGGCGGAGTCGAAATCCCCGAGCTGCTCATAGACCGCGGCTAAGAACCAACGAGCATCAGAATATGAAGGGGCGAGTTCCACGGCGTGATCAAAAGCGTTTTGGGCTCGGTTTAAATCATCTTCTCCATTACGGCGCAGATAAAGCAAGCCGAGCTGAAAGGCCACACCCACGTCAAGCTGATTTTGCTTGGCCACGGTTTCCATTTTGGCAATGGATTTTTCCAATTCCCCTTGGCGATCATAGACAATGGCCAATTGATAATGAGCGACCGGATAATCGTCTTTGAGTTCAATGGCTTGAAGCAGGACGCCTTCGGCTTGGCTCAAGAGATTATCAACTTTAGCCTGGGCTTCTTGTTTAACTTCCGGATCCTCAGACTGGGTCATGGCCATGGAATTATCGGCAATCAGCAAATAGGTTTGTCCCAGATCAACATAGTTGGCCGGGTTGTTGGGTTCCAGTTCCACAGCCTGTTCCCCGGAAGACATGGCAAACTTTTCCGCGTCAGCGCCGATAATGGGAATAAACTCGCGGTAAGTGTTGGCGCGAGTCAGCCAGTTCAAAACGCTGTGCGGGGCCAATTCCGTGGCACGAACCGCGGCGTTAATGCTGGCGCCGGTTAAGGCCTGAATGTATTGCAGGCGGGCTTGGGTCATTTGTTCCTCCTGATCTTGCGACTGGAGTTCCTCGCCCACGCGCAGCAATAAAGCATGGGATAAATTGCGATAATAAATATCTTGGAAGCGGTTGGCTTGAGCGGCTCGATCCAATTCATCAACCACTTGGGTCAATTCCGCGCCGCTGCTATCCAAGCGAATGGCTTGGCCAAAAGCGGCTTCGGCCAAATAGCGCTGGCCGGTGATGAAGATCACGCTGACGATACCCACGCTCACCAAAACAAAGATGAACGAGAAGAGCAAGCCCAGGCGCGGAGATTGCGTAAAGGTGTTTTGCACCGAGGCTTTCATGACGCGCGAGGCCAGCAAACCGGCCAAAGCGAAGATTAGGAAGAGCGAGGTCAGGTTGAGGGAGAAAAGGAAAGCGGCCACAATCAGCGTGCTCCAGCCGGAAATCAAGACGAAGCTCGGCAGCCAATCTTCGCGTTCGCGAGCTTTGAAGATATGACTTAAAGTTCGGCCGAAAGTTCCGAGGATGAAAAGCAACCAGACCAACGCGCCCAGTAAACCAACCGTGGCTAACGAGGTGAGGGCAAAAGACGCGCCGCGATCGAAGCGATAATTCCAGAATTGGGATTGATTCACTTCCAGGGGACGATATTTGGCATAATCATAAGTGAAAGTGCCGGGCCCGGAACCGAGAATCGCGGAATCGTTGGCCAAGGTTTCTCGGGCGATGTTCCAGGTGGCGGTGTAATTGGGCGAGACTTCAATCGGCAGCTCAACCTTGAAAGGCGTGCCAAAATAAAAGAGGAAGGGCAGGCTGGCGATGATCAACAAAAACGGCAACAGGAAGCGATTGTAATTGGGGAAGTCCCGCAAGCGCATGAACACAAAGACAAAACTGATCAAGAGACCGGCTAAAAGCAGAATCCAGGCGAAAGAATAATCAACCAAGAGCAAGGCGGTGAAAGTCAGACCGGAAATGGCCAAGACGAGAAACTTTTCCACCCAGCCGAACCAATTGTTGTGGAACAGAGTTGATTCCGGCGTGTGCGACATCCAAAGGGCATTGGCCAGAACGGTGATGACAACCAAAAATAAGACAAAGTCGTTAATGCCGCCCAGGGTATTGGCGGCCGCGTAATCCAAACCCGGAAATAAGTTTAAGCCGAAAAGCGAAAGCGTGCCCCAAAGTCCGGCCAAAAAGGCGGAAACCAAGATAACGGCAAAAGCCCGCTGATGATCCACCAGCCGAGTAAAGACGTTGGCCATTAAAAAGAAGACGGCCAGATAACCGGCAAAAGACAGGACGCTGGTAAACTCTTCGGTGGAGTGGCCGAGCCAGGAAAGATACGGGCCTTGGGAAAAAATCGCCGCAAGCAAGATAGCCAAGAAGACGAGAGGCGGAAACAGATTCAACCAGCCTCGGCGAAAAACCAAAGTCCGTTCAAAAATCATGGCGCCGAGCCAAAGAATCAGACCAACGAAGGAGACCAAGACCAGCAAAGTTTGCTTGTTGATTTCCAGCGGGTCCAAACTGACGGGCAGGTAAAAAAGCGGCATTAAAAACAACAGACCGTAACAGAGCCAGCGAGCGGTAATCACGAAACTGTTGCCGCTCAACCGAAAAGACGTTTTGGCTTCGGACATATAAATAATAAAATTACGCTTAACAATAAAGATTACAATCATTATACGAGATTTTAAAAAAACTGGCGAATGAAAAAGACGCGGGTGTGGGGCCCGCGTCTTTAGATTTTGGTATTGAAAGAACTTGTGTTTCTTTTTTGAGTTGACGCTGTTTGGCTGTTGCACATTGGCAAATGGGTCACGAATTCACCGTGCAAGGACCAACTCCCCTATTGCTAGGGGAATTAAAAGGGATAATTTGCCCTCTTAATTCCTCTAGCAATCATTTTTTAGAAAACCCCACAGTTTTCCTGGGATTAAACGCGCATATGAGTGGCTGGTAGCAAGGATGGACGTCGAATACTACCAGACACGGGACATGGGCGCTTTTGAGGCCGCGACTAATTTAGGCCGCGGCCCCGTTCAAGCCGCAGTTTCGATCCGGTTTTAACCGGGGCCGCCAGACCAGGCGGCCGCACAAAACAACGGATCAATTTTTTTCGTCCACTGAAAACGATTTTGGTTTCCAGGGAGGGTGGAGAAAACATCATCTGATATTTCCTCTACCCTCCCCCGAATTCACTCACTGTGTCATTCCGAGGAGCCTCATGATTTTGGGCGACGAGGAATCTCGCATCTGGCGATTTGAGATCCCTCACATTCGTTCGGGATGACACAGTGTGAATTGAAGGGAGGTGAAGGGGGTTTACACAGGGGGTTCCTCAAGCGGATCTTGAATTACGATCGGATCAATAATGTCGGTGGTGGCAATGGGATCGGGATCGGTCGGGGGCGGATCAATGATCACTAAATCGGTGGTAGCAATGGGATCGGGATCGGTCGGGGGCGGATCAATCACCAGTGGCTCTTGTTCGACCGGCTCGTAATCTTTTCGATAAGCCGTGACCAGCCAGTCGAAGGTGATGCCGGAGTCGTTGCCATTAATCTGTTCAACCGTGAAGCCGTTGTGATCTTTGCTGGAAACATAGAGCGAGGCCGGTCCGTTGGGCGTAACCACCACATAAATCGGAGCCGTGGTCGAGGTGATGTCATTGAACTCGGCTTTGATATCTTCAAAAGTAATGGTGGCTTGGCCGTTTTGGAGTTCAGAACTGCCGGATAAGGTAATGACCGTATCGGTCGAAGTCACGGCCGTGGTCTCCACCATTTCGTTTTGATAGCTAGTGATCACGGTCTTGAGAAGTTTGTCGGTTTTGATGGTGCCGTCAGGTTCAATACTCCAGTGGTTATTCAAACCGGCCAAACGGCCAATGTTTACGATATCGTTGCCGTGCATGTAAATCATGCCGTCCATGGTGAGGGCTGTGAGCGTAGCTGAGCCGGTGGGCATTTGCGAAGCGGTGTTGACAGGCTCCGCCGGTAAACGAACAGCGAGTTCTTTGACCGCGTTAATTAAGACGAATGTCAAAGCGCTTGAATCAAAGCTGTAAAAAGTTTGGGTTGTTTCATCATCCGGATTGTATTTGGCTTCAAAGGTGCCAACCGTGTAAGGCGCAATGCCCATGATTTCTTGGGCGATAACGCCGATGCCTTCATCACCGGCCGGCATATTGGCGTGACCGTTTAAGGCATAATTAACCGGATTGATTTGATTGATGACTGATAAGCCGTCGGTAAAAGGGGTGATATTTTCTTTGAGCCGCGAGTCGGAGACGACTGTCCAAGTATTGGAAGTCGGCTTAGCCGCGGAATCAGTTGAAAGTTGGAGTTGATAGGAGGGGGAGGTGGTGCCGATGCCGACATTGCCGCCGGCGAATACTGCCGCGTAATTGTTTACGGCGCCGGTTGGGGTATCGACATAAAGGCCGTAGTTGTTGGTATCGGTAGTGGTTAATCCGGGATAAGTGCCGGTGGAAGTTATGTATAAGCCGTATTTGTTGGTACTGTCTCGGCCGCTATTGATTACTACGTTTTCAATCCGGGCGCCATAGGAATTATTAGCATAGGAAGTACCAGCAGTACTGACAAAAATGCCATATTTATTGGTGGTTGAAGTCGTATTGAGATTGTTGGAATTGTTATTAAAACTTCCACCATAACTTGAACCATCCCATTCACCGCCTAAGATAGAATAGATCCCATATTTTTTCGGAACAGAGCTCGTACCGGTATAAATGGCATTGTTGTTCCCATAGAAAGAATAGTTGAAACCGGTCGTAGAGGTGCCTGGATGGGTGCCGGTAACATAACCGTAAACGCCGGTATTATCGGCATCCTCGACTCCGATAGTTACTTGTCCAAACAAACCTCTGTTGGATGATTTTGCCCCGCTGGCGACACCCAGCAAACCAATCGCGCCCGCACTTCCGCCATAATCTCCGCCCGTGGCCGTAAATCTTCCGCCATAGACATTGATGTTTCCACCCGTACTGTGAGCCGGGGTACTTGAGGATGTGACATCCAAACCGTAAATTATATCGGTACCGCTGGTAACCACGCCGCTTTGAGTGGCGGAAATAGTTGAACCATAAGTCGTGTTGCCAGTCGTTGTAGAATCAGAATAGACAACATCTAAGGTGGCGCCTGGGGCAGTCGTGCCAATGCCGACATTACCGGCTGAGGTATCGACATACAACTGATTGGTATTGACCGCAAAATCACCGGTGGTGGCTAAAGAGATGTTTAAATTCTGGCCTGATGCTGGAGTGATACCTAAAGCGCCGGCATAAGTTGAAGTGATGCCGGATTCCGCGTAGGTAGTGGAGGAAGCACCGGTCACAATGCCATCAACAAAGTAACCGCTTTTCCAACGGTTGGCGGAAGTACCAACGGTATAGCCGGCGGTATTATTCTCCGCCGGGATCAGGGAGATTGGGTTGGAAGTGGCGCCAAAAGTTACGTTAGTGCCAGTTGGATTGATGGTTAAATTGCCTGAAGCATCAGTATACAAATCAGTATAAACGCCAGAGCTGTAGGTCAGCCGGAATTGATCCGTGGTGGCCACTTGGGAGAAGATCTCTAAAAGCTTGGACGGGGACTGGGTGCCAATACCCACTTGCTTGTCCGCATCCATGGTCAAGATTTGATTGCCGCCGCTCATAAACTCGAAAGCCGGACGGGTGGTTGGACCGCCTGATAAATTGCTCCAGGCATCAAATTTCATGACTGGGTTCGTGCCCGTATCCGCTGTAATGTTGCTAAACAAGGTCAAGCCCGCACGCTGGTTATCAAAGTCATAATTACCCCAAATGGTGGGAGCAAAAGCGCCGTTGGCCGTGGTGCCGTTTAAAAAAGTCAGATGGTCATTGGCCGCGTCGCTCACGCCGAGTTTCAACAGATATTCATCATCGAGGGCAATGGCCGGAGCGTTTACTTCCAGATTGGTACTGGGTGCGGTTGTGCCGATACCGACATTGCCACCTTCGAAGATGGCGGAGTAGTTAGTTGTTCCACCGGTCGCGTTGACATATAAACCGCGATTCACGGCCGAGGTACCGTTCCAAGCACCAGTCGAAGTAACAGATAATCCGGTTTTGGTAATGGACGCGGTTGAAGAAGTGGCGGTGTTAGTCAACAAGTTGCCGATATAGGCGGCAGTCTTGGCCCCGGAAGCAACCGTATGCAAAATCGATGTCGGTCCAGTCGTGCCGATGCCGACATTATTAGAAAAATAATTTTTGCTTTCTCCGGTCGAATAGATGCCATAGCGGTTGGAGCTAGTACCGAAAGACCAAAGAGATAAACCGTAGGAGTAAGCGGAACCATTGGCTGCGGAATTGCTCTTTAAGCCGGAATTTGAGTTACCAGCCAGGGTGTCAGTGGCCCAAAATTCGCCACCGGTATTGATATCAGAACCTTCGCTGCCGACTTTAAGGCCGGTAGTATAGCTGTTGGTGGCGGCGCCGCGTTCACCATCGGCCAGGAATAGAGCGCCGTAAGTATAGGACTCGTCTAAATTCACTTGGGAGACATTTTGCGTGGCCGTGACCTTAAGGCCATACAGTTCATCGGATAAGCCGGAACTGATCAGCCCGGTCTGCGAGGCGTAAATCGTTGAACCGTAAGCGATATTATCCGAAGTCGTAGTATCGTCGTAAACCACGTTCAGCTTAGAATCCGGAGCGGTCGTGCCAATTCCGACATTGCCGGTGGATTTGTCCAGATATAAATCATCAGTAAAGAAGGCGATGTCGCCGTTGGCGGTTGAATCAGTGCCGAAGTTCAGAATATCGCTGCCAGTATTGTATGAAATTGTGCCTTCGTCAGTGGCAGAAGTTCCAATGTGGAGAGTGTTGGGACCGAGGAATAAATCACGCCAACGAATGCCGGTGCTGCCTAAATCATCAGTATTGTTAGTATCAGAGATTAAAGAAGTATTGATGGCGACCGAAGATAAGTTGGATAAAGCCGTGTTAGCGCCGGCGGCCGGAATATCAGAAGTAAACGCGACCGTGCCGGAGGCGTTGGGGAAGGTGTAGGTCTTGTCTGAACCGGTGATGGCACCGACATCAAAGATGCCGTAGTAAGTGCCGGATGAACCGAGGATCTTGAGTTCGGAAGACGTATTATTTAATGCAAGATCAAAAGCGCCGGTTTGATTCCAATCAGCGGTCAAAGCACCTAGGGCTAAGGTCAGGGCCGCGCCTTCTGAGCCGCCGTTGCCGCCGGAAATACCGGAGCCGTTGGTGACGGAGGCGACATAGTTGCCGGTGGTATGAGTAGAAAGGGTGATTAAATCATTCAAGGTGGTGGCGCCGGTACCGCCGTTGGTGACGGGCAGGGTGCCGGAAACATGAGTGGTCAAGCCTATCTTTCCCCAGGAAGGAGCCACGCCCACGCCGCCGGAAATCAAAGTGTTGCCGACAGCCACATCAGCCAGTTTGGACAGAGCGCTGGCGCCGGAAGCGTATAGCAAATCACCTGTCGTGTAAGCTGTTTGTCCGGTGCCACCGCGGGCGGCCGTCAAAGTGCTGGTTGTATCACTCACGATATCAACACAATTCGTACAAAGAGTCTGCCACTCGCCAATGGTGTCGAGCGGGTCATTGCCGGAAGTATAAATTGTACCGCTGACATCCGGGAAAGTAATCACGTTGGCACCGGTGGGATCGGTAAAAGCGAAAGTAGTATAAACATTATCGTTGCTGGAGCCTTCAAAAACTAATGGCGAGGCGCCGAGCAGTTCAGCGCCAGTGAAATCATAACTACCGGTGCCGGTGTCGCCGTTGTTGCGTAAAAATGCATCCGCAATATTGCCGGTGGGCAAAGTACCAGTGACGTCAGTGGTTAAATCAATTTGATTGCGGGTGATTTGCTGACCGGAGAGCGTGATGTAGTCATAAGTACCAGTCAAAGTAATAGCACTGTGCAATTCGGTGTCGCGGGCGATGGTGGAGGCGATTGATAAAGCATCGCCGGTTAGCACAATTTCGGTATCACCGGCTAGATTAGTATCGCTGGAGATATCGATACCGGAAATGGTGGCACCAGTGTGATCGTGTGAATCATTGGTCACTGACGGATTGGGATAAGTGCCGCTCAAATCACCGCCAGCGGTTGAACCGGACAAAAGCACGGTGCCGGAGGCATCTGGGAAAGTAATGGTTTTGTTTGAAGTAGTAGGATCAGTGATGGAAAAAATGGTGTAAATGTTGTTGTTGGTCGCGCCTTCGAAAGATAATGGAGAAGTACCGCGAAT
>JAHJAM010000060.1 GCA_018814025.1 Patescibacteria group bacterium | reverse complement strand
GTGCTTGGCCGCCGCCTGCGAACGATCGCGCAGGCGAAGGGGGTGCACCTGTCGCATGTCGCCGACCGCGCCGGCATCGCGCGGAGCTACCTTTGGCGCCTGCTTGCCGGCCACAGCTCGGCTACCCTTGCGGCCCATGGCGTCAATGTGCGGTTGGATTCGTGCCGATCGGGTCAAGCGCGGGGGGCGCGGCTCCGGGCCGCAGCGTTCAGGCGCCGGAGCGTGGCGTCGGAGCGGACGATCCTTTTGTCGGCCGCGGGCAGCGATGCCGTGGCGATCATGACCTGCTCGGCGAGCGGACGCGCCGGGCCTCGACCGCGCGCGTCGAGCCCGGCGAAGGCAGCAGCAAGCCGGTCGAGCGAGCCGCACAGGATGTCGACATAGTCGGGGTCGTTCAGGTTCATGGCGAGCATGGCGCCCGGATGCAGGTGCTCGAGATCCTGGGTGAGGGTCTTGCGACCGGAGCGACGGCGTTCGACATGCTTCAGGGCGCGGAAGGAGCCCTCGAGGTTGTTGTTGGTGCGAGCAACGAGACGCGTGCGGCCGTCGGGTAGGCGAATCGCGTGCCCCCAGAGCGAGGGGCCGTGACGCTCGAGGTGGTCGAGGACCAGGTCGATGGCAGCGCGTTCGTCGGTGGCCGGTCCCCTCTCGGGACGGCGGCGCACGAGCACGACCGAGAGCCTGCGGACTGCATCGCGGACGCCGTCGAGCTCGACCGCGGTATCGCCGCGAGGTCTGCGCGCGGGCCGCGGGGCCCCGTCGGGCTTGATGTCGTTGAGGCGCAGGGCCTCGCGTAGCTCCTGGAACAGGCTCTTGCGCAGCCGCAGCCGGCGCGCGATCTGTTCGACGGGCACTTGCACCTCGACGGGACGCAGGGCGGCGCGCAGTCGCGCCAGTGCGCGTCGCACCTTCGGATCGGTCGGGGGCGTACGCCAATGTGCGTCGGCCACGCGAGCAGCGTGGCGCGCGCGGTCGAAGAGGGCGAGCATTGGCACGTCGAAGGGGAAGCCCAAGTTGGCGCCGTCCGCGGGGAAGTCGAGCACGTGCTGCGCAAGCAGCCTCACGGCGGCCAACCCGACATCGCCTTCGGGAAGACGATGGTCGGACAGCTCGGCCTGCTGTTGCCACTCGACCAGTGCGAGCGACGCACTCGGCAACCGCGAGCCGAGCTGGCGCCCCAGCTCGCGCGCCAGCGCGCGCAGCTTGGGACGCACGCGACTGCGGCGCAGGCATCGGTCGAGCTGGTCGTGCGTGTCGCGCATCAGATCGCGACCGACGTCACGCAGCAAGTGCAGGTGGCAGCCGAGTACGGCGATGTCCAGGTCGCGCGCGGCGACGAAGTCGGTGGCCGCCTGGATGACGGCGCGACCGAGGTCGCGCATGATCGCATTCGGGTCGCCGAAGCGCTTGGCCACCTCGAGCATGCGCGGCAGCATCGCGTCGGCGCGCTCGGTTGGCAGCTTCCAGGCGCCAAGCACCCAGCGACGCCAGCCCGCCAGGACGACGAAGAGCGTGCCGCGGCCCTGCTCGCCGGTTGCGTCCAAGTGCATCGGCCAGCCGCCGTCCGAGCCGAGCGCGGCGCGCAGCGTCGGGGCGCGGTCGTGGTGCAGCGCCTCGAGGTAGTCGAGGAAGCGACGCCCGAGCCGCGAGATCTGGCCCGTGGACAGAGCCACGCCCCGCTCCGACAGCTCGGCACGCAGCGACTCGCGCTGCCGCCCGCCGACGTAGCGCCCCATGCCGACCGCGACCATCACGTCGTAGCCGACGGTGCTCCTGGGCAGCAGCAGCCTGGCGAGCGCGGCCGGCCGGTGGTGGATCCTCGCGCCGCGCTGGCGGCAGCCGGCGAGGCATACGCGCTCGACCTGGTGGGCCCGAAATGCGCCGTGCACCAGCGTGAGGCCGCGGCGATCGCGGGTCTTGTGCACGCCCATCTTGCCTTCACACACCGAGCACCCGCGCTCGGGCTCGTCGATCTCGACCCGCGCGCCAGCCACCTGCTGGGTCTGCCGGCGGCAGTCCCCCTCGAGCGCGGCGATCTGCTCCCTCAGCGCCGCGAGCGTCTCGAGCGAGAGTGCGCCGTTTTTTTTCCGGGCAGGTCGTAACGACGGAAAAGCTGCTCGACCTGCGCGAGACCCACCAGCCGCCCCTCGGTGGCGAGCCGCGCGACGATCGCCTTCGGGTCGTCGCTCGGGTGGTGGATGACAGCGACCAGTACATCGATGGCGCGTGCCGGATCCAGAGCGGGGACCACCGCCAGCGCCTTCGCCACGGCTCGGCGTCGCCGCTCGACCTGGGCTCGGGCGACCTTTGGACGCGCGCTGACGTACAGGTACACATCTTCGACCCGCTCGCGCCCGATGTACCTGTCCTCGACGAGACTGCGCAGCGTGTCGTGCAGGCGCAGCTTCAGCTCGGCCTGCAGCTCCTCGTGGGTGCAGCCCGCGTCGGACCGATCGACCAGCACGACGACGGTCGCCCGCAGTGTGCCGTGCGACGAGAAGCCGACCTCCCGGTGGAACCACAGCCCGCGAGCGTTGAACTTCGGGACGCGCTCGAGCGTGTAGTAGCGCCCCGCGTGGCTGAAGCTCGTCCGGTAGCCGACGCGGCTGACGACGCGGAAGACGGTGGTCCTCGAATCGGTGCCAAGCGCCGCGCGTAGCTCGTCGAGCGTGGCGATTGGCTTACGGGCGAAGAGTTGGTCGAGCGCTGCGAGGTGGTCGGAACGTCCCACGTGCCCTCCTGGAACAGTTACGACTCAGCCCTACCACATCGGTCGTAATTGTTCCAGATCAAGGCGCTCGGGCCCCGTGTCGTCGATGGTCAACCAGTCGCACGCTCTGCCTTCCGCTTCGCTCAGCACAGGGCGAAGCAACCGCTGGCAAGCGTCAACTCCCGACGTTTCCCCATTGACCAACGCGCTCAATGCGGTGCGCATACCGGCTGCGCCGCGTCGCTGGACGGAGATGCTCCACCATTGGCGCCCCTGCAGTGCCCGCGCGGGGGTGGAACAATCGCGACTCGGCGGCCCGCGGTGCTCCCCAAAAACCAGCGTCAGATCAACAGGTTAGCCGCGGTCCAACCGTAGATTGACGCCGTAGCCTACGGGCTTTGGGGTCTGTACACCGTGGCTTCGCGGCAGAGCGGGCTCATCGAGCGGGGGGGCCACAGCCCGACGGCGGAGGGCAAGGCGTTCGTCGAACGCGTGTACTTGCCGCGGCTGCAACGGCAGGGTGGC
>JAHJAM010000012.1 GCA_018814025.1 Patescibacteria group bacterium | reverse complement strand
TCCGGCTTAATGGTTTCCGTGCCGGAAATTTGTACTTGATTGATGGCGTAAATCGGCGAGCGCAGAAGAAAATTCATGAGCAGAGTGATGAGTGCGGCCGCTATCAAAAACCAGACCGCGGTTCTGATCCAATGCGTGGTCCGTTTTTTAGCCGCGAAATACGGATTGCGATATTTCCGTGCTTCATAGCCTTGCTGTTGCAATTTTTTGAAATGGTCGCGTCGGCTCATATTATTCCACCGCCACTCGAGGAATGGTCGGACTGATTCGGCTGACCACTTCATAGGGAATGGTGCCGATTTTATCCGCAATTTCTTGGGCCGTGATCTGATGGCGGCCCGAAGCCCCGATAATTATCGCTTCTTGTTCCGGTTTCACGTCCGGCACGCTGGAAACATCCACCATAGTCATATTCATGCAAACCCGACCCAGCACTTTACAGCGATAGCCCTTAATTAATACTTCTCCGATGGATGAAAGTTTGCGGTCAAAATTATCATAATAGCCAATCGGCAGTACCGCAATTCGGCTGGGCTTGCGCAAGGCTTCAGTCAGATCGTAGCTGATCGGCGTGCCCGTGGGCAGGGATTTCACTTGAATTACCCGCGTCTTCCAAGAGAGGACCGGTTTTAAGCTGCATTTGATGGATTGCCGGCGCGCTTCATCCTGAATGTCCGGCGTGGGCCAGATGCCGTATAAAGCGATGCCAGCGCGCACCAGAGTGCCTTGCGTGTTCGGATACAAAATAATCGCGGAACTCTTGGCGCAATGCAGGAACTGAGGATGAAAACCGGCTAATTCGATTTGTTCGATGCATTGCTCGTAAAGTTCGCATTGCATCAAAGTAAATGACGGATCCCGGTAATTATCGAGATTGGCGAAATGCGTGGAAACGCCGGCCACCGTTAAGTGCGGGCAATCCAAAAGCAAAGTCACGACATCCGAAAGATTTTGCGGTAACACCCCTTGCCGGCTCATGCCCGTGTCCAGTTTCAAATGGATGGAAACGATTTGCTTTCGTTGCCGAGCGATTTCCTCTACCAATCGAATGGTGTCCTTGTCATAAACCGTCAGCTCGATGCCGGCCTCAATCGCCTCGGCCAATTGTTCATGCATGATATAGCCGATGACATTAATGCTGGCCTCGGGCGCCAATTCCCGCACCAGCAAGGCCTCATTAATGTTATCAACCGCGAAGCGCTTAACCGCCACTTTACTCATCATGGGCACCACTTGCTCCAGGCTGTGGCCGTATGCGTTAGACTTAACCACGGCCGCAAATTCCGTTTCCGGCCGAAGCAGCGCGCGCAGTTCGTAGATATTGTTTTGCAGGGCTTCCTCGCTAATTTCCACCCAGGTTCGATGCTTGGCCATGTCAGATCAGCTTAATCGGAATTTTGTCTTGTTTCAAGAAATCAATGTTTTGAGTTTTGATCGGACTGGCGTGTTCTTTGATCCATTTTTGGCAATCCGCGCGCAAAGCGTCTTGATCATAGCCCAAAGCCACAATCTCCGGCTGCACGGCTTGAAAAATTTCATAAGAGCCCAGTTGCTGGTCGCTCAAGCGAGCTTCATCGACCATAGGCATTAGCTTGACCGCGGCCAGCCGATCAGTCTCCGTGCTTCTCGGTTCCCGATGTTTGAGTTGGCGAATATGTTCATCGCGCGCCACGCTCACCACCAAGCGAGACCCCAAGGACCTCGCTTGTTTGAGAAAATATTCATGTCCGGTATGCAGGCCGTCGAAGGTGCCAAAACATAAAACGGTTGATTGGCGCATATTATTCCTGGCTTTTCGGTCGCAGAGTTGGGAATAAAATTACCTCTTTGATATTCGACGAGTTGGTTAACAGCGCGGTTAAGCGATCAATGCCGATACCGAAACCGGCCGTGGGCGGCAAACCGTGCTTGAGGGCCGTCACATAATCATCATCCGCAAATTGAGCCTCATCATCGCCGGCTTCGCGCGCGGCTTGCTGTTCCTGAAACCGAGCCTCTTGATCCAGCGGATCATTCAACTCGCTGAAAGACTTCATGTTCTCTTCCCCGCCGCCGTAGACCAATTGAAACATTTCCACGTAGCGCGGATCATCGGCTTTCTTTTTCGCCAAAGGCGATAATTGCGCCGGGTAATCGTAAATGAAAGTCGGTTGGATAATCTTGGGCCGAACCAAATGCTTGTAAAGGTTATCGATGATGGTGCCCAAACCGTGATTCTTTTCCACCGGCACTCCGTGCTTAACCGCGGCTTGAACCGCTGCCTCGCGATTGGTGATGGTTTCGATATCCAGCGCCGCATAGCGCAACATGGCCTCGCGAAAAGTGATTCGTTCCCATCTTTCCGCGAAGTTTAACTGGTAATCTTGAAACGGAACCTGGAATGGATCCAAGCCCACCGCTCTGATCACTTCTTTCAGCATTTCTTCCAGCATTTCCATTAACTGTTCATAATCCCGATACGCGATGTAGCCTTCAATTTGGGTGAATTCCGGATTATGCGCGTGGTCAATGCCCTCATTGCGGAAGCAGCGGGCAATTTCATAAACTCGATCCAAGCCGCCGACTACGCAGCGCTTCAAGAATAATTCCGGCGCGATGCGCAAATATAAATCAATATCCAAGGCATTATGATGCGTAATGAATGGCGCCGCATTGGCGCCGCCCGGAATCGCTTGCAAGACCGGCGTTTCCACTTCCAGAAAATCTCTCTCATCCAAAAATTGGCGAATAGTTTTGATAATCAGCGCTCGGACTTTGAAAATGTGGCGCACGCTCGGATTGCTCAGCAAATCCAGATAGCGCTGGCGATAGCGGACTTCCACGTCAGACAGGCCATGCCATTTTTCCGGCATGGGTAGTAAAGTTTTCGCCAAAATTTTATAGTGTTGAACGTCCAGGGATTTTTCTTCCTTCTTAGTCAAAAAAGCACAACCCGTGGCTTGGATAAAATCCCCCATGTCCATGGTGGCATGAAAAAACTGATAGGTTTCTTCCCCGACTCCGTCTTTTCTCAGCACTAACTGAATTCGGCCCGTGCCGTCTTCCAAGGTTAAAAAAGTTAATCCGCCATGTTTGCGCAGGGTGATGATGCGCCCGACCACGGTCTCGACGGTCTGATCAGCCATGAGTTGATCGAATTTCGCCAGATAGTCTGTGATGGTGTGCGTATATTGGCTTTTGGCCGGATACGGTTCGATTTCTCTTTGGCGCAGGAGCTCAGCCCGAGCCCGGCGCGCGGCTTCTTCTTCAATCATAAATAAAAACAAAAATATGGCTTAATTTCAGCCATATTTTACCTGATTTAAAATGGTTGGTCAAAACTACTTAATCTCAATAATTTTGTAAGTCATGGATCCGGACGGGACTTCAACTTCCACCGCATCATTAACGCCTCGGCCCAAAAAAGCTTGGCCCAAAGGCGATTCATTGCTAATTTTGCCTTCCAGCGGATTAGCTTCATTGGAACCGACCATTTCGAAGGTTTTTTGCACTCCGTTCAATTCCACGACGAATGTCGCGCCCAGCGAGATTTCACTGCCCCCGGTTTTTTGTTCCACCAAAACCGTATCTTTGATCATGGAGTCCAATTCCATGATTCGCGCCTCGTTTAAGGCTTGCTGTTCCTTGGCTTCGTGATATTCAAAATTCTCGGAAAGATCTCCGAGTTCCTTGGCTTGTTCAATTCGGTCCGCGATTTCTCGCCTGGTCTCCTTGCGGCGTTTTTCGTATTCTTCCTCCAGATTGGCCAGGCCGTCAGCTGAAATATATGTAGGCATAATGTTTAATTAGCTTACCTGTGGAATTCCTCATTGTCAAAAGATGCTCCGTGTTTGTCTGTCGCGATCCAGGCAGCAAGCCAGGTGCTAATGGGCACGGTCAAAACCAAGGCCGAGGTCCCGGCCAAAGTTCGAACGATTTCTTCGGCCACCACTTCCGTGTTGACGAAAGCCACCCAGTCCACATCCGAATTTAAGAAAAGCAGGAACAAAGGCATGGCCACGGCCGCATAAGCTAAAACCAAAGTATTTACCATGGAGGCGATGTGGTGGCGACCCACGCGCATGGCCTGACGCGCCAGTTGAACGGTTTTCAGGTTCGGATCCGCTTTTTTCAGCTCGGCCACGACCGTTGCCTGATTGATGGCCACGTCATCAAAAACGCCAACCGCGCCTAAAACGATGGCGGCCAGCAGCAAACCGTCCGCTTTAATGTTTTGAACCTGCCAAGTTAAATATACGGCCTCTTCACTGCCCAGTCCGGATAAAAACGACATGGCCATGAAGAATTTAGCTGTGAGGACCGAGAGGGCCAATCCGGCCAAAGTGCCAACGAACGCCATGGCCGTCATTTTATTGAAACCATGGGTGATGGGTAAATTTACGGCCAAAATTACAGCCGATCCCAGCAAAACTGTATTCAACGGATCAGCTCCGGACAAAATATTGGGGAAAATATATACGAACAAAACCAAAACCGTGATGCCCAAGCCAAGCAGAGCCAATAACCCTCGCCATAAACCCACAATTAAAATTAAGAGCGAAAAAACAATCAAGACCCACAATAAACCGTTGGTTCTGACCGCATCGGCCAGATGCGCGGTCTCTGAACCATCTGCTTCAGGAAATATCTGCAAAATGACTCGATTCCCCGGCTGAATATTGTAGCGCAGGCCTTCCAAATAGGAATCCGCTGTATTCACATCATAAATTTTCTGGTCATCTCCCCGAACCTGAAATTTCATTTGCCGATATCCATCAATAATTGACAGATCTTGAATTTCCAACACCTCGCCCTGCACCTGCCGGCTTTCCATTTGCCCGACCGCGTCCTGGGCCAAAGCGGAAACCGGTAAACACAAGAAAAAAATACTGATTAATATTTTATTCATACTATCTATTATTATCCCACCAATCAAAAATTTTATAAGCCAGCGGCACGGCCACTTCCGAGCCTTCGCCGCCTTCCTCAATCAAAATGACGACCACTATTTCCGGGTCTTCGTAAGGTCCAAAACCGACCCACCAAGCGTGCGTGGGCCGATCGCCGATGTTTTGAGCCGTGCCGGTTTTACCGGCCACATTCATGTCTAATAATGACAAATACCGGGAACTGCCGAGAGTGACGCCCCGGCGCATCCCCTCTTGCACCACTTTAATAAGATATGGATCAAATTCTTCATCCGATGCCACCACCCGCAATAAATCGCGCGCATCAACTTGACCGTCAACGGCTTCGATCAATCGCGGCGCCACTTTGTGTCCGCCATTGGCGATCACGGCCATGGCCGCGGCCATCTGCAAAGGCGTCACCAGCAAATCGCCTTGGCCGATTGATAAATTATAGGTATCGCCCACATACCAGCGTTCGCCCTTGACCTCCTCTTTCCATTCCTTGGAAGGCAGAAAACCGTCAGCTTCCGACGGCAAAATAATGCCCGTGATCGCGCCAAAACCGAACGTGCGAGCATAATCCGTGATGCGCTTTACCCCCAGGCCGGTCACATTTTGATAACCCCCGCCCACGATATAAAAAAACGTATTCACCGAATCGGCCAAAGCCTTGCGCACATCAGTGATGCCGTGCCCGCCGGCTCGCCAGTCCGGGAAAAACCAAGGACCGATAGCGATTCCGCCCGTGGACAGAAAACTGGTCTTTTCCGTAATAATCCCTTCGGCCAGAGCCGCGTATGCCACGAACGGCTTGAAAATTGAGCCGGACGGATATTCTCCGGAAATGCTTCGGGAAAATAGCGGCTTGTCCGGGTTCGCTAAAAGGTTTTGATAAGTTTCCGAATCAATGCCCGTGGCGAATGAGTTGCTGTCGAAACTGGGCAAACTGACCAAAGCGCGCAGGCCGCCGCTCTGGGGATCCATCACCACTACCGAAGCTCGAGAAGTCTGGGTTTGGTTGAAGATGCCGTACAATTCCTCCTCGATCATTCTTTGTAAATTGACATCCAAACTTAAAATCAAATTCGCGCCCGGAACCGGTTCTTCGCGCGCGATCACGGACAGTTCGCGGCCTAAAGCGTCGACCTCGACTTCATATTTTCCCGGCCGGCCGCGCAAATATTCTTCCGCGCTGCGTTCCAGTCCGGTTTTTCCGATCTCATCGACCAAGCGGTAGCTTTGATCTGCAAATTCGGTTAATTCCTCGGGACTGATTTTTCCCACGTAGCCCAAAATATGCGACAGCGAACTGGCAGAAGAATTATATAAGCGCAAGCGGTCAGTCTCCAAAGTGAAGCCGGGCAAGTCCGCGGTTTCAATGGCCAGACGCATGGCCGTCTCGTATGAAATGCCTTTTTTTACGGACACGGGTTCGTTTGATGTTTTGGCATATTGAGTGATCAGCAAATCCACATCCGCCGGCTGCAAGCCCGCCAAATCCACGATTTTCGCAATCACCGAGTCTCGTTCCGGTTTATCTTTCGGTAAATCGGCGATCGTCATATTGAGTACGAAAGATGGCACGTTTTCGGCCAAAGACACGCCGTGGCGGTCCGTAATCTTGCCTCGGTTCGGCACGATGGTAGTGGTGCGGATCCGATTATTCACGGACAGATCTTGATAATAATCGCCTTGCAAAATTTGCAGATGAGCCGCGCGCGCGAACAGCAAAAAAAATACGCACAAGCCGATAATGCCGGCCGCTTGAAAACGGCCTGGCGCGATCGTCAAACCCAAAAAACGCCGCCCGCCGATGTTTTCCTGGCGCGTATCTTCACCAATCAAATCTTCCAAAGTTTTGTTGGCCTGGCCCGGCAGCCGCCAATTGGCGTGTTGGTTTTGCTGTAAGCCGAAAATATTGGAATTGGCGCTGGTTTTTTTCTTCAGTCCAAACATGTTTATGGCAAAGTTATCAATAAAGATGAAATATCCACGGTCTTGATGATTGGGTGCCTGGGTTGAGGCCAGGTGTTGGTGACATAGATATCCTGGATTGGCAGCCGGCTCAGCTTTTCTCTGGCATCTTGAGTAAAAATGCCGTGATTAGCCGCCAGCCGGATTTGGCTGGCGCCTTTTTGGGAAACCAAGCGCACGGCTTCGATCATGGTGGCGCCCGTATCAATTATATCATCCGCGATTAACACCCGGCGATTGCTGACTTCCCCCACCAGGTTGTTAGCCAGCGCCGAATTCGGTTTCGGACGCTCTTTTTCAATATAAGCCAACTCCGCGGTTCCGCCCAACAAGTTGATCAAAGCTTGAGCTAGGGGTTTGGCTGCTTCATCCGGCGCCAAGACCACTTCCGGCGCATCATCTTTGAGCAGGCGTTCCGCCAAAAGCGGCCAAGTGTTCACGATTCGGGCATTAGCGCCCAAATTAGCCAACAGGCGCGGATCATGCAGGTCGAAAACAGAAATCTTGGCCGGATTTAAATTGCGCACCAATTCCGCCAGCATTTCATTAATTTTCGCCTGGCCCGGTTCATCGTATTCCCGCGCATATGCCAGATAAGGGATCACTAAGCTCGGCGTGGGGCATTTATGATCGCGCAGTAAGCGAAAATAAGCCAGCAGATCGAACAAAGAATTGGCATCCGGCCAAATCGAAGCCACCAAGCGAATCTGCTCGCGCTTTAAATCTTCCTTGAGACGATAGCTGCGCTCGCCGTTCGCCGAAATCGATTGTTGCGCCGAACCGATTGAGGCGCCGCGGTTGATCATCAGGCGCCGCAAGTGATTCGCGGAATCGGTTAAAAAATACATAAGAGGGATCAAAAAGTGTCGCGCTGGGACACAAAAAAAGATTTATGCAGGAGTTTTTTAATGCGCACGGCAAAAGGAAACAGCAGCAAAAGCCCGATCATCAGCAAAATTCCGGACCAAAAAGTTTCCCGGGAAAAAACCGTCCAATCGACCTGCTCAGCCTCGCGCAGCCAAACCAAGCCCAGGATCGCCATTTGACTCAGTTTTAAAACCCCGAAAGTGGCCGAGCCGCAAGCCAAAACGCCATACAATGATCGATTAGAAAAAACGTGTTTGGCCGAATACGCGGCGGCCAAAGCCGTCAGCAGATATGAAATTGTTTCCGCCGGCACCATCTGCAAATGAAACAGATCCAGAAAAAGTCCATTGGCCGCGATCAGCCAAGCCCCAGCCGTCAAAGACTGATGTTGGAGTAAATAAACGCCCACGGCCAGAATCAAAGGCCAAAGCGGCAAAACCCCGGGCAAGGAAGCGAAAAAGCTGTTTTGAATTATGGCCAGGCCAAGAAAAGCCAGCGTGAAAACCGCGAGTCTTATCATAGGTCCGGTTGATTGATGATCACGGATACCAAACTGTAATCCGAAATGCTGATTAGCGGTTCAATGATCGCGGTTTGAAATGGCTGGTTCGGATCCGATGCCACGGCCGTAATAATTCCGACCAGCAAGCCGCTGGGCACGAATTCTTCCAAGCCCGAGGTCACCACCAAATCATTGATGGCGATGTTCTCGTCATGAGGGATGAAGTTTAAATTCAGCAGATCCCCGATCGTGCCTTGGGCGATGCCGATCGTGCGGTTGGTATTTAGCAAAGACACGGGCGTGGCCAGATTCAAGTCCGTGATGCCGGTGACCACGGCGCTGTACTGATTGACCAGACTGATTTTGCCCACCAAGTTGCCGTCCCCCACCACCACCGGATTGCCCACGGCCAATCCGTCGGCCCGGCCCTGATTAATGGTGAAATGAGTGGCATGCTTGGAAACGCTCCGGCTGGTAATTTCCGCGGTTTTGACCGTGAGGTAACGCCGTTCCACAAAAGCCAGCTGCTGGCGCAGCAAAGAGTTTTCCTGGCGCAAGGCGATCAATTCCGCTGCCTCGAAAGCCAAACTCAATCTTTGCTGTTCCAAGGCCGCGAATTTGGCCGGCGTGTATTCGCCGCGCTCAAAAATAAAGTCCGTGTGCGTTTTAATCCAAGTGCCGGCTTGCACAAACGGACTTTGCGCATAACCCAAAACACGTCCGATATACGGCTGGAAAAACAGAACCGCCAGCAGCAAAGCCGCGGCCAGCAGGATAATTCTGAGATATTTTTTCATACTTAGGCGGATTCATCGCGGCTGGAAGGCAAAGCCAAATCTTGAATCAATTCCTCATGTTCCAGCAGATAGCCCGCGCCTCGGACCACGCAAGTAATCGGATCTTCAGCCACCCGCACGGGAATTTGCGCTTGCTTGGACAACAGCGTATCAAAACCGCGCAAGAGCGAGCCGCCGCCGGTCATGACAATCCCCCGCTCATAAATATCCGCCACCAGCTCCGGGGGCGTGGTCTCGATGGTGGATTTGATGTTTTCCACGATGGTGGAAACTGATCGTTGCAATGCCTCGCGAATTTGCGAATCGTTCACGATAATTTCTTTAGGCAAGCCGCTGATCAGATCTCGGCCCCGCATTTCCATTTGCAAGGGCTCGTCTTGTTCAATCGCATTACCAATGCGCATTTTTACTTGTTCCGCGTTTCTTTCACCCAACAACAGACTGAACACATCCTTCGCGTACTGAATGATGTTTTTATTCATTTCATCGCCGGCAATGGCCAAGGAGCGCCAAGTCACCACCCCGGATAAAGACATGACCGCAATTTCGGTTTTACCCCCGCCCACGTCCACGATCATGGTTCCCACGGACTCGGATAATGGCAAGCGCGCGCCCAGCGCCGCCAGCATGGGGTTTTCAATCATGAAGACCTGGCGCGCGCCCGCGGACAAAGCCGCGTCTTCAATGGCTTTCCGTTCCACTTCCGTGGTTTCCAAAGGCACGCCAATCACGATGCGCGGCCTGGGAATGATGGTAAAGCTTTCCGAATGCACCTTATCGATAAAATATTTGAGCATTTTCTCCGTGACCTCAAAATCGGAAATCACGCCCTTATGCAAAGGTTTGACAATTTCAATATGCGGCGGGGTTTTGCCCAGCATGTCTTTGGCATCTCGGCCCACGGCTAAAATTTGTTCGGTTTTCAAATTGATGGCCACCACTGACGGTTCGTGAATCACCACGCCCTTCTCCGTGGAAAAAACCAAAGTGCTGGAAGTGCCCAAATCAATCCCCAGATCTTTTGAAAATTTCCCCAAAAATTTATTCAGCATATTGCGTATTTTAAGCCCGGCTAAAACAAAGAAGGCTCTTAAAGCCTCCTAATCTTATAGGACTTCCCAAGCGCAAGCAAGCCCTAAAATTAATAATAATTGTGCTCAATGGCTAATAGCGTTTATTGCGTTGCAAGGTCAAAAAAGCCGTCTCCATTAAGGTTACAAAACAGACTAAAAGCGTGATTGTCCACCAGCGGAACAAGCCAAACCCGAGCATCAGCAAGGCCCCGACCAGCAGGCAGGTGAGCAGCAAGCCGTGGCGAAACGACTTGGCCACGTGTCGGGATACCGGGATATCGCGCTTGAGCCAAATTCGCACTCCGGCCCCGCCAATGGATAAAGAGCCCACGAGCGCCGTGGCCAGCGTGAGATAGAAGAATATGAAACCCACTTGGCCGGCTCGGGCCGGATCGATCGAAACCAAAACCACCAGCCAAGAAAGCCAGGCCGCCACCGTGGCCAGCGTCATCACAATTAAATATGTGCGAAATGACATAGCTCATCTATTTTACCATAAAATCCTTGGTCGGATATTGGCCCACCACTTTGGTCTGGATTTGGCGCAAATCGCAATCCGGCAAATTCTTTTTCAAATGCTCTATGATCGAGTCGGTATTTTGCGTCACGAAACTCGCGGTCGAACCGCTTAAGCAAGCGAACATGATCTGGCCGTCGCGGTACGAGATCGCACGCGCGCTGTTGCTTCGGCGGCGCGGCAAGATTTCGCGCAAATATCGATTGGCTTCATCCAGCACCCAAGCGCTGGTCAAGGGTTTACTGTTCTGGGCTCGGCGAACCGCGCCGGATAAAAGATCTTTGATGGGGATGGCCATATTAAGTTTCTCGATATTCGCAAATGTCCGCAAAGTCGCAAAACCGGCAATGGAAGCCGGGCAGAGCGGAAAAATTACTATGGCGAATCATCTCCACGCGCTCCAAAATCTGTTCTTGCAAATCCAGCAATTCGTCATCCGAGCCCAAAAACGACACCTGAGAATTATCTTCCAAGTAATGATAAGTTAATTTTATCGGCTGCAAGCCCAGCACGTCGCGGGCCGCGATCTGATATAAAAGCAGCTGTTCCTTATCGCCGCGATCCAGGGTCTTTTCGGTTTTGGCTTTGCCGGTTTTATAATCGATAATTTCCACGCCGCCCGCGCAGCGATCAATCCGATCGATTCGCCCCTTGATGATGACGGCTCCAAATTTCAGAGTGAAGCCCTGTTCTAGCATGTGGGGTTCAGGCGGTTGATCCCCCATTTGCCGATAATAATCCTTTAAAGCGGCACGGCCTTTGGTTCGATACTCTTCACGCTGATCATCATTTTGATACCAGTCATCCTGCCAGGATTTTTGATAGGCCTCCAGCAGTTCTTCCAGCTTCACCGGCAAGCTTCCGTCCGCGGGCTGATTTTGGCCCGCGAATAAATTTCCCTGCCGGCTGCCCACGCGTTCGATCCAAAGCTTGAAAAACTGCTGCAAGGTGTTATGCATGGTTTTGCCGAAAGAAAAAGTCCACTTGCCGAAAACCGGGATCTTCAAAACATGCGCGAACTTATATTGCAGCGGGCAGGTGCGAAACGCGGTCAGCTGGGTGAAAGAAAATTGTTTGGGCAGATGAATGGTCAGCGGCTCCAAGGTCACGGTGATTTCCTCCTGAGCGTCAAAAGTGCCCGCGGTTTGCTCGTTCAGCAATTCCGGAGTTTTGGCAAAACCGGCTTCGATCAGAAAACGGGATAGTTTTCTTCTGCGCGCGCCCCCGTAATCATCGGCCGAGGTCAAAAATAAGCCCTGCTTTGCCCGAGTCAAAGCCACGTAAAACAAACGTCGCTCTTCTGCCAAGTGCCAATCCCCGGCCGTGGTCTGTTCATCCAGCAATTCATCCGGCAAAGGAATGGCTTCGGGGCGGCGGCGCGTGGGAAAGCGCTGGTCCACCAAATTAATCACGAAAACATATTTAAATTCCAAGCCTTTGGCACTGTGCACGGTCATGATTTTCACCACTTCCGGCCCTTCTTCCAAATTTTGCGCCAGCGCCCCTTCTTCGCCCGCGTCCCGTTCAAAAGCGAATTCAGCCATGAAGTTGGCCAAAGATTTATCATCGTGCCGGTTTTCAAAGCTCAAAATTCGTTCATACAGCTGTTGAAGCCAGCGAAACGCCTCGTGCGATTCCCGCTCAGTCAGGGAACGCAAAAATTCCACATAATGCCCGTCCCGAGCCAAAGTGATTAACAGTTCCGAACATTTTTTATTTCGAGCCAGCTGCTGAAATTTATCCAAATCAGACAAGACCGTATTGACCCGGGCGAAAACTTGAGGCGGCAGATTAGCCAGTGAAGCCAAGCGGCAGGCTTCATACAGGCTTTTGCCCTTGCGCCGCGCCAGCTGATTCAATTCAATCACAGCCTCGGGCGGAATCTGATAAATCGGCTGGTTCAAGATGCGATAAAAACTCGGACTGTCATGAGGCTGATCGATAATTCGCAGGTGGGCCAGCAAATCCAAAATAATCGGTTTGCTGTAAAGCCCGCGCAAAGCCATAAAGCGAAAAGGAATTTGCCGGCGCTCCAGGGCTTGGATAAACGGCGCGGCCGCATCATTGGCCCGAATTAAAATCGCGAAGTCACCCCAGTGCAAATCCGGTCCAGCGGCCTGCAATTCTTGAATTTTGCGCGCCACGGCCGCGGCTTCTTGCTCTAAATTGGGATAGTGCAAATGTTCAATCAGCCCCGGGTGCTCGGTCTGGGCCGTCAGCTTTTTCGCGGCCGGATCCGCCATTTGGGTTTCCAGCCGATCCGGATTATTCATTTGAATAAATGAATAAGCCAAATCCAAAATTGCTTGCCCGGACCGATAATTATTTTTCAGCACGACTTTTTGGCAATCCGGGAAATCCTTTTGAAATTGCAGGATATTGGCCACGGACGCGCCGCGAAAACGGTAAATCGCCTGATCATCATCCCCCACCACCGTCAGATTGTTTTTCGGCGCGGCCAAAAGCTTCACGATTTCATACTGAATGCGATTGGTATCCTGAAACTCATCCACCAGCAGGTATTGATACTTGGCTTGCAATTGCTGCAAAATTTTGGGCCGCGTTTTGAGCAGCTGCCAAACGTATAAAAGCAAATCCCCGAAGTCCAAAGAATCATTGGCCAGTAGAATTTGCTGATATTGATGATAGGCGCTGGCCAGTTCGCTCAGCCGGCCGGCTTCGGCTTGATCCAAAGCCTGGTCCTGATTGGCCGCTTGTTCGGCCGCATATTCCAAATACCGATCCGCGGTCAGTGCATTGTCTTTGGCTCGAGAAAAATGAGTCAACAGCCCGCGCAAATATTTGGTGGGATTGCCCAGCGGGCGGTAATAATCTAAAGCAAAATCTGAAAACCGAGCCCGCGCCAACAGCCAGGCATCCAATTCGGCGAGTACCTTGAAATCCGGAGACAAGCCGATCTCCGCCCCGAATTCCCGCAACACTTTTTCACAAAACGAATGGAAAGTTGAAATTTGAATATCCACGTAGCCGTAAGGCAAAAGCAAATCCACGCGCTCTTCCATTTCCCCGGCCGCCTTGTCCGTAAAAGTCAGGGCCAGGATGTTTTCCGGCGCCGCCAGCTTTTGATCAATCAACCAAGCAATACGGCGCGTGATCACCATGGTTTTGCCCGTGCCGGCTCCGGCCACGATCATGAGCGGACCGCTTTGATGCTCCACCGCTGATTTTTGCTCCGGATTTAAGCCTTCAAGTAAGTCCATAGTGGGCATATCTTAGCATGAGAGTCGGAAATAAAAAAACCACCCGAATTACTTCGGGTGGCGAAAAGGCCTGCCTTGAAAAAACGGTAGAATTCCACCTTAGCAGTTAGGATGCTAACCATCCAGGCGGTGTTGAGTCCTCAATGTATTTGAGGGCTTTCTGATAAAGCGCCTGAAACCGGTGTCGACGTCCGGCCATGCGCTGCAGGTATCGCGCTCGCTCAGCCAGATGTGCGTACAGAAGAACAATTTTCTCCTCCACGGCTTCAAATTCGCTCTTGGGCGATAGGCTAAGCTGAATCGATTTTTGCACATTCTGCAGATCCCGGATCTGCTCGATGAGCACTTTCAGCGACTCTCTAACGCTTGGCCAGTTGTCCATGGGCGCCGACCGCATCGGCGGCGGTTCACCAGCCTCGGTTAGATCAGGCAGAAGCGGCACGGAATTGACCGCGGACAGCGCGCCCGGGTCAAAGTCAGCCTCGTCATCCGCTTCAGACGGAATCGGCGGCGGCACCGGCGTTGGCTCATCTGGTTCACCGGTGTCGGCTTCCGATTTGACCGCCTCGATCAGCAACAGGGTGTGATCGGTGTTCTCCAGGTCAAATTCCTCGGCCGCCGAGATGACGATGCCGTAGGCCAGAGCCAGATAAGCGATGATCGCTCGGGTGTGTCCCACGTTCAGATTCTGAGGCAGATCCGAGCTTGGCTCATGGCCATCAGCTTGGCTCGCGCTCATCTGATGATCCAGCTCAATCAGCTGATCGATACTGCCGGACTTCAGCTCATGATTGAGCACCATGTCATCCATGACTGAGAGCAGCTCTTCGGCCACTTGTTGATGGTCAGCTGGAAACGAAGCGAAAAAAGCATTTCTGGCAGCTTCCGGATTAAGTTCAGAAGACATGTGTCTCCTCCTTGTGATTAGTTTCTGAACCGCATAGATTAGCAAAAAAATGTGGTTTTGTCAAGGTGTTGGGACAAAGAAAAACCCAGATATCATTGATAAATATCGATTTATTGGCAGTTTGAGTCAAAAAGCCTTGACAAATAGCTGATTTCTTGATATATTGCGCGGTCGATTCGAAAGGGTTCAGCCCTAGTTTAGACAACAAACCGCACACCGTGCAGGAGGTCTTTCCATGTCGAAAAAGCCGGAGAAAAATCCCAAGCTCGTCGTGCCCGAAGGCCTGGAGTGGCATCACCGGATGTTTGAGATGCTGGGCGTGTTCGCGGATGAATATGATGTGGTGCCCTTCGTCTTTCATCAGCCTCGCAAGGCGCACTTCACTAACCTCGAGATCCACTCCAAACATCGAACCGAGCTCGCGAACAAGCTGTCCCAGCGTCAACAAAAACCGGTCAAGCTGCCGGAAAACGGCATCCTGAAGATGCCGATCGAATCCGCCTATGCCATTTTGGATGACGACTTCGACACGCAGGTCCGTCCGGCATCGAGTCTGTTCATGCATCCCGAGTTCGAAAAGCGATACGATTTCGTGATCGCCTACAAGTACGAGCCCACCGGCCAGAAAGACGCGGACGGCGATGACACCTACTATCGCCACGGGCGCGTGCTGTTCTTGGATCCGCTCAGCTTGTCCAAGCGCGAATGGACGGATCCGGGCAAGCGCTTTTCGCTCAAGAGCGAAGTCATCTTCTATCCATCGGTTTCCAAGAGCGGGCATCTGCAGATCAGCACTATTCATCCCTCGGGCAAGTGGATCGTGCTGGCCCGCGGCAGTGCTCAGCCCCCGATCGGCGAACCGGTCACGGTTCGTTTGATCGAAAAATTCTCCACCATGGAAGCCATCCCCTATCAGATCGGGCTAAGCTCGATCTTGAGCGAAGCGGAGATGGAAGCGCTGGAAGTGCGCGCCTTGTCCGATCAAGTCATCAACAAGCCGGAGCTGCCGGCCGGGTGCGTTTGGGACGACAATGAGCAAAAGCCGGTGTGGGACGTGCTCAATCGCCACTGGGCTCAGTTGCATGTGAAGCTAGAAGCCTCGGTCTTCGGCCCGGACATGAGCCTGGAAGATTACCGAAAGTGCAACCGAATTCTTCGGGGCCTGCTGCAGCCTGACAAGGTTGCCGGGAAGAGCCGGATCGTACAAGCCAATCGCACCAAACGAGCCTCAGCCGTCGGTTACTTCCTGGACGTGCTGGAAGCGTATCTGGAAGACCAGGCCGATAAAGTCACAACCACGGTCCAAGCCCCGGACAACGGCGAGAGCAAGCCGGCCGAGCCGGTCCGTGAGCTCACGCCTGAGGAAGAACTGCGCCGCAAGCGTTCCTTGGCCGCCAAGAAAGCCGCGGAAACGCGCCGGCAGAACGCAGCCGCGGACCGGAAGCGCGGCAAGCGCACCAAGCCGGCCTCCGCTTAGTTCCTTTTCTCTCTAACTTCAACAGCCACGGAGCGTTCCGTGGCTGTTTTTTATTATCCGATCCGCTTTTTTTCTACCGATCCACTCCGACTCCGAACATCCGTTTCGCATTCTCACCAGTGATTTTGCTAACTTCTTCGATTGAAACTCCTTTCAATTCAGCGATTTTCTCAGCCGTAAACCTCACCATCCAAGGTTCCGAGCGTTGCCCCCGATGCGGCTCCGGCGCCAAATACGGCGCATCGGTTTCCACCATGATCGATTCCAAAGGCACGGCCTTAACCACGGCTTGAATCGGGGAAAATTCACCCATCCCCTTTTTCGGCTTAAAGGTAATCATACCTGTGAAGGAAACCATAAATCCCAAATCCAGATAAGCCTGAGCTTCCTCGATAGTTCCGGAAAAACAATGCACCACTCCCCTTCTTTTTAGTCCGCCCGCATCCACAAACTCTTTGATCAAAGCATATTGATCGAGAAAGGCGTCGCGGCTGTGAATAATCACGGGCAGATTTGATTCATCCGCTAATTCGAAAAACTTGCAGCAAACCATCTTTTGATCATTTTTGAGTTCGGCCTGATTCGCATTTTTCGGCAAATGATAATAATCCAGCCCGACCTCACCGATGGCCACGCATTTAGACTGTTGCGCCAAAGCATAGTAGAAATCATGATCGTACTGCTCGCAGCGGGTTTTGATGGACGCGGACGGCAATTCGTCATCATCAAAAAATTCCTGCTCGCATAAATGATTCGGGTGCAGGCCGACCGAGGCCCAAACCCCGTCATATTGATTGGCCACGGCTAAAGCTTTTTGGCTGGTATCCTTTTGCGTGCCCACGGTAATCATAAAAACCCCTTGCGCCAGGGTTCTTTTGATGACCTCGTCCATGTCATCTTTGAAGGCGTTAAAGTGGACGTGGCAATGCGTATCAATCAGCATAATTAAAACTGCAAATCACCGGAACTGGTAACGGTTTCGTAAAGCTCTTGGCCGGTTTCGATCCGATTTTTAACTTCATTGACGATTTCTTCCGTGTTATCAATCGAATCCTTGGCCGCGTTAAAAGTATTTCTGGCCGTATCCACCGTATCCGGCCCAAACACGCTGACCGCTGAAGCCGTGGCGATCAACAGCTTGGAAATCGCGGATGATTCCAAAATCGGCAATAAGATCTCTGGTGAAATATGAGTGGTGGCAAAATACAATATACCGCCGATCACGATCCCGGATTCGATTAAGCCCAGCAGTCCGCCCAGCAAGCGATCAAACAAGCCGGCCAAAGGAATCCAAGCGAAAATGTTAAAAATCTTGCTCAAAAACCACAGCACCACACCGATGATTTTGCTGGTCAAAACGAATAAAATCACGAACACGGCAATTTGTGCGAAACTGCCGCCGCCCAGCAAATGGCCGTAAGCGTCGTAAACCGCGGGTGAAAAAGTCGAAGCCGCTAATAGTCCGATGATCGTGCCTAAAATGCTGCCGACCATGCTGGCAAAACCCATGGCCAAGCCCAGAAACAGAAATCCGGCCACGATCAACAGTAAAATGATGTCGATTAAAACCATATGAATTATTCTTCCCGGCGCGGAAACAAAGCCTCGCCTTTGTCGATTTTACCACCCGGAGCCAATTTGCCCCAAGTTAAACCGGAAAAGTAATCCTGAGCGAATTCCGTTCCCGGATCCAAGCCGAGCTTAGTGAGGATTTTGACCGCGGTTTCCGGCATAAACGGATTAATCAGCCAGGCCAAAACTCGCAAAGTTTCCAAAGAGAGATACATGGTATCTGACAGCTCATGCAAATCTTCATTCTTGGCCAAGACCCAAGGCTTCTTCAATTCGATAAACTGATTGGCTTCGCGCACGATTTTCCACACCGCTTCCAAAGCGTCCGGCAAACGAAACTCATCCATATTCGCTTGATAATTCTTCATGGCTTCGGCCTTGGCCGTTTGTTCGGCTCGTTCCGGAATTTCACCCTCGAAATATTTTTCCGTCATGGATAAAACCCGGTGCACCAAATTGCCCAATTCGTTCGCTAATTCCCCATCATAGCGTTCCGCCAGGCGCGACAGAGAAAAATCCCCATCCTCACCCAAGCGAATTTCGCGCATCAAGAAAAAACGCAAAGCGTCATTGCCATAATCCTGAACGATCGGCAGCGGATCAATCACGTTGCCTAAGGACTTGCTCATTTTTTCCCCGTCGATGGTGAAAAAGCCATGCGCCAAAACCTGCTTGGGCAAAGGCAGTCCGGCCGACATCAGCATGGCCGGCCAAAGCGCGCAATGAAACTTGATAATATCCTTGCCCACCAAGTGCAAATTTGCCGGCCACCATTTTTCGAATCTTTGGTCATCGGTGCCGTAGCCCACGCCGGTTAAATAGTTAATCAAGGCATCGAACCAAACATAAATCCGCTGATTCGCATCGCCCGGCGCCGGAATGCCCCATTTCATGCTTTGCCGAGTAATGGAAATATCAGTCATAAACTTGTCGATATAGCTGACCACTTCATTGCGGCGGGATTTGGGCATGATAAAATCCGGATTTTTTTCAATGTGATCCAAAAGCGCTTGGCGATAATTGCTTAATTTGAAAAAATAATTTTCTTCTTTGATGCTCTCCGGCGCTCGTTTGTGGATTTGGCATTTTCCTTCAACCAACTCAGACTCCGTGACAAAGGCCTCGCACCCGGTGCAATACAATCCTTGATATTCGCCTTTATAAATATCGCCTTTGGCGTCCACGGCCTGCCAAAATTTCTCCACCGCCTTTTTATGATCGGCCTCGGTGGTGCGGATGAAGCGATCATGCGTCAGACCCAAAGTATCAAAAGATTGCTGCCAAAGGGCGGACATCTCATCCAAATAACCTTGAATGTCATCAGCCCGGCCGGCCTTTTCCGCGGCTTCGACATTTTTTTGGCTGTTTTCGTCCGTGCCGGTCATGAAAAAAACCTCATTGCCGATCATGCGCTGGTAGCGGGCAATGATGTCAGCCGTAATGTTGGTGTAAGCGTGGCCGATCGACGGCTGGCCGTTCACATAATAAATCGGGGTGGTGAGATAAAATTTTTCCATACTATTTTGGAGCAATTACAATAACGAATTCGCCTTTAATACTAGTGGATTCCAGCTGTTTTGTCACTTCGGCCGCGGTGCCGCGGTAAATCGTCTCATGCAGCTTGGTCAGTTCTCGGCCAACCACAATCGGCCGATCGCCAATGGCTTCACTTAATTGTTCCAAGGTTTTGATAATGCGATGCGTGCTTTCATAAAACACCGCGGTCCAGACGGAGTTTTTCACGATCGTGAAAAACTCCGTTCGCTTCTTTTTGTGCGGCGGGAACCCCAAAAAAGTGAATTTATCCGTGGGAAAACCGGAAATCGATAGGGTTGCAATAGCCGCATTTGGTCCCGGGATCGGAATCATTTCTATCCGATCGTGAAGTTTTGCGTTCACGGCCTCAATCAATCGGCCGCCCGGATCCGAGATGCCGGGCGTGCCCGCGTCCGTGACCAAAGCTAATTTATCGCCGTTGTTCAAGCGCTGCAAAATCTCATCGGTTTTCTTCAAGCTAGAATGTTGATGATAAGAAATCAGAGTTTTTTTAATTCCCAAAACCGACATTAATTTAGCCGTTACCCGCGTATCTTCGCACAATACGGCGTCAACCGAAGCGAGCGTGCTTTTGGCGCGCTCGCTGATGTCCCCCAAATTTCCAATTGGCGTGGCCACTATGAATAGTTGACCTGGCATATGGCTTTATTCTTTACCCATCTTTTCAAAAGCCCGCAGGATTTCCAGCGGGATCGCGAAAATCACGGTGTTCGACTGGTCGGATGACAAGTCATTCAAAGTATTCAGGGTACGCAGGTGCAAAGCCCCGGGCGCGGTCGACAACATATTGGCGGCTTTGGTTAAGTTCTCCGCGGCTTGCACTTCGCCTTGGGCTTTGATCACCACTGATCGCCGTTCGCGTTCGGCCTCGGCCTGCTTGCCGATCACGCGCTTCATCTCTTCCGGCAAAGTAATATCCTTCAGCTCCACGTTCTCAACTTGGATACCCCATGGGTCAGTCAGTTTATCCACGATATCTTTAATTTTGGCCGAAGCTTGCTCGCGTTGGCTCAACAGTTCATCCAAATCCAATTCCCCGACCACGTTGCGCATGGTCGTTTGCGCCAATTGGCTGACCGCGAACCAAAAGTTTTCCACTTCGATCACGGCCTTGGCCGCATCGCTGACTTTATAATAGATGACCGCGTTAATGCGCGCGGAAATGTTGTCTTTGGTAATTGCTTCTTGATCCGGCACGTCCACGGCCTTGGTCCGCATGTCGACTTTCTTAATCATCTCAAAAATCGGGATCACTAAGCGCCAGCCCGGTTCCAAAGTGCCAGCATATTTACCCAGGCGAAATTTAACGGCTCGCTGGTATTGGTTAATCTGGCGGATGCTAATCAAAAGAACAAAGACGATGAAAATTAATACTGGCACTAATCCGTACATAAAGTTTATGGTAAGTGTAAATTAGAATTGGGATAAGCGGCTGACCAGCAAAACCAAAAGGCTGAAATCACGGGCAGCTCTTCAAGCGTCGCGCCTTGCCAATCGCCGCTGATGGCCAGGCCGTCCAGCGACCATTGGCTTTGCGTCTGCTCATCGATCAGTGTTTGACCATTTTTGGAAAAAGTCAAGATTTGACCGTTGATTTGTCGGGAAAAAACTCGCACCGCCTCGGTTTCATCATTATATACCAAAACGGTTGATAAGCCTCCAATCTGATCATTGATCACCGGTTCATTGACCACGGCCGCGCGCAGATAAGCTGATTGAGCATCAGTCAAAACTCCATAAATCCGCTCTTTCACTTGCAAACGCGCATCCCGGCCGGTCAAAGTAAAATGAATATCTGAATTCGTATAATAATCTCCATAAGGATCGCGTGTATAATCCCGATCCGCGCCCGTTTCGCGACTTAAGACTTCCCCGTCCGGATACTGGCGCTTCCAAGCATCCCAAGTCATGACCTGAGCCGGTAAGCGCTGCAAATCCCGGCCCGCCAACTCGCCTACCACCCCTTGGCCTAGAATTTGACTCCACCAAGTTTGGGTCTGGCGATCGTACATAACCAGATTGTTATTCCACAGCCGGCCGGCCGTGCCGAATTCCACGGTTTGCTCCCCAATCCGCCGCTCGAAAACCA
Organism: Patescibacteria group bacterium; assembly: GCA_018814025.1. Lineage (GTDB taxonomy): Bacteria > Patescibacteriota > Patescibacteriia > UBA9934 > GWF2-40-263 > JAHJAM01. Next base: position 30,551 of record JAHJAM010000012.1, on the reverse strand, counting down.
CGCCGCTCTCGCACAATGGGCAATAGGTGACCAACACGGGCTGTCCGTTAAAAACATCGTTCACAATTTCGTGCCAGACCATTAGTTGATAAGGATAAAATCGATGATCCCCGTCAATTTCCAAATCCAGTCCATATCCGTCATCTTTCAAATACACGTCCGCATCCGGCATGCTTTCAAACTCCGGCGCCTCAATGGATGGAATATTATCTTGAGGCGCGCCCGCACTCACCAAATCACCTAAATCCACAATATGTTTGACTCCGTCGGTTTCCCGAAGTGAAAAATCATATTCCTGAATCGGCAGCTGCCTGGGGATGCGAAAATTCCAATACTGGTAAGCGAAAATGCCGCCCACGATCAAGACTGAAAAAATGAAATAGTAAATGCCGCGCGAACGCATATTTGACGGCGATTCTTAATCCGTTAACATTGATACAGACTTTACCTTAATTAATTAAATTGTACACCTATGCCCAGTGCCAAGGATTATGAAGCCAAACCCCTGCCTTTTGATCAAGATTTGGAAGGAATCTCAAAGAAAACTCTGGAAATTCATCATGACAAACTCTACCAAGGTTATGTCAATAAACTGAAAGAAGTGGCCACGAAATTGTCGCAAAGCGATTCGCTCTTTGAATCCGCCAACCAGACTTTTTCTGACTTGCGCGGGCTGCGGGATGGCGAAACCTTCGCCGCCAACGGGGTCTATCTGCACGAATACTATTTTCAAGCCTTGGGCGGAGACGGGGTACCGCAAGGACCACTGGCTGATGATCTCGCGGCCAAATGGGGCTCGATCGAAAAGTTTATTGCTTATTTCACGGCTTCCGGCCTGGCGGCCCGAGGCTGGGTCGTGTTATGTCGGGATCTTCAGTTGGAGAGATTAAAAGTTTACAGCTGCGATGCTCACAATCAAGGCGGAGTCTGGGGCTGCCTGCCGATTCTCGTCCTGGACGTTTACGAACACGCTTACTTCATGGACTTTGGAGCAGATCGAAAAGCCTACATTAACTCATTTTTTAAAAACCTAAACTGGGACCGGCTAAACTCCCTTTACGAAAAAGCTAAATCAATTTCACTCAAATAAATATGGAAGACGAAGAAACAATGTTAATGGGTTGTGCGACGGCCCGCATCGGCCACCCAGCCCCGCCCTTTAAAGTCGAGGCCGTGATTGAAAAAGATAAGTTCACTACCCTGAGTCTTGATGATTACAAAGGCAAATGGCTAGTCATTTTTTTCTATCCCTTGGACTTCACTTTTGTGTGCCCGACCGAAATCAAAGAGTTCCGCAGTCACTATCAAGAATTTGTAGATCTGGGTGCGGATCTAATTGGCGGTTCCACTGATTCGGTCTATTCGCACAAAGCCTGGATTGAAAAAGAACTCGGCGAACTCCCCTATCCTCTTTTTGCCGACAAGAATCTGAATATGTCGCTTGATTATGAAGTCCTGCAGGAAGAAGATGGCGTGGCCTTGCGCGGCACCTTCATTGTTGATCCGGATGGCATCCTGCGCTACGCCTTGTATCATGACTTGGGTGTGGGCCGCAGCGTCACCGAAACCCTGCGTGTTTTGGCTGCTTTGCAAACCGGGGAAAATTGCCCGGCTTCTTGGACCAAAGGGCAAGAGACCTTAGGCAAATAATCAGCCAATTAAAAAATCCCCGGGCGAATGCCTGGGGATTTTATTATTCATTAATGTTCAAGACTTTGGCGATTTGCTCCCGATCGAACCCGACAATCAATTCATCATCAATTTCGATCACGGGCACGCCCATTTGTCCGGACTTCTTAATCATCTCTTCGGCTTTTTCCCGGTCAGCCGAAACATCAAAATCCCTAAAATCGATCTGATGCTTTTTCAACCACTCTTTTAATTGAACACAGTAAGGACAAGTGGGAGTTGAATATACGATGACATTCATACGACCATTGGTTACGCATTATTGATTCGATTATAGCGTACGCAGAAATTCTAGCATAGTCCGCACTCCATAACCGGTGCCGCCCTTGCCTTGAAAAGCATTCCAAGGCTTGTCCGCGAAACCCGCGTAGCCGATATCGATGTGCGCCCAAGGCAGATTGTTCACAAATTCCCGCAAAAGCAAACCGGCGGTGATAATGCCGCCCAAGCGTCCGGCCGCAGTATTATTATAATCCGCCACGTCCGATTCGATTGATTTTCGATATTTCTCCACCAAAGGCAATTCCCACATTCGATCCCCGGCCTGGCTGCCCGCGATTAAAAGTTGATTGGCCAGCACCGGATTGTTGCTCATAATCGCGGCCATTTCCCCACCCAAGCAAACGCCGCAAGCGCCGGTCAAAGTGGCCAAATCAATCACCATATCCGGTTTTTGTTTGGCCGCGAAAGACAGCGCGTCCGCCAAAGTCACCCGGCCTTCCGCGTCCGTATTCAAAACTTCAATGGTTTTGCCGTTCATAATCTTGACCACGTCCCCGGGGCGGATGGCATGGCCGGAAGGCATATTTTCCACGGCCGCGAAAATTCCGTGAACTTCATGAGCTGGCGCCAAGTCAGTCAGCACGGAAAAAGCCCCGAGCACGGCTCCGGCTCCGGCCATGTCATCTTTCATAGAAACCATAGAATCCGCGGGCTTAAGGGATAAGCCGCCAGAGTCAAAGGTGACAGCCTTGCCCACCAAAACAATTTTTTTCTTAGCCTTCTTTTTAGGTCGATAAATCAGGTGCACCAAAAACGGATCATGTTCCGACCCCTGGGCAATGCCCAGCACCCCGCCCGCGCCCATTTTGGCCAGCTGTTCTTTATCATAAACGCGTACGCGGATTTCCGGATGGCCCTTAGCCAAAGCACGCGCCCTTTCCACCATCTCAGGCGGAGTCATGTGCTGGCCCGGAATATCCACAATGTCGCGGCAAAAATTCGTGCCGCGCGCGTAAATTTCGCCCACAAGTAAACCGGTCTCGGCTTGGCGCACAATCCGCCCATCGCGGCTCAAAATATAAAACAAGTTTGGACTCTTGCCGTTTTTCTTGGATTTATATCGATCGAATTTATAATCAGCCAAACGCAAGCCCTCCGCCATGGCCCGAGCCGAATCCTTCACGGTCAATCGCTCATCGACTTCGCCTAAAAATTGCGAGACCACGGTTTTCGCCTGAAGCTTTTTGGCTGTCTGCAAAGCCGTGGCCGCGGCCACTCGAATCGCTTCCAATCCAAATTGTTTAACTTCTCCCAAACCCAGCACTAAAATTCGTTTGGCCGGAAATGCTTGGTTTGGCCTGATCATCAGGCTCTCGCCCAATTTAGCCCCAAACTGATCCTCATGCATGATTTTCTTCAGTTGTCCGCGCAACCCTTGATTTACGCCTTCGCCTGCGGCGGTCAATGCTCGATCATCAGCCCAAGCCCCAAGCACGAGCAAATCGCAGGCCTCTTGGTTTAAATCTCCTTTTTTGATTTGGATGTCCATAGGTTTGATATATATTACTGCCCTGACCCTAGCGCATTTTCTATTGTTTTTCAAGAGTGATACAATAGGACAAGTATGCTCACCAACATCACCAAAGCTTCCGGCCAAGTCGTGCCGTTTGAAGCCGGCAAAGTTAGACAAAGCATTTTGCGCACCGGCGCCGATCAAAAAACCGCGGATGCGATTCTGGCCCAAGTGGAACAAAACTTGAAACCCAACATTTCCACCAAGCAAATTTATCAAATGGTTCGCCAGCAGCTGAGCAAAGAACAACCGTGGGCCGCGGCCCGCTATAATCTGCGCCAAGGCATTGTTCGTCTGGGACCGTCCGGTTTTAACTTTGAAAAATACGTGGCCGCCGTTTTAACCGCTTATGGCTATGAAGCGGAAACTCCCGAGGGCTATCAAGGCGCCTGCATTTATCACGAAGTGGACGTCACGGCCAAAAAAGACGGCCGCACCGCGTTCATTGAAGCCAAATTTCGCCACAACTTCCAAGCCCAAATCACCATCAAAGACGCATTAGCCACCTGGTCGCGCTACTTGGATTTGGTTGACGGATCAGGCATCGGCTTGTGTCCGCATTTTGATGAAGCTTGGATTGTCACCAACGCCCGCTTCACGGACCAAGTGCTGCAATACGGACATTGCAAAAATATGGTCATGATCGGCTGGAACCATCCGCGCGAACGCACTTTCGCCCAAATGGTGGATATCAGCAGCCTCTACCCGATCACGGTCATCAACGACTTAACTCAGCCGGAAATTGATGCTTTAAGCAAAAAAGATTTAATGCTCTGCAGCCAGCTGGCCGAGAGCAAAATCGATCAGCTGCAAGCCGAGACCGGTTTGCCGGCCAAACGCTTGGAAAGCCTTCAAGCGCTCTGCACGGAAGTGATCAATGGCGGCTAGCGAAAAATGATGGGTTTCTTGACACCAACAGCTAATTTCAGTATCCTTACCGCTACTTACTACTTTCTACATATCATATGGGCATGAGAAAAAAGAATCGCACCAAATGGAAGGCAGATCGCAAAGTGCAACTGGCCAGCAATCGCAAGAAAAAAGCCATCCGCCTAACCAAAGCCGGAGCGGCTAAAAAATAGGTCCAAACGGCCTATTTTTTCTCTTCCATTTTTTTAACGCCCGTGCTAGTATTTGCTCGATCCTAGGTTATTCCCCCAGCACGATTTCGTCAGGGTGTGAACAAACAGGTTCAGTGAGACACACCCCTAATTCGTGTCCGTAATCATGTACTATGAACAATAAGTTGTTCGTGGGCAGCCTGCCTTTCGCCACCAGCGAAGACGAGCTCAAGGAATTTTTCAGTGTTGCCGGTGAGGTCACCTCATCCAAAATCATCACTGACAAATTCACTGGCCGCAGCCGCGGTTTCGGCTTTGTCGAAATGTCCAGCGAAGAGGGAGCGCAAAAAGCTATCGAAATGCTCGATGGCAAGACCTTGGGAGAACGTGAAATCACGGTTTCCTTGGCCCGCCCCATGGCCGAACGCGCCTAATAGACACAAATTTAAAATCACTCCGGTTCAACCGGAGTGATTTTAAATATATTAAACACTGGTAGCAGGCACTGATTCCTAGGTGAGTTGATTCGGTAATTTGCGATACTTCTTTTTGGCCACGCGTTCGCGCGCCAATTCCCGCTCCATCATGGCCGAGGCATCGGCAAACGCCACCTCGTCGATATTTCGTTTTTCCGTCAAAATCCTCCGGGCTTGCTCTTTGGCGGCTTCGATCTTTTCCAATTCCAACTCTTCCACCCGCTCGGCCGTATCCGCCAAAATTACCACTTGGTTTCCGCCGCGCACTTCGAGAAAACCCGTGGAATGCGCCAGCAAAAACTCCTCTCCGTCTTTTTTGTAACGCGCCTCGCCCGGCTGCAAGTTCGAAACCATGGGAATGTGGCCGGGTAAAATCGTCACTTCCCCGCTTTGCGTCATGGTGGAAACCGAATCCACGCCCGCGTCTTCAAACACGACTTTTTCCGGGGTAACAATTTTCAGGCTGATTTTGTTCATAATTATTCGGCGCTGACTTCATCAATCGAACCCTTCATATAGAAAGCATTTTCCGGCTTGTCATCATGCTGGCCTTCCAAAATTTCCTTGAAGCCGCGAATTGTGTCCGCCAGTTTGACATACTTGCCCGGCTTGCCGGTAAACACTTCCGCCACCGAGAACGGTTGAGACAGAAATTTCTGAATTCGGCGGGCGCGAGCCACGGTTTGCTTGTCTTCGTCCGATAATTCATCCATGCCCAAAATCGCGATGATGTCCTGCAAATCTTTATAGCGCTGCAAAACCTTTTGCACTTCGCGCGCCGTGTTGTAATGCTCATCGCCCACGATATTCGGATCCAGCACGGTTGAGTTTGAGTCCAACGGATCCACGGCCGGATAAATACCCAGCTCAGACAGCGAACGAGCCAAAACCACGGTTGAATCCAAGTGCCCGAAAGTGGTGGCCGGCGCCGGGTCGGTTAAGTCGTCAGCCGGCACGTAAACCGCCTGAATCGAGGTGATTGAACCTTTATTGGTTGAAGTGATGCGTTCCTGCATCTGACCCATTTCCGTGGCTAAGTTCGGCTGATAGCCCACGGCCGATGGCATGCGCCCCAAAAGGGATGAGACTTCTGAACCAGCTTGGGTAAAACGGAAAATATTGTCGATGAAAAGCAAGACATCGCGGTTTTCTTCATCGCGGAAATACTCCGCCAAAGTCAAACCGGTCAAAGCCACGCGAGCGCGCGCTCCCGGGGGTTCATTCATCTGTCCAAACACCAAAGCGGTTTTATTCAAAACCCCGGACTCTTTCATTTCCATGTACAAATCATTGCCTTCGCGGGTTCGCTCGCCCACGCCCGCAAACACCGAGTAACCGCCGTGCGCGGTCGCGATGTTATGGATCAGTTCCTGAATCACCACGGTTTTACCCACGCCCGCGCCGCCGAATAAACCGACTTTTCCGCCTTTCAAAAAAGGACAAATTAAATCGATCACTTTAATCCCGGTTTCAAATACTTCGTACTTGGTCGATTGATCCTTGAAATCCGGTGCTGGTCGATGAATCGGCGAGCGTTTCTTTGTCTTAGGAGCCGGCAGCTCATCGATCGGTTCGCCGATCACGCTGAACATGCGTCCCAAAGTGGCCTCGCCCACGGGCACGGAAATCGGCTCGCCCGTGTTTTCCACGCTCATGCCGCGCTGCAAGCCATCCGTGGATGACATGGCCACTGAGCGCACCAAAGAATTTCCAATGTGCTGAGCCACCTCCAATGTTAAAACTTTGCCATCTTCCATTTTGACTAAGAGAGCCGTATTAATGGATGGCAAATCCTCTTCGAACCGAACGTCGACCACTGGTCCGATTACTTGTGCGATTTGTCCTGTCATATTATGAATTTTGCTCTAAAGCGGCTTTCCCACTGCTGATTTCAGCAATTTCCTGGGTAATGCCGGCCTGTCTGGCTTGGTTATAAATAAGGGTTAATGAATCAATCATGTCCGTGGCCGCATCCGAAGCGTTGCGCATGGCCATCATTCGGGCCGAGTGTTCCGATGCCGCGGATTCCAGCACCGCTTGATACACCATAGTTTCAATCAATCGAGGCAACAGACGATCGAGAACTGTTTTTGCATCCGGTTCAAACAGATACTCGCGAACATTGGCTTTTCTGAGCTCGGCTAGCGCGCGTGGCTCTTTTTTCCCGACTTCTCCGATTTCTTTCATGCTCTCAGGCGCACCCAAGGGCAGCAGTTCGAGCATCAAAGGTTTTTGATTAATACTGCTGACAAAATCCGTATAACCGATCAAAACTTTATCATACGTTCCCTTCAAAAATTCATTCACGGCCAATTTGCCAATCGGCAGAACATCCTCAAACCTAGGGTTGTTGGTAATATCCGAGAAACTGGCCAGCAAAGTTTTCTCACTGCGCTTGATCGCATCCGCCCCGCGCTTGCCCACGGCAATAATATCTACTTCACCCGGTTGTTTCGCAATTTCCGCTAAAGTCAGCCGGATCATGCTGTTATTGAACCCGCCGGCCAAGCCCCGATCTGAAGTTAAGAGGATCAACAGCGTTCTTTTCGTATCATGGCGTTCGCGCAACAAAGGATGCATTGAAGTATCGGTCACCGAGCTGATGGTTTTAACCGTATCCCAAGCCAGCTGGGCGAAGGGGCGGGTTCCCAGCACGGATTGCACGGCTTTACGCATTTTACTGGCCGCCACCAATTCCATGGCTTTAGTAATTTTGTGCGTATTCTGTACGGACTTGATCCGTCGTTTAATTGCTCGGGTTTGCAGAGCCATAATTAGCTTTTGCTGCGTTCGTTATATCCTTCGATATCATTTTTCAAAGCTTCTTCAATCTCCTTGGTTAATTCGGCTTTGGTGCGGATTTCATCCAAAGTTCGAGCGCCGGCCGATCGCATGTAATCGTAAAAGCCGTTTTCCCATTCCTTAACTTTTTCCAAAGGGATTTGATCCACATAACCGTTGGTCACGGCATAAATCACGGCCACCTGCTCTTCCACGGGAATCGGTTGATATTGCAGCTGCTTCATAATTTCCGTGGTGCGCTGGCCTCGTTCGATTTGCTTGCGAGTTCCTTCATCCAAATCCGAGGCGAATTGGGCAAAAGCCTCCAATTCTCGGAACTGAGCCAAATCCAAGCGCAAAGTGCCGGCCACTTTTTTCATGGCCTTGGTTTGCGCCGATGATCCCACGCGCGACACGGACAAGCCCACGTTTAAGGCCGGACGAATGCCGCGATAGAATAAATCGGTTTCCAAGAAAATTTGACCGTCGGTAATGGAAATCACGTTGGTGGGAATGTACGCGGAAACATCGCCGGCTTGCGTTTCGATAATTGGCAGAGCCGTTAAAGTTCCCCCGCCGTGCTTTTCATTGATGCAAGCCGCACGCTCCAACAAACGGGAGTGCAAATAGAACACGTCGCCCGGATAAGCTTCGCGTCCGGGCGGGCGCCGCAGCAGCAACGAAACTTCGCGGTAAGCCCAAGCATGCTTGGAAAGGTCGTCATAAATCACCAAAGTGTCCTCGCCTTTGGCCATAAAATATTCGCCAATGGCCACGCCGGCGTAGGGGGCGATGAAGGAAAGCGAAGCCGGATCAGAAGCACCGGCCACCACCACGGTGGTGTATTCCATGGCTCCGGTTTCTTCAAGTTTCGCCACCATCTTCGCCACTTTCGATTCCTTTTGACCGATGGCCACGTAAATGCATTTTACGCCTTGGCCTTTTTGATTGATGATCGTGTCGATCGCCAGCGCGGTTTTTCCGGTTTGACGATCGCCGATGATTAATTCCCGCTGACCGCGGCCGATCGGAATCAAAGCGTCAATCACTTTAATGCCGGTCTGCAGTGGCTTATTCACGGATTGGCGAGTCATGACGCCGGGCGCAATTTTTTCAATGGGCATGAATTCTTCGGCCGTGAACGGTTCTTTGCCGTCGATCGGTTCGCCTAAAGGATTGATCACGCGACCGACTAATTGATCAGAAACCGGGATCGATAAAACCCGGCCCGTGCATTTGACCGTGTCGCCTTCCTTAATTTTGTAAGTCTCGCCCAAAACAATGGCGCCGACCATGTCTTCTTCCAAGTTCAAGACCACGCCGAAAACATCGCCGGGAAATTGAAGCATTTCCATGGCCTTGGCTTGCGAGAGCCCGGTCATGCGCGCCACGCCGTCGCCCACGCTCACTACCGTGCCCACCTGCTCTTCTTGGGTGCCGGCCTGGAATGATTCAACTTGGCGCTTAAGCGCTTCAATTATGTCATTTTTTACTTCCATATTTTTCTTAATAGATTATTTTGAAACTAACGTCTTTTTCAGGGCCATGAGCTTTCCCATCACGGAACCGTCTAACAACCGATCATCGATGCGTAATTTCGCACCGCCAATGAGTTCTGGATCCAGCTTTTCTTTCAGATCCGCCCCCCGCAACATTTGAACTAATTGTTGTCGCAAATCATCAGTTAGCGGATAAGCGGTTTCGATGGTCACATTCGCGGCGCCATATATTTCGCGCCACACCGCATCCAGCTGTCTGATAATTTCCCGTGTCCGAAAAAGCTCCTGGCGCTGAGCCAAGAAAGCAACGAATTCCTTCATTGTTTCCTCAAGCTGGTCGCCGGACTTGTTGGCACAAGCCGCCACCAGCATTTGGGCTAACTGTTTGGACGTGAGTTTCATAATTTAGACCATCTTATCCACAACTTTGGCAGCCATGGTCTTAGCTTTGTCTTCATCGATTGTCTCTGACAAAATCTTTTTTGCCGCCGCCAAAGCAATCTCAACCATGCCTTCGCGCGCGGCGCGCAGCATGGCTTCTTTTTCCTGCTGCAGCTGATTTTTTCCGGAAGTGACAATGTTTTCGACTTCCCGCTTGGCTTTCTGAGTCATTTCTTCGCGGCGTGCCTCCGCATCCGCCTTAGTTTGCTCCATGATTTTGGCCGCTTGATTGCGCGCTTCGTTAATGACTTGCTTGCGTTCGTGCTCCAAATCAGACAAACGTACTTCGATTTGGGCCGCGTCTTTCAAACTCTTTTCAATGGTTTCGCTTCTTTTTTGCAGCATTTTGACAATCGGCGTGTAGGCCCATTTCCACAAAACTAAAAGCACCACCACGAAGTTGATTAATTGGGCAATAAAAATCTTCAGATTGATACCCAAAGCCCCCAAGCCGCCTGCGCTTTCCGCGGCTTGCGCCGCTTCATTGATGATTGTCGCTTCACTCATATATAAATAACCTTAAGGGCAGCCGATCCTCGGCCGCCCGCTGATTAGGTCAAGATGAAAGAGACAACCAATGAATAGATGGCGATCGCTTCAGCAAAAGCCATGCCCAAGAGCATGGGGACGAACAGCTTGCCGGCGTCTTCCGGGTTGCGGCCGATGGCTTCCATGGCTTTCATGCCGAGTAAGCCGATGGCCAAAGCCGGCATCATGCCGCCGATTGCCATTGTAAGACCCTTAGTCAGGGTAAGGACTGCTTCTGGTTCCATATAAATGAATAATGAATTATCGAATTAATATCTTGCTGCCTCCTAACAGCAAAATCTGATTCGACAATTAGGCGTGCGCTTCAGCGGACGCGGATTCATGTTCTTCTTCAGGTTCGTGCGCACTGGTCGCCACCGTCAAATAAGCCAAAGTCAGCATGGCAAAAACCGTGGCCTGAATCGCGCCCACTAGAATTTCCAAAAATATGAACGGCAAGGGCAGAAAAAACGCAAACAATCCAAGCATCACAGTCATCAAAACTTCGCCCGCGAATATATTACCAAAAAGACGAAGAGACAATGAGAGCACTTTGGCAATTTCACTGATAATTTCGATTAAACCCACCCCGAATTCAATAATCGCCACAATAATCGCCATGGGGCCGCGTTTAATGGACTGAATGATTCCGCGGACGTTGAAAAATTTGCTCATATGGTTTTCAAAACCCAAATAGCGCAAACCGAAAACATGAGAAGCAATTACCGCGAACAAAGCAATCGCCAAAGTCAAATTCAAATCACTTGAGGCCGGCCGCAAAATTGGGATCAACAATTCTTCTCCATTGTGTACTCCCCAAATTCCAATTGAACCAGTTCCGGGAATCAACCCTAACCAATTGGAAAATAAGATGAACAAAAAAATCGTTCCGACAATCGGCAAAAAGGCATTAGCCCGCTTATTATCACCAGTCACTTTCTTAATTTCCGCCAGCATGAATTCCACCAAGCCTTCCGCCACGTTTTGCAAACCTTTTGGCACCTTTTGCACATTCCGGCTAATCAACAAAGCCAGTGCCACAAAAAAAACGACGCCAACCCATCCGTTCACCATGGAATTGGTGATCGGAAATTCTCCGACGTGGAACAGGGCTTCGGCCGCGGGTGGCACCATCATACTTTTGGATCAGTTTGAATTTCTTTTTCAATTAAACGTTTATATTGGCGGCTATAAATTTTCGCTTTTTTTGCGATAACCAGAGCAGTCAAAGCGAAAACCGCGGCCAAACAGATAATCAGATACCGCGGCTCTGTACCGTATTGAGTATCCAGCCATTTGCCGGCCAAGGCGCCAAGCACGGCTGGAACCGCGATCGTGGCGCTGAAATCCGCAAAAATGCGCATGGCGAGCCGATAATAAGCAGCGTCTGAAGTCATAGATTGATATCTGAAACAGCGGTAGTATAAGGGATATTTGCATTGAGGTCAAGGTAGAAAAAAATTGTTTAATCACGATTCAACACGGGCATTGGTATTTGCCCAAAATATCATAAATAGCTATACTTACTGTCCTGTTCCCCTTCATTAACTAAATACATTCTATGCTAAAGAAAGCAATTTTTGGACTCCTGATCAGCTTCCTTCTGGTAGCGCCCGGCCTAACCAAGGCCCAAGCTCTGGAACCGGTTCTGATCAGCGAACCAGAAGCCCAAACAGTCAATCTCTACTTTTTTCGCGGTGAGGGTTGTCCACATTGTGCGGACGAAGAGCTTTATCTGAAAGAACTGGTTAAATCCTATCCCGAAGTCGCGGTCAAAGACTTTGAGATTTGGTACAGCGCGGAAAACCGAAATTTGATGAAAGAAGTTGCCAATCTCATGCAAGCCAACGTCACGGGTGTACCCTTCACCATCATTGGCGACCGGTATTGGATTGGCTGGCAAAACAATTATGGCACTGAATTCGTGAAAGCCATTGAAAATATCAAGTCAGGCGAAACAGCTGATCCGGTTGGTGATTTGCTTAAAGGCAAAATTGAGGAGGCTCCGACTCCGGTTGATGAACCCGAAGCCGAACGGGTTTCGAAAACTATCGATCTGCCATTGATTGGTGAAATCAACTCCGCGAGTTTTTCCTTGCCGGTTTTAACCATCATCATCGGGGCTTTAGATGGATTTAATCCTTGCGCCATGTGGACCTTAGTGTTCTTGATTGGGTTGTTGGTTAATATGGAAAACAAGCGCCGCATGTGGGTTTTGGGCGGCGCCTTTATCTTCACTTCGGCTGCGTTCTACTTCGGAGTGCTGGCTGCTTGGTTGAATCTCTTGCTTTTCATTGGTTTCATTGTCTGGGTGCGCTGGGCGATTGGCGCGGTGGCCTTAGGCGGCGGTGCTTATTACATCCGTGAATTTTTCACGAATAAAGAAGGTGCCTGCAAAGTCACCAGTGACCCTAAACGGATGAAAACCATGGAAAAACTCAAGGACATCACCCAAAGCAAAAAATTTTGGTGGGCTTTGATTGGCATCATCCTTTTGGCTGTTTCCGTCAACATGATTGAACTAGTCTGTTCCGCCGGCTTGCCGGCTGTTTATACGCAAGTTCTAGCTTTATCAAACCTGTCCACCTGGCAATATTACGGCTACATCCTTCTTTATGTCTTTATCTTCATGTTGGATGATTTGATTGTCTTCTTTGTGGCCATGAAAACCTTGGAAGTGACCGGCCTCACCCACAAATATTCCCGCGCCTCGCACATCATCGGTGGCGTAGTCATGGTGATCCTGGGACTCCTGCTCTGGTTTAAACCCGAATGGTTGATGTTTGGCTAATCAAAAACACCGCCTTCACAGGCGGTGTTTTATTTTTAAAAATTACAGGACATTCATCAACAAATACAAACCGATAATGAACCAGATCACACCGGCTACTAACATATAACTGTCTTTCATCATTTTCTTGCTTAAATTCTTCAACCAATCTGGGAAAAAAAGCAAAGCTACCCCCTTAAGCAACATCAACCAACCAACCAGTGTAACAATGATCCGCCAATCAGCAGTCCACACCTTATGTGAAACCACCACCATCAAACCCATGATTAAAACTATCGCCGACATGAACATCATTGAACCATCGTTCTTCCAGAAATTTTCAATCGTTGATTTAAGTGACTTCTTTTTAATGATCAAGAACAAAGCCATGATGATGAAGTACAGGGCAATAACTTTGCCCAAAAATAACGAAACCTCCATATTATTTTTTAGTTAGTTGATTAAATTTGATAAATGAATAAATGATTGAAAAAAAAGCCGTAAACATGACCGGCACCAACAAAAACCAAATCGCCAAATCATCGAATAGCAAGCCAATCAAAGCGATCACCGCGCCGGCCTTGAACATCTGGCCGCTAATTTGATGAGTGGCTTTCCAAACTTTTTCATTGGATAAGGTCCAAGGGGTGCGAATGCCAATGAACCAATTCGGTTCGGCTTTCTCGGTCAACAATCCGACATAATAAAAAAGCACGGCCAAAGCCGGGATCATCATCAGGGTCATATCGAATCGATAGTTGAAATTCCAAGCGATCGTCAAGCCATAAACATAAAGCAAAAACAAGCTAATCATCACGATGAAACCGTCAAAATATTTTCTGAACTGGTCGATATTTTTTCGCAAAGGATCAATACGCGGGATCAAGATGAACAAGCCAGCCATCCCAATCAAAACAATCGGCATCAAAAACAATCCCCAGAACTTGGACATATAGTCATCCACTTCGCCGGCTGAATTCCAATGACTGGCCATTTGCGCCGGCATCTGTGGATACAAATACCAAGCTAAAATTAATGAAACACAGGCCAATATCAGAATTGCTCCTTCACTCTTTCGCATATTGATTCTATTTTACACGTTTTCGCGCAAAAAATACATTGACAGTAACGCTTCAAATTTTTACCATGTCTTTGTGCAACCCTTGCCGAAAGGAATTGCCATGGACGCTCCTTACAACCGCCACGGCGGTCTGACTCTGGTCCCCATGCCGGGTTTCGAGTCATGGGCAAAACTGCTCAAGATTGAGATCGAAGAACGGGGCACGCGAGAAAGCGAACGTCCCACTCCAGTTGACATCGTAAATCCCAACTTCGGAGTCCGCTCCAGCGGAGAACCATTTATTCGCTTGGGCAAACATCACATCGGCGGCCATGACTGCATGGTCTTGGGCAGCGGCCCAGGCACGTCTGACATGCTGATCAAGCTGATCTTTCTCCTGCGCTATCTCAAAGGACGGCATGCGGCGCGGATCGCGACTTTTTTCGGCTACTTCCCCCTTGGCCGTTCGGACAAGGACGAAGGCGACCAGGAATTCGCCCTGCCCCCGCTCATCATCGATGCCATGATGTGCATGACCTATAATCAACTGGACCGCATCATCTCCATGGATTTGCATGCGCCCCAAGTGGTCATGTCCGGCCGAACCGGTATCATTACCGAAGTGTCCATGCTCCGGCGTTTATTGCAAACTGCCATCAAGGACGCTTCAGCCAACGGCATGAAGCTCTGTCTGGCTTTCCCGGATTCCACGGCTTTCAAGCGTGCGGAAAAACCCTTGCGCAAGATCCAGAAAGAATATGAGATCTCTCTGCCGGCCGTCTACGGCCTCAAAGATCGAATCTCCAGCGAAGAAATCAAGTCCTTGACTCTGCTCGGCCAAGTGGAAGCCGTCAAAGGCGCTCGCGTCCTATCGATTGATGATGAAATCGCCACTTTCAACACCAACGTCACCAGCGCCGGACAGCTGAAAAAAGATTACGGAGCCGCCGAAGTCTGGTCCGTGGTCACCCACGGCGTTTTCTGCGGTCCGGCCGCCGAACGTCTGTCCGATCCGGACTGCCCCGTGGACCGCATTTACGTCACGGACTCCATTCCGTTTGAAAGCCGAAAGCATCTCCAACCGCTCATTACCCAAGAAAAAATTCGGGTCATTCCCATTCTCGTGGATTTGGCTTGGATCGTCTACAACCATCACTGGGATGAATCCATCCGTGTGGTGCGCTAATCCCTACTTGAACCGTTCAGCTCTGCTGAACGGTTTTTTATTGACAAAACCCCAAAAATCTAACTAACATTGCGCATCAGTCAGCAGGAGGGTCGCATGGGCTGGAGCAAAGTTGAAGCCGATCTCAGGCGCGAGGTCTTTTCCTTCAATAGCAACGAGCAATTCGAAGTTCATTTCCTGGGCTCGCTCAAGAACCAAATGATCATCGAGGTTCATGTGATCAATCTTGGCGATAACACTTACGATTTCCGCTTTACCAGGGAAGGTGCTCCGGTGGGTCAGGACGATATTATTCATACCTGTTCGCCGGACAAAAACCTAATCATCGAATGCACCCCGGAACGAACCATCACTTACTGGTGGCGCCTGACGCCCAGTGAAGTGCAGTAAATCTTTCATGAACGAACCCCTCAAGGTTCGTTCTTTTGTACTAAAATAATTTGTGCTACATTTCAGCCAGCTGCTTATTCTCATTCACTCTCGGAATTCGA
The DNA here is from genome assembly GCA_018814025.1 of Patescibacteria group bacterium. Lineage (GTDB taxonomy): Bacteria > Patescibacteriota > Patescibacteriia > UBA9934 > GWF2-40-263 > JAHJAM01. Next base: position 14,774 of record JAHJAM010000012.1, on the reverse strand, counting down.
GATCAGTATATGCATAACCAACCCCGTTTACTTTTACACACGTGCTGTGCCACTTGCGGCTCTTGGATTCCTGATGAGCTTTCCATGAAATATCAGGTTGATTTATTTTATTTTAATCCCAACATCCATCCCGAAGCCGAATATTATCGCCGGCTGGGCGAAATCAAAAAAGTCTCGGATATTTTAAATTTAAAAGTGATTGAATTCCCTTTTGATCCCCAGCCTTGGTTTCAAGCCGTCAAAGGCTTTGAACACGAACCCGAAGGCGGTGCGCGCTGTCCAATTTGTTTTGAACACCGACTGCGCGCCACGGCCGATTACGCCAAAGCCCACGGTTACGATGCTTTCGCCACTACCCTGACTTCCGGCCGCCAAAAAAAGGCGGAAATTATCAATCCGATTGGCGAAAAATTATCGCAAGAATACGGGATCGAATTTTTATGTCGAGATTTTAAAAAACATGGCGGTTCGGACCATTCCATGTTTTGTTCAGACGATTACGGAGTCGTTCGCCAAAATTATTGCGGCTGTGTGTTTTCCAAAAAAGCATCACTTGGCCAAACTCTGCAAAACAATAGCCAAAGCCTGCCCCACGTTCAATGATTCCAAATCCGCCGAGTGCTTGATAAATACGGACTGACCGGCAATCTCGCTGATAATCCCCTGCCCCTCGGATCCGGCGATGACGATGGCCGGTTTTTTGATTGAGCTTATTTCTTGAGCCGCTGCGGTCTTTTCCAATCGGTAAACTTTTCGACTCAAATCAGAAATCATTTGCTGTAGAGCATTTCTTTTCACTTCCAACCATGGCACTTGAAACATGGCCCCGGCTGATGAACGAATCACTTTAGGATTGGAAACGTCCGCCGACTCTACTAAAATTAAGCTGGCGCCAAATCCCAAGCACAAACGCAAAATCGCGCCCACGTTGCCCGGGTCCTGAACGCCGTCTAAAACCACAATCACTGGGCGAGCTTTAATATCATCAATCCCCCACTGCGGAATCCGAGCCACGGCCGCCGCCTCTTGCGGGGTTTCCGTGGTCACTAATTGATCAAAATTTTCCGTCATGGTGCGATCAAACTCATATTCCAGCCAATCACCGCACATGGCAATCACTTTTTTTCCTTCGACCAAACACAAACCGCTTTTTTGCCGGCCTTTCTTAGTTTGCAGCGAGCGAATAATTTTTTCTCGTTCTTTGCTTAACATAGTGGCTTTAGCATAGCATAAGCCGTTAAAATCAAAAACCGCCTCGGCTAAACCGGGGCGGTTTTCTATTTTTGACTCTTAGACGCGTTGCACGTTGATAGCACGTGGGCCGCGGTCTGAAGGTTCGCTTTCGAAAGTGACGTTGTCGCCTTCGTTCAGCTCATCGAATGAAACATCGACTAAAGCGGAAGAGTGGAAGAAAATATCCTTGTCTCCGCCTTCTGGGGCGATGAATCCGAAACCTTTGTCGGTCAATCGAGTGATTGATCCTTTCATATGTTTGGTTGGTAGTGAATTATCTGCAAATTTTGCCTTGGTGGGAAAATTCGACAGATCTCCGCTTCCAAGCCTTTGCAACGAGAGAATAACATGATTCCGTGGAAAAGTCAAGGGGGGATATCAACAATGTTGCCGAAGAGTGTCCAAACAGCTAAGATATCCACTATGCAATTACCCAAAAGAAAATCTGAAATCACCCGTCGCCTCAAGCAAACTGAGGATAATTATCTGACCCCGGCCAAGATTCAGAACCTGAAAAAACAGCTAATTGACCTGGAAATCAATCAAAGACCCGCGGCCATTAAAGAAGTCCAACGCACCCAAGAAATGGGTGATTTATCAGAAAACGCGGCTTATCAGGAAGCCAAGTTCCGCTTGCGCCGGATCAACGGCAAAATTACCGCCATTGAAGAACAGCTCAAAGTCGCTATTCCGATTCAGACCCAGAATTCAGATACGGTCCAAATCGGCTCAACTATCGTGTTAAAAAGCGAAGATCAAGAACGCACTTACCAAATCGTGGGTTCGCAAGAAACCAACCCGGCCCAAGGCCGAATTTCCCATTCATCCCCCTTGGGTGCAGCCCTGCTCGGACACCGAGTCCGCGATAATATTTCCTTGCCATCAGGCCAAAAATTTATTATCAAAGCCATTCAATAAACAATATGAACCAAAATCGTTTATCACTTTACCTGCCAATTTTCGCTTTGACGATTATCTTGTGCGGTGCTGGCTGCAATTCTGAGCCGCCCCAGGCGGCCACTGATGAAACCAGCCAAAGTGTGGACTTAGGAGACGGAAAAACGCAAGATCCGGACGGCTTTATTCGTTTTCCGGGCGAACCCAGCCGCACAGACAAAAGCTACTACATCGTCGAGGATCTGTGCGGACAATTCACCTCCGAATTCATCGCCGGCTTGCTTGGTCGGCCGGTAATCAAGACCGAACCTTCCCCTTATCCCGGTCTTTACAGCTGTTCTTATTATCTATCGGAAAATGAATATGTCATGATCAATTTGAACTACCTGGATCTTGAACGCCAAAAGCACGGGCACGAAATCCTCGGACGCACGGTCAAAACCGATACAAGCATCCCCATGAATCACGCGGTTGTTTATCAAGAAGACGGACTGATCAACGAAATATATTTCGGACTTTGGCCGGGAAAATATTTGAGTTTAGCCCGCAGCGGACATGCACTCAACGAACAAGAATATCTGGACTTTGCCATCAAGCTCGGAAACAAAATCAAAGATTGCAAATGATCCATAAAAATTAAAACCCGCGCGAGCCAAGCGCGGGTTTTTTTGTTATAATAAAACATTATGATCAAAAGAAACAACAAACGGCCGCTGATCATAAAATTTTTGATTCTTTACGGTACCTTAGCCGCGGTACTAGCTCTTGTTTTTACAACGATATTTTATTTAAATTTCGACCAGCGCGCCTTGCAAGATATTCGCCAACAAGCCATGGATAGTGCTTCAAACATTGCGGAAACCGTTGACTTTACCGGCCATGAAGAGCTGCAATCCCCGGCCGATATGAACAGCGCCGATTACCGCCGCATGTTTACCGACCTGTCTTTGGCCGCGGAACTGATTCCGGAAGTCAGTTATGTCTACACCATGCGGCCGTTAAAAAATGAGGTCTGGGAATTCGTGGTGGATGCTGACCTGGAACAAGATGATAACGGCAACGGACAGATTGATGGAGAAGAAGCCTCAGCCGCCATCGGCGACGAGTATGACGTCTCCGAACTACCCGAACTCACTCAAGGCTGGTTCGGACCCAGTGCCGACCACGAAATCACCCACGATCTTTGGGGCGATTGGATTTCCGGCTACGCGCCCATACACGATCAAACCGGCCGAACCGTGGGGATCGTCGGAGTCGATATTGCCGCTGATAAATTACACTCTGAACGCGATTTTTTAGTCCGGCTATTGATCATTACGCTCGGGATTACTGTATTTCTAAGTATGCTAATGGCGGCCCTGGGTATTTTGATGACCAAGAAAGAATCCCGGGCCATTCAAAAATCATTGGAGATTCGCAATCAGGATCTCGAAAGTTTAGTTCACAAACGAACCGACGCGCTCAAAAAATTCATTGCGGTCATCGTTCACGAAATGCGCGCGCCCATGACTTCTATCAAATGGGGTTTGGAAATGATGCGGCAAGAACCCAAACGTTCAGCCAAGGATCAAGAACAATTGGGGCAAATGGAAAAAATTATCGCCAGTCAAGTCGAATTGATCGGCCGCTTGCTCGATGCCTCGCGCGTCGGTTTGCAAAAATTGCCGATTGAAAAAACGGCCGGCAGCCTGCCGACTTTAACTAAAGAGCTGGTGGAAGAATTCCGGGCTCAAGCCGAACTTAAAGGTTTAAGCATCACCGCCCAAATCAAGGGCCGGGTCGGCAAATCAAGCTTCGATCAAAAGCGCATCCGCGAAGTGTTAGCAAACTTTATTTCCAACGCCATTAAATACACGGACAAAGGATCGATTTCGGTGGTCGTGGCCCCGAACGCGGTAAAAAATAAAATTCGCATTTCAATCACCGATACCGGCCGCGGCATTTCTGAGGCGGACCAAGTTAAATTATTTCAGCCTTTCACGCGCTTGGGCCAAAGCCGCGAACCCGGCAGCGGCCTGGGTTTGGTCATTGCCAAAGGCATTATCGAATCGCACAAAGGAAAAATCGGCGTCGATAGCCAAGCGGACCAAGGCAGTACCTTTTGGTTCGAATTGCCGATCAAATAAGAAACGCTTCGCGGATACTGGCCGCGAAGTTTTTTTATTGCTTAAGGTGCGGTAAACTGGCAGTCGCGAAAAAATATGAAATATCTGCCCTTACTAATTATGCTATTCCTGGCCGCTGGCGGCTATTTTTGGTATGAGCAATCATCTTTACCCGGCCGAGCCGAAACTCAACCCGGTGCGGAATTTGCGCCGGCTGAACCAGTGCGCACGGAACAAACCTATACCGTGGCCGAGGGCGATACTTTTACCAGTGTTTTAGAAAATTTGAATTTTGATTATCAGCAAGCTCTGGATATTGTCGAAGCCGCGGCTGAAACTTTTGACTTCACCAATGTGCGGCTGGATAAAACTTTCCGCGTGGTTTCGGTCGACGGCCAGCGCCAAACTCTGGAATACGAACCCAACAAAGAAGATCTGGTGGTGGTTGATCTCACGGCTGACGGATATCAAACCGAAGTCGTCCCTATCCCCTACGACGTTACGATTGAACGAGCTGAAGTGACAATCGATGAATCCATGTTTTTATCCGGTCTAAACGCCGGCCTGTCCGAAGTTCTGATTCTCGACTTAGCCGAAACTCTAGCCTGGGAAATCGACTTCGCCACTCAAGTGCAAACCGGGGATTCTTTTGTGGTGGTTTATGAAAAGCGCACCCGCGCCGGCCAGGACGCGGGCGTGGGCCGCATTCACGCGGCCAGCTTCACCAACGTCGGACAAACCAGTTACGCTTATCGCTACACTAATACCAATGAGGAAACCGGCTATTACGATGCGGCCGGCAGTTCCCTGATTCGTCCTTTTCTCAAAGCCCCGTTGTCATACAACCGAATCTCCTCCGGCTTTACCTACGCTCGCTTTGATCCGATTACCTCAGTGCTGGGCACGCATCGCGCCATTGACTACGCCGCACCCCTGGGCACGCCCGTCTTGGCCGTGGGCCACGGCACCATTACCTCTTTGGGCTGGAATGGTCCTTATGGCAACTTTATCGATATTCACCACAATGATACTTATCAAACTCAATACGCGCACCTGAGCGCCTATGCCAAAGGCCTGCGCGTGGGCTCGGAAGTCGAACAAGGACAAGTGATCGGTTACGTGGGCTCCACCGGCCATTCCACGGGTCCGCACTTGCATTATCAAGTCAAAGTCCACGGCGAGCTGGTTAACCCCCTGGAAATCGAATTCCCCAAAGGCGAAAGTTTATCCGAAGAAGAGCTGCCGGATTTTTTAAACAAAAAAACAGAGCTTGATACCCTGCTCAATCCCTAATCAAAATACCACAACCCGGTTGTGGTATTAATTGGCTTTTTTCGCCGTAATTCCATAATTAATCTTATTCCAAACTCGCTCATGACCGTAATAAAAAATCATTTTCAAAACCACATCAAGAATTCCCACTTGAACGGATAAGGTGATTTCACCCGTGAAAAGATAAACTAAAGCAAAGGTCGTCAAAGACGCAATCATGCGCCAACTGATCGCCTTAACGATACTGCGCCGATGTGAATCCATATTATTTTACTAATTCAATTAAGTTAACATCTTCCGCTCTTGATTCTACTGTAAATCTGACTCGACCCAAAACCTGTCCTCTTTCCGTTTCCACTTGCACCCGCCATTGGCCCGGCGCCAAATTGGTCGAATATGAATACCCGCGATAGCCCGCCTCTCGTCCCCCGCTGACCGCAAAAGATGGCCGGCTGCGCGTCACCCATTTTCCATTTTGTCGGTACTGCCAATCATGATAAATCCGCGTCTTCAAGTCCGCGGGCGCGAACACGGATGAAAAGACGTAAATTCGTTCGCCTTGGTTCGCGTGAATGGTCTGCCCGGGCCAAAGACGCTGTAGGAGCGATTCCGCTTCCGCTTGCACCACATAGTTATCCCCAGCCCGCACTACCTGATGATAGGCTCCGGCCTCGCGCAAAGACAGCGGGATTGGGGGAATTGAATTCGTAAAATACAATCCGTTCATGAGCGCAAAAATTATCCCGATCATCCAGAACATCAAATATCGCTGCTGTTTGATCTGGATGATAAATCTCGACAACAGCCTGACATAAATCGAAATTGCGGCCAGGCTGGCAATGCCGCCCGCCACAAACACCCAAACCTCAATCGAATTGGTAAAAAACGGAAACATCAACGAAAAAATCGAAAACAAAATAAAGAAATACACGCTGATCTGGACTGACGGCGACAGATAATATTCGCGCAAAACCTCGTTGCTCATCATCAAAAGCGCGATGATGATAATGAATGGCCAGGACACGGACAAGGCGCCGCTAAACCAATAAAAAATTAATGACGCGGAAAGCAGGGCGCCGAAAGTAAACTGCACGGCCAAAGGCGCAACTAATCGCAAGTACTTAACAATCAGGTTCTGACTCCAAACCTTCTCATCCACGAGATTGATGAAGGCAATGGCCAATCCGGCCAGCACTAAATAGATTCCCAAAATAATAAACGCGGTCGAGATTCGGATCGACCGAAAAGTCACGAAGTCCGCGATGACGCCCAAAACCAGCATGCCCGGCACCATGAACCGCTCATACTTTTCCAGAAAAAATTTGATCTTTTTGTAGCGCTCCTTAATCGACATGGGTTAATGATACCAAAAAACACCGAACTTGTCGGTGTTTCTCAGACCGGAATAAAATTCTAACAAGTCGGGAAGATTGTTAACTTGAGCAGACAAAACGCCGGACGATCCACTTGAACGGAAAAAGGCTCAAAGCCCAAGGAAAAATAACCAGGACTGAAGCCAAAAGGACATTTGGATCATTGAAAAATTGGCCAGCTAAATATATCCCGAGCGTAAAATTCATATAGGCCATGGACACGGCCACAGTTGCTCGTTCATCGCATTGGCGCCAAAAAGCCACGTAATATCCAACGAGCAGGACGGCCAACATATAAATACTCAGAACAATCAGCTGGCTGATAACCACGTTTCCGAAATTGTCGATGATGTAATCCGCTTGCTTAGCAACGGCTCCGGCAATCAGCAAACCCAGCAAAATTAACGAAACCGGCTTAAACGTAAAAAAGGTAAAACGAATCTTGCGATCCCACAATTTTTTGACGATCTGCGCGAGAATAAAAGGCATGATTATCACCTTGACCAAACTCCAAAACATGGTCAACATGCTCACGTTCACGGCCGTGCTGGCCAAAGTACCGACCACCAGCGGAATGGAAAGAGGAGCAAGAAGCGAAGTGGTTAAAGCTACAACCAAAGCCAAGCCTACCCGGCCGCCCACCACCTCGCACAGTAACGGAGCCGTCATACCGGTCGGCAAAGCAGCAATCAGCATGAGGGGGACAGCCAAATCCGGCACCAACGAACGTGCAACCACGTAAGTTACCGCCGGTAAAATTATCAAGGTGAACGCATTCGCAGCCAATAGCAAGGGCCAGTTTCTGATCGCCTTCAAAACCTCTTGCGGATCGAGCTTCAGGCTGGTCAGGAAAAAAATGATTTGCAAAAAGAAAGTGCCAAACGGCGCCAATCCGATAACATTATTCGGAAACAAAAGCGCCGCACTCAAGGCCACGACGATGATGAAAAAATATGACTGCAATAAAGCTACGAGTAACGGAGTAATTCTATTCATAAAACATTAAAAAATATTTCATCTGATTATACCAAAAAACACCGAACTTGTCGGTGTTTTCTTAATTCCTAACTTGTATACTTCCCCCGGCTAAAGCCCAAGATTGATTGGCAATGCGGGCAGTAGTACAAGGTCTCTTGCTTGAAAATACCGATCCCCTTCTTTTCTCTCTGTACGCTGTCCAAATTAACCTCCAATTTGCAGAACGGACACTTTGACATAAATGATGATTTAACGGTGAATTAGGCTCTTTTATTAAGCTTATCATCAATCCCGACATAATACGAACCGCTCTTGAAAGACAATTTTAGGCTAAATTAATTGACATATCCGCTAAAACAGGATAGTCTAAGGCATTCATGTCTAGAAATGAACTCAAACAACAAGACTTTCAGGGCCTGGGAATTTCCCAAGGCTTGCTCAAACGCATTGCCGCGCTTGGTTTTGACCACCCCACCCCGATCCAATTCAAAGCCATTCCGGTGGCCACGGCCGGCGAAGATGTGGTGGGCATCGCCCAAACCGGTTCCGGCAAAACTTTGGCTTTTGCCATTCCCGTGCTCCAGCACATCGGCACCACCAAGCAAGTCGGACTGGTCTTGTTGCCCACCCGCGAACTGGCCGTGCAAGTGGAAGAAACTTTTCGCAAGATCGCGGGCGCCGTGGGCTTGCGCACCGCCTTAATCATCGGCGGCATCAACCCGCAGCCGCAAATTCGCCAGCTCAAGGCCAAGCCGCATGTGATCGTGGCCACGCCCGGTCGCTTGATCGATCACCTCGAGCAAAAACGCGTCAATCTTTCCAATGTCGGCATTCTGATCTTGGACGAAGCCGATCGCATGCTGGACATGGGTTTTGCGCCCCAGCTCAAGCGCATTCTCACGGTCGTGCCCAAGGATCGCCAAACCATGCTGTTTTCCGCCACCATGCCCGATGCCATTGCGGCCATCGCCAATCAATACATGAAGAAACCCTTGCGCATCGAGGTGGCCAAATCCGGCACCACGGCCGACAAAGTCGATCAAGAAATTATCATGGTCCAGCGCACGGAAAGAATGGATCTTTTAGAACAAATCTTGGAAGAATATAAAGGCTCGGTCCTAATCTTCAGCCGCACCAAGCATGGCGCCACCAAAATCGCGCGCAAAATTCGCCAAATGGGCCATAGCGCGGATGAAATCCATTCCAACCGATCGCAAAGCCAGCGCCAAAACGCCCTTAGAGGCTTTGCCACCGGCAAGCACCGCATCTTAGTGGCCACCGACATCGCGGCCCGAGGCATTGATGTGGAGGATGTCCAGCTGGTGTTGAACTATGATCTGCCGGACCAAATTGAGGATTATGTGCACCGCATCGGCCGCACAGCCCGCGCCGGCAAATCCGGCAAAGCCATTTCCTTTGCCGCGCCCGCGCAAAAAAGAGATATCCAGCAGATCGAAAAACTGATCAACATCACGATCCCGATCAAAACCGCGACCGGAAAAATGATCAAGCTGGAAAAAGCCGCGCCCGCCGGCGATCACGGAGCCAAGCCGCCGGGCCAGCCTCGGCCCAACCGCCACGGTCGCCATCGCCCCTTCACGCCTAAACGAAATAAATCAAACTCGCACCGACGCTTCGGACCAAATAAATCCAAACGGCGCCGATCAGCATAATTATGAAAAAACTTTTTTAATAAGAATAACTCTGGGGATCGAAAGAATAACAGCCGCGACAGCAAGTTCGGCGGCCCGCGTGGCGGTAGCAAGTTCGGCGGCCCGCGTGGCGGCAGCAAGTTCGGCGGCCCGCGCGGTGGAAAGCCCCCCATGCACCCAGCCACTTGCGACCAGTGCCATTCGCCCTGCGAAGTCCCATTCCGACCCACTGGCCAGCAACCGGTTCTCTGTTTCGAATGCTTCCGCAGAAAAGAAGGCCGAGACACGCGCCCGCGCTCCGGCGGTCAGCGCTTTGACCGAACCGACCGCTATGAAAAGCCGTCCTTCCGCAGTGCGCCGCGCGGCCACGATGATGATGTGGCCAGACAGTTAAAAGCCCTGAACGAAAAAATGGACATGATCATCGAAGCCTTAAGCCAGGATCCGGACGCTGACGGTGACGACGACGAATTAAGCTTTGAATAAATTCAGGCCGCAATAACCACCCTGAAAATCGGGGTGGTTTATTGATTAAACATGATCCTCAAATGAATTCTTGGCAGGTCTACATTCTACGCTGCAGAGGCAACTCGCTCTACACCGGGATAACCAAAAATCTTGAAGCGAGAATCAAGCAACACAATTCCGGAACCGGGGCCAAATACACCCGAGCCCGCGGTCCTTGCCAGCTTGTTTGGTCACAAAGCGGATTTTCTGAATCATCAGCCAAAAAAGAAGAAGCTCGGATCAAAAAACTCTCTAAAAATGAAAAAGAGGAACTCCTGGATTCCCAGGCGCCATCCCCCATCAGTCCAATCGATTGATCCGGCTCTGGGATAACTAAATCAGCCATCATCTGATACAACCCGCGTTTTATGGAACAAAGTCAGGTCGTCATCCGCTTTGAAGAAGTCTCCTTCGGCTATAGCTCAGATAACCTCATTTTGAAAGAGGCCAGTTTTTCCGTGCGTGAAAATGTGAAATACACGCTCATGGGGCAAAACGGCGCCGGCAAAAGTTCCATGTTCAAACTGATCACCGGCGAGTTAAAACCCGTGCGCGGCCGCATCCATCTTAAATCCGGCGCCACGATTGCCACGGCCAAACAAGTGATGGCCCGCGAGCACCTAACCCAAACCGTCCGAGAATATTTCGCCGGTGTTTTCAAAAAAGTACCCTACAATCTGGACAAGCGGATTGCCGATGTCCTGGAAGTCGTAAACTTTTCTACTCCGCTTGATCGGCCAGTCGGAGATCTTTCCGGCGGCCAGCAAGCCCGTCTGTTGCTGGCTTATGCCCTGATTCAAGAGCCGGATATTCTTCTGCTGGATGAGCCGACCAACAATCTCGATCGTGACGGTATCGATCATCTCATGATGTTTCTCATCATGTACCCAAAAACCGTTTTAGTGATTTCCCACGATGCTGATTTTTTAAATAGTTTCACCGAAGGCGTCTTGCACTTGGACGTTTACACCGGGCTGGTGGAAAAATACGACGGCAACTATTCAGACGTGGTTGAAGAAATCGCGGCCCGAGTCGAACGCGATCGCGCCAAAAATGCGCAGTTGCTCAAAACCATTCAAGATCGCAAAGACAAAGTCAACTTCTTTGCCCACAAAGGCGGCAAGATGCGCAAACTGGCCAGCAAACTTCGCGATGAAGTGGCCGAGGCGGAAGAAAACATGGTCGGCGTTCGTCGCGACGATCGCACCATCAATGATTTTCAAATTCCAGCCCAACCTTTCACTCAACCAATTGTTGAAATCTCCGGAGTCAAAGTGATTATCGACCACGAACCGCATCAAGCCAAAGTTGATCTCACGCTTCGACGCCAACACCACCTCTTGGTAACCGGACCAAATGGCATCGGCAAAAGCACGCTGCTCCGAGCCTTGGCTGAGGGAAACAACCCGGAAGCGGCGATTGCCGACGGAGTCAAAGTGGGCTACTACAAACAAGACTTTTCCGGCTTAGATTTTACCGAAACCGCTTACGCCTCACTGGCGGCCATGATGGATGAGCCGGATAACGAAGTCATCCGTCGAACCGGCGCCCAATTCCTGCTGAACGGCGACGCTCTGGCCACGCCGGTGGGCGCGCTCTCGGAAGGGCAAAAAGGCCTGCTCTGCTTCGCCAGATTCGTCCTACAGAAACCTGGGCTCCTGATCTTCGACGAACCGACCAACCACATCAACTTCCGCCATCTGCCGGTCATTGCCCGAGCCTTAAACGACTATGAAGGCTGCCTGATCGTGGTCAGCCACGCCGCCGACTTCGTCAAACAAATCCGCTTCGACAGCACGCTCGACCTGGATAAACTGATCAAATAAAAACACCCCCGGCTAAAAATCGTCCGGGGGGTTTTATTTCAGCTACTTACTTCTTCTTCGCATCCTTCTTAGGCTTCTTAACTTCTTTCCGCGCATTTTTGCCTTTGGCCATATTTTGATGATTAATAGTTTCTTTCATTATGATATCAACAAATCCACATCTCCGAAAGCCGCTTAATTCATAAGCCAGGTTACTGTTCACTGAAGCGAGCAGCTAATTGCTGGGTGCCAGCAAATCATCCGGCATAATCCATTGCGCGGCCGGAATTGAATTGCAGGCCATGGCCTCATAATAAACATTCTCGCCGGTAATCGGATCGCCTCCGTATGGGTAGGACCAGAGCACCGTGTCCATGATCGTGCCGGCCGTGCCTCGACAGCCGCCGTTTTCACTATAAGGACAAGTATTTGAGCTCCAAACTCCGGCGCCTTCACAATTCAATTTCATGGCCTGTTCATTCCAGTATGACCCAATGTAATCCAAACAGTGGCTGCCGGACTCAATCATATTGCAGCTGCCGGCCACGGCATTATTGGGAAAAACTTCTTCGATCAACGGCTTAACATCCTGATCATAATCAACCTGCTGATCTTCTGGCAATCCTTCAGAACAACCTCCGCCAGTCAGGACGAGGCAGGAGCTCAGCAGTAAAAATGAAATTACTTGGTTTTTCATATTCGCCTATTTGACTGGTAAGGGTTCTTCCTGGCGATACAGCAGCGGATCAATGGTTCGCTCAAAACAAGTCCGGCCTTGATCATGCGTCCAAATATCCATGCCCTTGCCCCCGACCGGGTACACCGGCGATTCGTAATAATATCGATCGGTCGCGCCCGCGGACGGATCATAAGCCGTGTCAAAAGTCGCGCACAGGGTAAAATTCAGTTCCCCGCGCACCGCGAGCTCATAGGGTTGATTCGTAGCCGGATCCAAGGGGGCTTCATATCCGTAAAGCGGATCCTTGAGCGCTTCCAAGTCAGCCGGCAAAGTTCCTTTTTGCACCCAATGGTTGAGGATCTGTCCTTGAATTGAGCTTAAATCAGAAACTCGCTGTTCATCCAGGCGCCGCGCCCGCTGTTGTGAGGGCGAGCCCACCACGAAAAAACCCATAACAATCGCAACCAAAATCACCAGCACACTGCCCGCGGCCGCGAAACGCGTCACTTTTGTCGTCTTGACCGGATCGCGCCGCAAATCCCACAGGTAGTAAGAAAAAACCGCGGCCGCGACCACCAGCACCACCAAGACCTTGAGCGCAAAACGCATGGTCAATTCCCCGCCCAAGAAACTATTGGTTAAGTTGATCAGATCGATAATGATGGTTAAGGACGCAATAAACAGGGTCAAATACAATAACCATTTGCGAATCCAGACATCCCGCTTGTCATGCTCGTGCCGAATATCCCGGGCAATCAGCCAAGTCACAAAGATCAGGACCGGCCAAACGATTAAGAGTGAAGAAATCGAAGTCCGGATAATTTCCGTGGCCCCGCTATAGTAAAATTGCAGCGGATCCGGCAGGCGCACGTTAATGTACTGCCACAGTACGGCGATAAAACTGATGACCCCCACGTACAGCATGATAATCATGAGCAAGTAGGAGAAAACGTCTTTGGCCGAACTTTTGGCTGAAGAATGTTCTTGTTTCATATGCAAATATCATAGCACTCGCCCGCCCCCGCGTCATCTGGGACAGAAAAATAAAACCGATCTAACAGATCGGTTTTCTCGGTTCCGGATACTGAACAAGTTCAGGACTAATCGTTATTTTTTGAATCCATATTTGACGCCCCTAGAAATATCAAGGCAAAACCGACAACCAACTCGAATTTAGTGTTTACGCCATCGAAAAAAATAACTTCATTCCCAAGCCAAGCTAAAACACTATCGCAAATCATAAATGCACCTGGAATGATTAACAAAATGGCCATTACGAACTTTGGGATATTCATATCGCTGATGGAAAAATTATCTAATTGTTACCTGTGAATGAAGTATAAAACAAAACTCGAACCTTTAACAGTTCGAGTTCTCTTGGCTCCGGGGGTGGGATTCGAACCCACGACCAATGGATTAACAGTCCACTGCTCTGCCACTGAGCTACCCCGGAATATTTTCATCAAGCCATTTTCGTCCTTGACCACTTTTTAAAAAGTGTTCGCGGCGAATAGCTGTGGTCTTATCCTCGAACAGTTCTTGATAAATTATCTTGAATGGGCCATTCCTTCTTGTCCAAGGATTCGATCCACTCAAATGATCCGCCAGCCTTTCGTTTACTGGCTTCGAAGTAAAACCAACATATCGCTTATTATTGGTTGTACTGCGAAGAACATAAACGCTGAACATACTTATTATTGAACAGTCCCAGCCGGAGGCTGGCCAGCCTTTGGCTGGCACTGCTCTGCCACTGTCAGCCGGAGGCTGATCAGCCTTTGGCTGAAGCTACCCCGGAATATGTATCAAATCCCTAAAACTCACTTGATTCGTCGCTTCAGGGTATTGAATTGTGGACGAATAATAACAAAAATGTATATATTACGCAAGACACACCATCCTGAATCACCACCAACTTCTGCGGTCTTATGAAAATCCGGCAATTGCGCACTGTTCTGATACCCGCCATTTTCCTCGTGGCTTTGGCAGTCTTCATTTATGGCCTGCTTTTTTTCGGTTTGCCTCATCCCCAGGTCCAGGGCGCTCAAGAAACCCCGGCCGCCATCAAGCAAATCATGGACAACCGCCGCACCCAGGCGCTGGAAGAAGATCTGGACGCTGATCCGTTTGGCGAAGATGGCCTAGTCCGCATCCTCCTCATTGGCCTGGACAGCCGAGCCGGGCAAACCGCTGGGCATTGCGATGCCATTCAATTTTTCGAAATGGACAAAAACCAAGGCACTGTGCGCATAACAGCCGTGCCGCGCGGTACTTAT
>JAHJAM010000011.1 GCA_018814025.1 Patescibacteria group bacterium | reverse complement strand
TCAGGCTAATATGATTGACAGATGCCAGAAAAAATGAGAATCTGAATCAGATTTTATGCCTATTTCAGTGAAATTATTTGATTATCATTTGCCGCCAGAGCTGATTGCCCAGGCGTCCGTGGAACCGCGCGACCAGTCGCGGTTGTTGGTTTTGGAGAAGCAGAGTGGTAAAAGGGAGCACAAGTTATTTTTTGAGATCATTGACGAACTTAAAGCGGGCGATGTTTTGGTGATGAATATGACAAAGGTGTTTAAGGCGAGATTGCGTGGCCATGTCGGTGAAAAAGAAGTCGAAGTGTTTTTGTTGAGGGAGATAAAAAGGGAAAAAGTAGGTAGGGTAAAGGGTCGGAATGGAAAGTATTGTTGAAGCCTGGGCGATTGGTGTCGGTTGGATCGAAAATTCAAATCGGGGAGATGAAAGCGGAAGTCTTGGAAAAAACAGATACGGTTCGGATCAAAATTGATGCGGATTTGGATCAAGTTTTGGCTTACGCCGACCAGCACGGAGAAATTCCGGTTCCCCCTTATGTTAAGCAAGTTCCGGATCAGCTTGAGAAATATCAAACGGTTTATGCGGAGCAAATCGGGTCCGTGGCTGCGCCCACGGCCGGGTTTCATTTTACCAAAGAGTTGTTGAGTAAAATTCGGGAAAAGGGAGTGCAGATTGAGTTTGTGACTTTGCATGTTGGCATTGGCACTTTCCGGCCCATGAAAACTGAAACCATCGAAGAGCATGAGATGCACGCGGAGTTTGTGCGGGTGGATGGAGAAGTGGCGCGCCGGATTAACCAAGCTAAGGAAGAGGGAAGACGGATTATCGCGGTCGGGACCACCTCGGTCAGAACTTTGGAGGGGGTGGCTGATGATGAAGGACGGTTGCGCGAGTTTGCCGGGGACGTGAATCTATTTATCAAGCCCGGATACGAGTTTAAGATCGTGGACGCGCTCATCACAAATTTTCATTTGCCGAAATCAACCCTGCTGGTGCTGGTTTCAGCTTTGGCCGGACGAGAAAATATCATGGCCGCCTATGAGGAAGCGGTGGCTAAAAAGTACCGGTTTTATTCGTTTGGGGATGCGATGTTGATCAAATAAGCCATTTCTTGACGAGATTTAAGAATTTCTCTATACTTCGCCCATAAATCAAACAGGTGGAACCAGATTTCCGGATCCTCCCCATAGTGGGCCCGGAATATCCCACTGAAGCTAAAAAGGAACTAACATATGCAGAATATTCCTACTTTGGAGGAAATGCTTAAGGCTGGAGTGCACTTCGGCCAGAAGACGTCTCGCTGGCATCCCAAGATGACGCCTTTTATTTTTGGCGCGCGCGGGGGCATTCACATCATTAATCTTGAGACCACTCAAGACAAATTAAAGGAGGCGTTAGAGTTTATTAAAGGCGTGGCGGCGCGCGGCGGCGTCGTGTTGTTCGTGGGCAGTAAAAAGCAAGCGCGCAAGATTGTAAAAGAGCAGGCGGAAAAGTGTGGCATGCCTTATGTCACTGAACGTTGGCTGGGCGGCACTCTGACCAACTTCGGCCAAATCAAAAAATCGCTTAAGCGCTTGCGCATGTTGAAAGATCAAGACGCCAAAGGCGAGCTGAAGAAATATACGAAGAAGGAACAACTTTTGTTGCGCCGAGAAATTAAAGATATGGATCGCAAGCTGGGTGGAATTATTAATATGGAAAAAATTCCGGAAGCGATTTTCGTGGTTGATATTAAAACCGAGAAAACCGCCGTGGCCGAAGCGCAAGTGACTAAGACCAAAGTGGTGGCCGTGTGCGACAGCAACGTCAATCCGGATAAAATCAGCTACATCATTCCGGCGAACGATGACTCCGTGAAATCAATTGAAATGATGTGCGCGGCCGTGGCCGAGGCGATTGAGGATGGCAAAAAGGTGCCGGTCATCAATGCGGCCGAACCCATGAATAAAAAACCGCAGACCAAATAAATTAACTCAAGTTCATTGTTTATTTTCCTATGGCCATTGATGCAAAAATGGTCGCGCAATTGCGCGAGTTGACCGGCGCCGGCATGATGGATGCCAAAAATGCGCTGCTTGAAACCGACGGCAATCTCGAAAAAGCCGCGGAAGAATTACGTAAAAAAGGGGCGGCCAAAGCCGCGAAAAAATCTGAGCGCGTCACCGGTGAAGGCCGGGTTCACGCCTACCTTCATTCCAACAACAAATTAGGCGCCATGGTGGAGGTTTTGTGTGAGACGGATTTTGTGGCTCGCAATGAAGCGTTTATCGCCATGTGCCATGATTTGGCCATGCACGTGTCCGCGGCCGATCCTTTATATCTGAGTCGCGCTGACGTGCCGGCTGAAGTGGTGGAAAAAGAAAAGACCAGGCATCAAGAGTCGGATGATCTTAAAGGCAAACCGGCTGAAGTGTTGGAAAAGATTATCGAAGGCAAACTGAATAAATGGTATAGCGAAGTGGTTTTGCTCGAACAGCCTTTCATTAAAGATGAGGACTTGACAGTGGAAGATTATTTGAAGAGTAAAATTGCCAGTTTAGGCGAGAACATGAAGATTAATCGCTTTGCCCGCTTTCACATTGCTTAGAAAAAACCCGCCGCTGAGGCGGGTTTTTTAATTGTGAAGAAAATGGTAAACTGGGCGCAATAAATCCTTCTTCAATTCATCTATTATGTTACGAGTTGCCATCAATGGTTTTGGCCGAATCGGCCGAACTACTCTTAAGGCGGGTTGGGATCGCAAAGACATGAAGTTCGTGGCGGTCAATGATTTGACTGAACCGGCCATTTTAGCTCATTTGTTAAAATACGATTCCACTTTCGGCCGTTGGGATCATCAAGTTTCGCACGACCAAAAGAATTTAATTATCGACGGGGTGAAGATTCCCGTGCTTTCGGAAAAAGAACCGGCTCAGTTGCCTTGGGGAAAAATGAAAATCGACGTGGTGATTGAGTCCACGGGATTTTTTACGGATTTGGAGGGCGCTTCGAAACATTTGACGGCCGGAGCCAAGCGGGTGGTGATTTCCGCGCCGGCCAAGGATGTGCCGACCTTCTTAATGGGCGTTAATCATCAAACTTGCAAGAAGTCGGATACGGTAATTAATAATGCTTCTTGCACTACCAATTCCATCGCGCCGGTGGCGCAGATTATGAATGACGCCTTCGGCATTAAAAAGGCGATGATGACTACCATCCATTCGGCCACGGCCGGACAAAACGCGGTGGACGGAGTGCCGAGCGGCCGCAAGCCGGATTTGCGCCGAGCCCGATCGGTTTTGGTCAATATGATTCCCACCTCGACCGGCGCGGCCAAAGCCACGACGCAAGTGATTCCCAAATTGAAAGATAAGTTTGATGGCTTGGCCGTGCGCGTGCCCACCGTTGATGTTTCGCTTTCGGATTTCACCTTTGTTTTAAATAAGAAAGTGACGGTTGAGAAGGTGAATAGCGTTTTGAAAAAGGCGGCTAAGTCCGCGCGCTGGAAGGGGATTTTCTCCGTGACTGATGAGCCTTTGGTTTCTTCAGATTTTATTAAGAATCCGTATTCGTCAGTGGCGGATTTGGCGCTGACTCGGGTGGTGGATGGCGATTTGGTTAAGGTGATGGCTTGGTATGATAATGAATGGGGGTATTCAGTGCACTTGCTTGACATGGTGAAGAATACGGGGCGATTCGCTTAAGAAGAGATTGACTATGCGTTTGCGAATTTTGCGCAGCGACATGAATTTAAAAGGGAAAAAGGTGTTGGTGCGAATCGACGCTAATGTTCCGATTGCCAAAGGCAAGGCCGTGGACGGGGTGTTCGGCAAGGTGGCCCGGGCCGCGGTTGATTTGGAATGGCTGTCGCAAAAAGGCGCTAAGGTGATCGTGATCAGCCACTTGGGCCGGCCCGAGGGCAAGCGCGTCTCAGCTTATTCTTTGCGGCCGATTGCCAAGCGCTTGGAACAATTATTAAAAATTCCAGTGAAACTGTCTCGAGAAATTGTCGGGCCGAAAGTTCTTAAATTGGTGGAAAAGATGGAGGATGGCGAGGTATTGCTGTTGGAAAATATTCGTTTCGACGCGCGGGAAAAAGCCAATGCGCCTTCCTTGGCTCAGGCTTTGGCTCAGCTGGCGGATATTTATATTAATGATGCTTTTTCCGTGTGCCATCGAGCGCACGCCAGCGTGGACGCGATTACCGATGAACTGCCTTCGTATGCCGGACCGTTGATTCAAAATGAAATTGCGATTCTGAACAAGGTGATTCGCCGGCCGCAAAATCCGGTAATTTTGGCCGTGGGCGGATTAAAAGTGCGTACCAAAATGCCTTTGCTGCAGCGTTTTTTGCCCAAGGTGGATATCGTGTTGGTGGGCGGGGCTCTGGGCACGGCTTTTTTGAAAGCTCAAGATTTGCCGGTCGGCAAATCGATTTATGATGCCGAAGGCGTGCCGCTGGCCAGGCAATTATTAAAACGTTGGCCCAATAAAATCATTCTGCCCGTGGACGTAAAAGTTGCGAAATCTTTGCGAACCGGCGTAAAAGTGCGAAACGTGGCGGTTGACGAGATCGCAGCGACTGACGTGATTGGGGATATCGGCTTAGAAACTTTAAAGATTTTTAAAAAGCGCATCGGCTCGGCGCGGACGATTATTTGGAACGGGCCGTTTGGCTATTGTGAATCGAAAACATTTTGCAAAGGAACAATTGATTTGGCTAAGGCGATTGCGGCGCGGACCGGCAAAGCCGTGACCGTGACCGGAGGCGGGGATACGGCGCCGATTGTCGAGGCGGCCAAGGTAGCGGAGCGCTATACTTTACTTTCAACCGGCGGCGGGGCCATGCTGGCGTATTTAGCGGGCGAGGAACTGCCGGGGTTGGAAGCTTTAAAGATGTAAAAGATTTTTATGAACGAAAAAGAAGAGAAAAAAACTAGTCTCAAATTGGAGATTTTGGAAAAGGTGACCACTTTAGCCGCGGCCGGCTTTGGCTTGGTGGCGGCTTTGGCGTGGAATTCGGCCATCCAAGAATTGTTTGTCAAGATTTGGCCGCTGGATAACGGTTCATTAACGGCCAAGTTTATTTACGCGGCGGTCATCACCGTGATTGTGGTCGTGGTCGTGGCCTTGCTGGGCCGTAGCGCGGATCGTTTAAAAAACAAATTAAATTAGTTATTTATGTCTAATGCCATTGAAGCCATTCACGCGCATGAGATTTTAGACTCGCGCGGCAATCCCACGGTCAACGTGACGGTTTTGCTAACTAACGGAATGGCCGGCACGGCTTCGGTGCCGAGCGGAGCTTCAACCGGCATCCATGAAGCTTTAGAATTGCGCGACGGGGATAAGAAGCGTTACGGAGGCAAAGGGGTGTTGCAAGCCGTGGATAATGTCAATAAGAAAATCGCCAAGGTCTTGAAAGGCATGGATGTTACTAAACAGCGGGCGATCGATCAGAAAATGATCATGCTGGACGGCACTTTGAACAAAAGCAAGCTGGGAGCGAATGCAATTTTGGGCGTGTCACTGGCATGTGCGCGCGCGGGCGCGAAAGCCAAGAAGTTGCCTTTGTATGCATATTTGCGCCAGGCTTTTGATCTGCCTTACGATAATTATCGTTTGCCCACGCCCACTATGAACATTTTAAACGGCGGCGCGCACGCGGGCTGGATTTTGGACTTCCAGGAATTTATGGTCGTGCCGTTGCAGAAAAAATTTGCGGAGCGGGTGCGCTGCGGATCAGAAGTGTTTCACGCTTTAGGCCGCGAATTGAAGGCTAAAGGTTTTTCGACCTTGGTGGGGGACGAAGGCGGCTACGCCGTGCCCTTGAAGAAAAATGAAGAGGCTTTGCAATTTATTATGAAGGCCATCAAGGCCGCGGGCTATCAGCCGGGACGCGATGCGGTGATTGCCATGGATCCGGCAGTCAGCGAGGTTTATAACACCAAGACCAAGAAGTATGAACTGAGGGTTGATCAGAAAAAGTTTACTTCTGATCAAATGATTAAGTTGTTTGCCGGCTGGGTGAAGAAATATCCGATTGTTTCCATTGAGGATGCCTTGGATCAGGACGATTGGGACGGCTGGATTCGCCTGACCAACACGCTGGGCAAGAAAATCACTCTGGTGGGCGATGATTTTTTCGTGACCAACACCGAGCGCTTGCAAAAGGGAATTGATTTAGGATGTGCAAACGCGATTTTGATTAAGGTGAATCAGATTGGTTCATTGTCTGAATCAATTGATGCAATTCTCTTGGCGCAACAGAATAAGTATAAAGTTTCCGTGTCGCATCGCTCGGGTGAGACCGCGGATACGTTCATCGCGGATTTGGCCGTGGCCGTGAACGCGGAGTTCATCAAAACCGGCTCGCTCTCGCGTTCGGAGAGAATTGCCAAATATAATCGGTTAATGGAAATTGAGGAGGAAGTGAGTTAATTTTGACCAAGGGTTCATGGCTGGTTATAATGAAAATATATGGTAAATGACAATGTGACAACCAATGAGATCATGGAATTTCTTCGGGATAATATGGTGACCAAGGAGGAATTGCATGACGAATTAGATAAATTAGTTTCTAAAGAAGAATTTCAAAAGGAACTTAATAAATTGAAATTGGATCTTCTTGATGCTATGGATGATAAGTTGTTGAATTTGAAAGGGGATTTGATTAGCATCATTCGCAAGGAAGACCATAAGTTAATTGAATTGATTACAGTTTTGCGAAAGAACAAAGGATTGAGCGATGAGGATGTGAAGCATTTGCTGGGCTTGGAACCTTTTCCGCAGACTCCATAGGCAAAAAAACAGCGCCTTCCCGAAAGGGAAGGCGCTTTTGATTAACTCCGCGAAATCCAGTAAAATACTCTTAACTATGGAAGAAAATACTTTCCAAACAGAACAACGGCCCAAGCCGGTAGTTTTGATGATACTGGACGGTTTTGGAATTGCGCCGGATAGCCCGGGCAATGCAGTTACGCGAGCCAACATGCCGCGCTTGAAAGATTTGATTGCTAAGTATCCGGCCATGACTTTGCGCGCGGCCGGCGAAGAGGTGGGTTTGAGTTGGGGCGAGATGGGCAATTCCGAAGTCGGCCACTTATCCATCGGGGCCGGCCGAGTTTATTATCAAACCTTGCCAAAAATTGATCGCGACATTGAACAGGGGGATTTTTTTGAAAATAAAGCTTTCATGGACGCGGTTAATCATGTCAAACAACACAAGAGCGCATTGCATTTGGTGGGCTTGGTGAGCCCGGGTCGGATCCACGCCATGGATACCCATTGCCACACTTTGTTGACCTTGGCCAAACAGCAGGCTTTGGAAAAAGTTTTCGTGCATGGATTTACTGATGGTCGGGATACCTCGTTTAACGCGGGTGTGGATTTTGTGGGCAATCTGCTGAATAAAATGAAAGAATTGGGCGTGGGCAAATTGGCTTCTTTGTCCGGGCGCTTTTACGCCATGGATCGGGACAACCGCTGGGAGCGGGTGAGCTTGGCCTACAACGCCATGGTCTTGGGACAGGGGCCGACCGCGGATGATCCAATCAAAGCCCTGAAAGATTCATATGCCAAGAAAGTTTACGATGAGGAATTTCTACCCACGGTTATGAACGATGGCGGGGCGCCCGTGGGCCGGATTCAAGATAATGACGCCATAATTTTCTTCAATTATCGTTCCGATCGCATGCGGCAGATGACCAAGGCTTTTGTGGTGCCGGAGTTTAAGGATTTTGAACGCGTGGCTTTGAAGAATATTTATCCCGTGACCATGACTGCGTATGAAGATGGTTTGCCGGTCGAAGTGGCTTATCCGGATCAGCCGATTGATAAAAGTTTGGGGCAAGTCGTATCTGAGGCCAGACTGGCGCAGTTGCATATTGCGGAAACGGAAAAGTATGCGCACGTGACTTTTTTCGTGAACGGGCGAGTGGAAACTCCTTTTCCCGGGGAAGAGCGGGTGATTATTCCTTCGCCGCGCGTGTCTTCTTATGATCAGCAGCCGGAAATGAGTTTGCTCAAAGTGACAGCTCGGATTTTGAAAGAAATTGAAAGTGGCAAATATGATCTGATTGTGACTAATTTTGCCAATCCGGACATGGTGGCGCACACGGGCAACTTGGCAGCGACCATCAAAGCGCATGAAGTGGTGGATGAACAAGTGGGCAAAGTGGTGGATGCGGCTTTGGCCAAAGGCGGAGCCGTGGTGATTTTGGCGGACCATGGCAATTCCGAAGAATTATTAAATGTCCGCACCGGCGAAATTGATAAGGAACATTCCACGAACGCGGTGCCGCTGTTGATTATCAGCCGACAGTTGGCCGGCCAGCCTTCAATTGCCGGGGAAGTGCCGGAAGGGGATTTGTCCTTGATGCCGCCGGTGGGCATGCTGGCGGACGTGGCGCCTACGGTTTTGCACTTAATGGGGCTGCCGCAACCACCAGAAATGACTGGGCAGCCGCTTTGTTAATCACCCTCGCGTCATTGCGAGGAAGGAGTTAAGTCGTTGACTGACGAAGCAATCTCGAATGACTTGAGATTGCTTCGCTCGATAAATATCTCGCTCGCAATGACGAGTGAGTAGTATGCAAATATTAAAAATCGACCAGAAAATTTCCAAGTGGGCGCTGAAGCGCCGCGAGCGCGACGGGTTTTGGGACGCGCTCGCGGTTTTCGTGGCGCATTATTTTGTGTTTATGATTGCGGTGATTACGATCGTCACCGCGGAGTTGATCGCTTTGCCCACGCTGTTTATCGCTTGGTTAATCACGCTGGGCATCGAATTTATGGTGAAGCGGCCGCGGCCGTTTCAAGCCATGAAGACACATCCCTTGGCTCGTTATTGGGTGCCGACCCCGTCCTTTCCTTCCGCTCATGCGACTTGGTCTTTCGCGGGCGCGGTTTTAACCTGTTTCGCGAATCCGGTTTGGGGAGCAATGGCTTTAGTTTTAGCGGTATTAGTCTCTTGGTCGCGAGTCTATGTAGGCGTACATTATCTTTCTGATGTGGTGGCTGGCGCGATCGTGGGAACTGTTGTAAGTTTGGTTGTAGGATTGTTATGGTAGAGAGGTAAGAGTAGAAAATAGAAAGTGTACTCTCTACTTTCTACAAGCGAGCGGAGCGAGCGATTCTACATTTCTACAATTTCCTATGAAAGCAGTCATTCTGGCCGGAGGCATCGGGGCGCGATTGTGGCCGATGAGCCGCTTGTCGCGGCCGAAACAATTTTATGAAATGGTGGGGGAGGAGCCGTTGATTAGAGATACTTATCGAAGACTTTTGCGCTGGATTCCGGCGGAAAAGATTTATTTTTCCATCAATCCGGCTTTTTACGATTTAATTAAAGAAGTTTTTCCGGCCGTGGCCGATGATCATATTTTTGTGGAACCGGCCAAGCGCGATACGGGTCCGGCCATGGGCTTGGTGGCGGCGCGGCTGGAAATGCTGGATCCGGATGAGCCGATCGTTTTCGTGCCGTCAGATCATTACATTCAAGACGAAGAATTGTTTTTGCGCTGTTTGTCCGTGGGCGAGCGCTTGATCAAGCAAACCGGCAAGCTGCTGGATATCGGGATCAAACCGGAATTTCCCAGCACGGCCTTGGGCTATATCAAAATCGGATCAAAAGTTGATGAGCTGGACGGCGTGGCCGCGTTTGAGTTTGTCGAGCACAAGGAAAAGCCGAATTACGATTTGGCCAAATATTATCTGGAAGACGGAGCGCATCTTTGGCACGCCAATTACTACATGTGGACGCCGGGCAAATTCATGCAGGCTTTTGAACAATACGAGCCGCGCATGGGCAAGATTTTGCGCGCGATTCAGGAAGCTTGGCGAGTCGGCGACAGAGCGGAAATCACTCGCCTTTACGATTTGCTGCCCAAGAACTCGATTGATTATCTGATCACGGAAAAAATGCAGCCGGGCGAGATGCTGGTTTTGCGTGGGGATTTCGGCTGGAGCGATATCGGGGCCTGGGATACGCTGTATGATCGCTTGAGCGGCGATGAAGAAAATTTAACCAAGGGCCGGTGCGTGACGATTGATACCAGGAAATCATTGATTTACGGTTCGGCGGACAAATTGATCGCGGTAGTGGGCATGGATGACGTGGTGGTGGTGGATACCAAGGATGCGTTATTGGTTTGCAAGCGCCAGCAAGCGCAAAGAGTCAAAGATATTGTTAAAAGATTAAAAGAAGAAGGCCATGAGTTGTATTTGTAGGTAGGGAAAGAGTAGGTAGGGTAAAAATCAGAAATTCGAAATTAGAAATTCTCAATAAATAAGAAATCAGAAATTCGAAATATGAAAAAACTTGGTTTGCTAATTTTAGCCTTACTCATTGTCGGGGCGGTAATGTTGGGCAGTTTTGTCTGGGATGCTTATTTAATTGCGCCCGGGCCTGAAGCTCAGGAAGTTGAATTTACGATTGAGCCGGGGCAAAGCGTGGAAACTATTGCCATTAATTTGAAAGAAGCCGATTTAATTAAGGGGGAAACACCTTTTAAGCTTTATACCAAGTGGGCCAAGGCCGAATCGGCTTTGCAGGCCGGGATTTTTACATTGCAGACCGGCATGAGCTATTCGCGCTTGGTGTCAGAATTGTCTCGAGCCGAAGCCGCGGAAGTGCAAGTGACGATTCCCGAGGGCTATACCCTCAAGCAAATCGGCAAGGCCGTGCGCGAGCAGCTGCCGCAAATTACCGAAGCCGAATGGCTGGCCGTGACCGGCGCGGAAACGCCGTTGCGGGCCAGCGCTTCAGTCTTATCAACCCTGCCCGAAGATCAAGGGCTGGAAGGCTACCTTTTTCCGGATACTTATCGTTTTCGCGAGGATGCGGACGCGGAAACCGTGGCCGCGACCATGCTTTCCACCCTCAAGCGGCGCTTGGCGGAAAACGAAATCGTGGACCTGAACGTTTTATTCATTGACGATCTGACTTGGCATGAAGTTTTGACTTTGGCCTCGATTGTGGAAAAAGAAGTGCGAACCGAGGAATCCATGAAAAATGTGGCGGATATTTTTCTCAAACGCTTGCGGATTGGCATGGCTTTGCAGGCCGACTCCACGGTCAATTATCTCACGGGCGGGGATTCGCCCGGGGTTTCTCTGGAAGACACAAAAATCGATTCGCCGTATAATACCTATCAACGGGTCGGGTTGCCGCCCGGACCAATTAGCAATCCGGGTTTGCAGGCGATTGACGCGGTGTTAAAGCCCACGGAAAATAATTGGTATTACTTTTTAACTTCTGAGGAGGGCGAAGTCTTCTACGCTCAGACTTTTGATCAACATGTCATTAACAAGAATAAATATTTACGCTAGGAGAACGGTTCTTTTGGCATTGGCGTTCGTATTCAGTTTCGGTTTAGTCGCCCCCGCCCAAGCCCAGGGCTTGGGCGGTTTTACTTTGGAGAGCTTTGATTCGCAGATTGTGGTGCACAAAGACGGCACTTTTGACGTGGAAGAAACAATCGTGGGGAATTTTTCCGAAGCCCGGCACGGCCTTTATCGCTACATCCCGATTCGCTACACCAAAGACGACGGCCGTTGGTTTTCGATGCGCCTGAAAGTGGTGGAAGTGACCAAGCTTGATGCTTACGAGGAATTTCATATCAAGGAGCCGTATTCGATTTTCCGCGAAGGCGCTTTTCAAGTCATCAAGATCGGGGATCCGGATCAAGTGTACACCGGGCCGTTTGAATACAAAATTAAATATCAAGTGGATAACGCGTTGCTGTTTCACGATTTGGAAGACGAACTGTATTGGAATGTCACCGGGAATGATTGGGGCATGCCCTTGGGTACGGTCACGGCCACGGTGGCGATTGAGGGGATAAACGATTTGCGTCAAGCCAAGCGGGTTGATTGTTTCGTGGGGCCGCCGGGTTCAACCAAGCAGGGTTGCCGGATCGATAATTCCCGATATGATCGGGTTACTTTTACCGCCACGGAGGCGCTGACCGTCCAAATCAAGTTTCCCAAAGCGATTGTCAACGAACCCAGTACCTGGAAGAAGTTTAATTGGTGGCTGTACGATAATTGGGATTGGTTTTTGCTGATCATTCCTCTAATTACGGCCGCGGTTTTGTTCCATGCTTGGCACTATCACGGACGGGATCCCAAGGGCCGGGGCACGGTGATTGCCGAATACGAACCGCCGGCGGATTTGCGGCCCACGGAAATCGGCACTTTGATTGATGCGAAGGTTCATCCGCATGATTTTTCGGCCGCCATCATCGACTTGGCGGCCCGCGGTTATTTGCAGATTATTGAAGAGGTAAAAGAAAAATGGGGACCGGACAAAAAAGAATATAAGTTTAAAAAACTCAAAGAGCCGGATGAGACTTTAAGGCCCTTTGAAAAGGATATTTTGAAGGCAATTTTTGGCGATGCCCGGGAAGTTAATTTGGAGGATCGGTCTGCCCAAATCGCGCAGGTCCGGGCCAAAGTGGCCACGAAAGTTTATGAAGATCTGGCCGCGCAAGGGTTTTACGTAAAAAATCCGCGCACGGCGCGCTGGACATACGGGGGGATTGGCATCGGGATCGCGGTTTTGGGGCACATCATGGGCATGATTGCTTATTCGGTTCTGGATCGGCCCGTGGCTCACATTGCTTTCTTCGCGACCGCGGGCATGTTTTTGCTGTTCGCTCCGTTCATGCCCAAGCGAACCGAGAAAGGCGCGGTGGCTTTGGATATGGCCAAGGGTTTCAAACTGTTTTTGGCCACCGCGGAAAAGTATCGAATTGAGTGGCAAGAGAAAGAAGGGATTTTTGAGAAGTATCTGCCTTACGCCATGGTTTTCGGGGTGGCGGATAAATGGGCCAGTGCTTTGGCAGTGCAGGCTGAGCAAAAGACGCCGGGCTGGTATGTGATGCCCGGCGGCCAGAGTTTCAATGCGCCGAATTTTACGAATTCAGTGTCTTCGTTTGTGGATTCGGCGGCTAAGGTGGCGGCGCCTCAATCTTCAAGCGATAGCGGGTTTTCCGGCGGCGGGGGATTTTCCGGCGGCGGGTTTGGCGGCGGCGGCGGGGGCAGTTGGTAGAAAGTAGAAAGTAGAAAGTAGAAAGTAGAAAGTAGAAAGTAAACTCCTTAGGGTATGATTAAGGAGTTTTATTGTGTTCACTCTCTACTTAAAACTTTCCACTCATTTCTTGACACAATCCGGTTTTTTGATTATCTTGGCGTATTCGTTCCTTACATTCGCACCAAGGAGGTGTTTCGTGGACTTGAATGAACTGTATCATCGCCACGGCCGGCCGGATCCGATCAAACCGGAATTCGCCCATCGGGTGATTATTTGGAGGAAACAGCACGTCGATCTGAAGCTGGTGGTGCTGATTCCGGATCGGTTGTATTTGGTGGCTCAAGATCTGTTGATCAGCGATCAGGTGCTGAAATCGGGTGATATTCTGGTGGCCAACAAGGAACTGACTCGGCGCAACGGCTTTGATCCGTCCGATGCCAAGCAAATCAATTTTGCCCGCTACCAGAACGTCTATGACGCGATCCGCGGCCTAAGCATGGCGGACAAGCGCTACCAAGCGCATGAATTGCCGGCCAACGAGACTTGGCAGGAAGGCTTGCACGAGCTGGCCCTGATGGTCACGGACCTGCGGCCCACGAATGGCTATGATCCGGTGAGTGAAATATTTCTGTGCATGGCCAACGCGCTGGTGGCGGAATTACGTTATTTGCGCGATCCGGACAAGATGAAAGCCAAGGAGAAGACTCTGCTGCTGGTGCCGATGGACAAGCTGGGCCGGCACAATCCGAACCGCTTGCCGCTGCGGATTTTTTCCGCGCAAGACGCCCTGGCGCGCCGGCGCAGCAAGACTCGAACCATCGGTCTGCACATGGACTTGCGGGTGATGGTGCTGGCTGACTATCTGGATCTCACTTTCCGAGTGCGGGATCAGACTCATTTGCTGGCACATCGGATATTTGAGAACGGCGTCAGTTTGCGCCAAGCTTCGGAAGCGCGCCGTCAACACGTGTACCAAGAGCTGATGGAACAAGCGCAAGTGCTCTCGGGTATTTACCTGCGTCCGTTTGGACCTTGGTCCTACCGTCAGACGGCAAATGACTTGAGCCAGGCGGCTTTGCTGATCGCGGTCGGGGACATGGATCCGGCGGATGTGTTCTTGATGCGGGCATTGTACTCGATGAGTTTGGTGACTTGCCGGCGGGCGCTGGAGCGTTTGCTTCTGGTGGTCTCGCGCGCGGACAAGCTCAAGCAAACCATCTCGACCAAGGCCTGGCTACAGGCTGATAACATTCTGCACTACGTGCGCGAGGAGCTGTCGGAGGTGGAGAACAACGCCAGTTTCCGCAACACCAAAGTTTTGGCTCTGATGCGCCAGAACTTGCACGCGGCCATGCGGGCGATCAAGACCGACTATCCAGCCGAAGGCCAGCGGGAAAAGGCCGTGTATCAAGCGCTGAAGCAAGCCTGCAAGGCCATCTGATCCTCCTGACTCTCACGGCTCCGGAAGCAATTCCGGGGCCGTTTTTTGTTTGCCGGGATTCATGTTATTATCCAAGAGCTATGAAAGAATTCACGCTCAAACCATCAATTTCCGATGGCAATTTGCAGATTGATTATCAAAAAGAACTCAATGCCGAGCAAATGGACGTGGTCCAGGACGGAGAGGGTTCTTGTTTGGTTTTGGCCGGGGCTGGGTCTGGTAAAACTCGAACCATTACTTATCGCGTGGCTTATCTGATTGAGCGCGGCGTGGCGCCGGAAAATATTTTGCTGGTGACTTTTACCAACAAAGCGGCCAAGGAGATGCTGCAGCGGGTGGAGATGCTTTTGGGCCGATATCCGACCGGGCTCTGGGGTGGAACTTTCCACTCCATTGCCAACCGAGTGTTGCGTAAGTACGCGGCCCAAGTTTCGCGCACGCCGAATTTTACGATTTTAGATACGGAAGACAGCAAGGACTTAATCAAAGTTTGTATTAAGGAATTGAAAATTGACACCACAGCTCGACGCTTTCCCTCGCCGGCTAAACTGTATGGAATTTTGAGTTATGCGCGCAATGCGGCGAAAAACCTTCGGGAAGTAATTGAAAAGAAACATCCGAATTTTGCGGATATTATTCCGCTGATCGAGCGGATCGGCGATCTTTACGAATCGCGGAAGCTGGCGGCCGATGCCGTGGATTTTGATGATTTGCTTTTGCTCTGGCGCGGTTTGCTGCGCGATAACGCGGGCGTGCGCGAGCGCTTATCAGCTCAGTTTCAGTATATTTTAGTTGATGAGTATCAGGACACGAATGTGATCCAAGCCGACATTATCCGCCAGTTAGCTTCGCATCATCAAAATGTTTTAGTGGTGGGGGATGACGCGCAGAGCATCTATTCTTTCCGCGCGGCCGAGATTCGCAATATTTTAAATTTTCCCCAAGCTTTTTTTAATACGAAAACTTTCCGCCTGACCACTAACTATCGTTCCACGCCCGAGATTTTGGAATTGGCCAACAGCGTGATCGCGCAAAATCAGGAACAGTTCAAAAAAGAATTGCAGGCGGTTTGCGCGGGTTTTGAAAAACCCAACGTGGTGCCGGCGGCCAACAGCGCGCAAGAGGCGCAATACATCGCGGATCAGATTTTGACGCTCCGGGACGAGGGGGTGGCCATGCCGGAAATGGCGGTATTGTTTCGGGCGGCTTTTCATTCGCAAGCGCTGGAATTTGAATTAATGAGGCGGGATATTCCTTATGAGTATCGCGGGGGCATGAAATTTTTTGAGCGCGCGCACATTAAGGACGTGATTGCGCACTTGCGGATCGTGGGCAACTGTAAAGATGAGTCCGCTTGGCTGCGCGTGCTGGGTTTGCAAAACGGAGTCGGGTTGGTGACCGCGGGCAAGATTTTCGATCAGCTGCGGGTGTGCAAGACCATTGATGAAGTGGCGGCTCTGGATCTGAAATTAGGCACGAAAGCCGAAAACGGTTGGAAAAATTTAATGGCCACGATTCGGAAAATGATCGCGGGCAACCGCTTGCCCGGGGATATGATTAAAGTGGCGGCGGCCGGGGATTATCGGGATTATTTGGAAGCCGAATACCCGGACTTCATGGAGCGGCTGGAGGATTTGGAACAGTTCGCGATTTTTGCCGAAGGCTATGATAATTTGGTCAAGTTTTTGGATGAAGTGACTTTGACCGAGGATTACGGAGCCGTGCGGGAAAAAGCCGAGCCGCTGGATGATGAGCGGATTATTTTATCCACCGTGCACCAAGCCAAAGGCTTGGAATGGGACACGGTGTTCGTGATGAATTTGTCCGAGGGCAAGTTTCCGAATCAGCGCGCTTTGGACGAGGACGGGGGCTTGGAGGAAGAACGGCGGCTGTTTTACGTGGCCGCGACCCGGGCGCGGCGGCATTTGTTTCTGACTTATCCGATTGTGGCCGGTTATGATACATTGGCTATCAGCCAGCCTTCAAGATTTTTGCTGGAACTGCCGGAAGAATTGGTGGAACAGGTGCGTTTGAAGCAGCCGGTGATGCAGAAACCGTCAGCCTGGGAGGATGAGGAAATCACGATTGTTTTGGACGATTTAGGCGAAGAAATGAGCAAAAAGAAACCCAGTCCGGGCAGTTTTTTAAGAGAGATTAGCGATTTATGAACTATCAACCAACTTATCAGCGGTCAACGCCCAAGCGCGGATCAGGCGGCATCGGTACGGTTTTCATTTTGATGATTCTGGTGGCGTTGTTCGTGTACGCGGTTTATGAATTCCGCCGGCCCAAAGCAGAACCGGCGCCGCTGATGGCGACGATAGAAGATGTGATGAAGCCCAGTCCGCTGCTGGTCAGCGTGGAGGGAAATTCCAAAGAAATTGTGGATGTGGAGAAAGCGGATTTGCGGGCCGTGTTCGAGTCAGACGGACAAGGCGTGGCCACGCGGCAAATTGAGGACGGGATTTATTTTCACACCGTGAAGGCGAGTTTGCCGGCCATTGATCGGGAGCGATATTTTTATGAAGGCTGGCTGGTGCGCCAAGTGCCATATAATTATTTTTCCACGGGCGAGATGTTCACGAATAATTTGAGCGAGTTTGTGTTGCGCTTTGAAGGCGATCCGCGCGGGGCTTATGATAATTACACGCAAGTGGTGATTACCTTGGAATTGCGTGATGATAATCCGGATCCGGCGGACCATGTGCTGGAAGGGGAGTTCATCGGCCAGGTTTTTGAGAAAGCGGAAGCGCGCGAATATTGGGATACTTTTTACCCGCCGGGGTTGGAAGAGGAGGAATAATAATTTTTTTCGTCATTGCGAGGAAGGAGTTGATTATCGACTGACGAAGCAATCCTAAGTGGCTTGAGATTGCTTCGCTCGATGAACCGCTCGCTCGCAATGACGATGAAACAGGGGTTAAAGTAAATGATCAAAATGGAAACCGCTGGAGCGCGCCTTAATTTCCGTCTTGAGCAAAGAAGCTCGGGTCCAGGCGCGCGCGCCATAGCGGGCTTGAATCGCATCCAGGGCCGGGAGAACGGAAAGCAGTTTCCGTTCTTTTTTAAATATGGATTGCTGTTCCGGGCCCTTGGACAAGTTTGAGCAGGAAAGGCCTAAGAGTCGAATCGGTTTTTTTATTTCGTTAACCTCCCCCCAGCCCCCTCCTTGGTAAGGAGGGGGAGAAATATTTTTGGATTGATTTTGGCTCCTCCCCCTTACCAAGGGGGAGGTTGGGAGGGGGTTAATCAGTTTTTCAATTATCTCCCAAGCGGTTTTATATATTTTGTATCCGTCCGCAGTCGGCTGATTAAGCGTGCTTTGCGCGCCCGCGCCCGTAAAGTCCCCATAGCGGGCGTAAGCGTGGATGGTGCGGGCGCGGAAATCATCGCGGCGCAGGCGCCAAGCGATTTTGTCCGCCATTTTAAGCAAATAGCGTTTCATTTCGCGCGGATCGTAAGTGTCGTGGGGCAAAGTATAAGAATGGCCCACGGATTTGGGGTCGGCTTCATCGGTGCAAACCGGTGAATCGTCGCGGCCGTGCGCGGCTTGGTGCAGCCAATAACCGTAGCTTTTGAATTCTTTGATGAGCAATTCGATGGGATACTGGCGAAGCAGCGAGAAGTTGGTAAGGCCGAGATTTTCGAGTCGCCGGCCCAGGCACGGGCCAATGCCGCACAGGTCTTGCGGTTTGGAACGATCAAGCAGATCGATGACTTGATGCGGCTGGACCACGGTTAAGCCGTTGGGTTTCACGGTTTCGGAAGCCAGTTTGGCCATAAGTTTGTTGGGGGCGATGCCAATGGAAGCGGTAATGCGCGCGCCGCAATCCTCTCGGAGGCGCGCGCGAATCATCTGGGCCATGATGGTTGCCCCTAAATAATCGCGGGCCGCGTCCGTTATATCGAGAAAGCTTTCATCTACGCTGAATTGCTCCACCCGGTCCGTGAATTCATAAAAGATGCGGTTGAAGCGGGCGGTAATTTCCGAATATTTTTCCGGGTCGCCGCAAATAAAAATCAGCTGTGGGCAGATTTTTTCCGCTTCCCAGGTGGACATGGCGGTTTTGACACCCAGTTTTTTGGCCTCAATCGAGGCCGTGCAGACCACGGAGCGTTCTTTGGATTTGCCGGTGATGGCAATGGCTTTGCCGCGCAAAAACGGATTAGCTTGCTGTTCCACGCTGGCGAAATAGGAGTTCATGTCGATGTGCAAGATTATTCGTCTATCTCTTGACATATTCTTTATTCAATGTTATCTTTTTCGGTCGCTCGGGAAACCAAGCGATCCAGGTTCCTGACTTTGGTCGGGGATTAGTGACAACCTGGCCCTCGAGGAGGTAGTGGCCTTCGGGACACTTGGCCTCATCTCCGGGGGAAAACTCCGTTCCGC